>DATIJQ010000024.1:0-59500 GCA_035478375.1 Saccharimonas sp. (SeqCode) | reverse complement strand
TCTAGTCCAGCCTCGGCGTGCTGAAAACGGCAGGGCGCAGGCAGGCGCTCTGCCACTAAACGCACCGCTTGAGCCGCAAGGTTCGCGGTACAAGCTGCCGTCAGCATCCTCTACATGGTGAGGAATGTTGGCGACAGTGCAGTCAGTGCGGTTGCGACGCGTTACCGCACTGGTTGCAGCCAGGAGGCAACTGCCTACACAGCGCCCCTGAGTTGGGGTTGCCTCCTGGCGTAAACTTCCGTTGCTGTGGGGCAACGACCTCGGCAGTCATCTGTACCCCAGGCTGCCGGCGGGATTGCGTGCGTATTCCCAAAGACTTTACCGCGCACGTAGCAGGCGAATGCAGATTCGCCAGCCAGAGGAGTTGCCTGTTGGGTCCGACACGTCTCGGACACTCTCCCCCGACAGGTAACTCCTCTGTTCTACATACTCGACGCCTCGCCCTTAAAACGGGCGGGGCATTTCTTTATTCGACCATGTTATCCACAGGCTGAAAAGTGTCAGAGCAGAGACTACCTAACCCGCCAAATAAATGCTATAATAAAATCTATACAAAGTGTTTGACACCAACATGCATTTGTGTTAGAGTAATATTAACATTCCGTTAACAACCATAAGGAAACTTTTTGATATGAGCGAAACTGTCGAGGCCGTCACTACTCTAGACCTACAAAGCGCCGTCAGGGATATCTTGGCAACCGTTGAACGTGAGCGCGAGCGCGAAATTATTGCCCGCCGCTTTGGTTTGTACGACCGCAAAGAAACGCTGGAACAAATCGGCGAGCTGCTTGGCATTACCCGTGAACGCGTTCGCCAACTAGAAAAGGCAATTATGATTCGCTTGCGACTTGCAGCCGAAGATGACTTGCCACACGTCGCAAATATCGAAAAGCAATTTATTCGTAACCTGCACGACCTCGGTCGCGTTGCTCGTTTGCAAGATTTAACTGCCCGCGTTAGTGACCGGCAAGACGACCGCACCCGCGCCCACGTTGCCTTTTTGGCCGAAATCGCGCCAAAGCTCGCCGTTGTTGACGAAAACGACAACTACCATTACGCCATTGGCATTAAAGAACACCACGACGCCGATCAGATTAAACAGCACGTCGACACCATTGTTGACGTTATTAAAAAGCACGGCGTGCCGCTTAGTGTCGAAGACCTCCATGCACAAGTAGACCACGCTCACCCCAACCACGTCCGTGCCTTGGCCAGTGTCAGCAAGCATCTTGCTAACCTCAAAGACACCTGGGGTCTTACCAAATGGCCGACCGTCAACCCTAAAAATATTCGCGATAAAATTTACGTTATTTTGCAAGAAAACAGCAAACCGCTGCACTTTAGCGACATTGCCAAAGCAATTAAAGGCTCTGATTTCCGCCGCAAAGACGTCACCACTCAGGCCATTCATAACGAACTGATTAAAGACAGTCGTTTTGTGCTCATCGGCCGCGGCATTTATGCCCTTAAAGACTGGGGCTACAGCAAAGGCACCGTCGCCGACATCATTACCGACATCTTAAAAGATGAAGCCGGCCCGTTGCACCGCGACGAAATTGTTAAACGCGTACTCAAACACCGCCAGGTCAAAGAGACGACGATCTTACTAAACTTGCAGGGCAAACAGCGCTTTAAACGCGTTGCCAAAGCCACCTACGGTCTGGCCGACGCCTAAAAGCACACGCCAATGTAACAGACAGGAGCGGCGGCAGAAGTCACCGCTCCTTTAAGGCCCTTGGGGAAGATGACACAAAATATCAAAAACGTTCAACTACAGATTGCAACTCGAGCCAGTTTGAGAGAGAATAAAAGGTAAGGCAATGGACGTCCTATCACTTTTATTCAGCTTGCTTGGCAAGTGGTACATATGGCTGCCCGTGGCTTTAGCCTTGGGCTATTTAGCCATGCGTAATAATAAACGCGCCAAAGTAGTAGGGGAACAAGAGCATGTCTTACTTATTTTAGAGATTCCGCGCGCTAACGACAAAAAAGAATTAGCCGCCGAACAAATGTTTGCCAGTTTACATGGTATTTTGCGCTCTAAACGAGAGCTCGCCGCGCAAGGTGGTCTACAAGAGCACATTAGTTTTGAAGTCGCAGCAATAGAAAAACGCATTCGATTCTACGTGTGGGCGCCCATTTTTTTACAAAACTTCGTCGAAGGCCAAATTTACGCCCAGTACCCAACGGTACAAATCTTTAAAGCAGAGAACGACTACGCCGCGCAAGACATTACTAATACGGTTACGTATACCGCCGAGCTTACTCTAATCGACAACGAAGTGCTGCCGATCAAGACTTTCCAAAGCTTTGAAGTCGACCCACTAGCCGCCATTACCGCCACACTCGCCAAACTAGAAGAACCGGGCGAACAAATGTGGATTCAAGTCTTAGCTCGCCCAATCTCCGACGAATGGCACCGCAAATCCAGCCGCTACACGTCGCGCGTTAAAAGTGGCATGATTAGCAGCCACAACAACAGCGCCGGTTACTACGTGCTTAAAACACTCAGTGCGCTTGCCAAGCCGCCAGAAGAATCAGGCAAAGGCCCCGAAGTCAGCGAGCGCGACAAAGGCCGTATCAGCGAAGTCGAAAAAAAGAGCATCAAACTTGGCTACCAAGTTAAAGTTCGCATTGTTTACCTGGGCAACAGCGAGCAAACCGCCAAGCTGCGCATGCAAGCCATTGTCGGGACTTTTAAGCAGTACAACAGCACCAACCTCAATGGGTTTACTATAAAAAACGCCAGTTTTTCGACCGATGGCATCGCCCAATATCGTGCGCGATTCTTTATTGATCGCGGCTACATTTTAAACATCGAAGAGCTCGCATCGGTCTTCCACTTGCCACACACAAACGTGGAGACGCCAAACATTGTGTGGGCAAGCAGCAAGACCGCTGAACCGCCAGCAAAACTGCCTATGATTATTGGCGCCGACAGCGACAAAGACATCAGCGCCTTTGGGCTGACCAACTTCCGTGGTATCAACCAACAGTTTGGTATGTACCGTAGTGATCGTGGCCGCCATGCCTATATTATTGGCCAAACCGGTACGGGTAAATCTGGTCTGTTGGAGCTTTTTGCGTTGAGTGATGTCTTCCACAACCAGGGCTACGCCATCATCGACCCGCACGGCGACTTTGCCATAAACAATCTTAAATTCGTGCCGCCAAGCCGCATTAAAGATGTCGTGTTTTTTAATCCTGCAGACACCGCCTACCCAGTTGGTTTCAACCCAATGGAAGTCACAAACCCAAACATGAAAAACAATATTAGCTCCGAAATTATCGGCGTACTTAAACGCATGTTCGCCGAAAGCTGGGGACCGCGCCTGGAATACATTTTGCGCTACACTATTTTGGCGCTGTTGGATTACCCAAATACAACGCTGCTCGACATCGCGCCAATGCTGACCGATAAAAAGTTCCGCAAAAAAGTAGTCGAAAACTGCCAAGACGCCGTCGTGCGCCAGTTCTGGAACGTAGAATTTGCCAGCTGGACCGAAAAGTTTGCGTCCGAAGCCATTGCGCCAGTGCTTAACAAGGTCGGCGCCTTTACGGCAAACCCGATTATTCGTAACATTGTTGGTCAGCCAAAAAGCACCTTTAACATTCGCCAAATTATGGATGAAGGCAAAATTTTGGTGGTCAACTTGTCTAAGGGTCTTATTGGCGAAGACAACGCCGCAATTTTAGGTTCGTTTATTGTCACCAAAGTGCAGCTGGCGGCCATGAGCCGGTCGGATATTTCAAACATCGAAGATCGCCGGCCGTTTTACCTATACGTTGACGAGTTCCAAAACTTTGCCACCGATTCCTTTGCCACTATTTTGTCCGAGGCTCGCAAGTACGGTCTTAACCTGACAGTCGCTAACCAATACGTCAGCCAAATGTCCGATACCGTGCGCGCCGCCGTGTTTGGTAACGTGGGCACGACTATTTGCTTCCGTATTAGTCCAGAAGACGCGCCAATGCTGTCCAAACAGTTTACGCCACAGTTTACGCCCGAAGACATCATAGAGATGGCCAACCGCCACTTTATTATCAGCATGGTTATTAAGGGCGAAAAAGCGCCGGCGTTTTCGGCGACAACTCTGACGCTCCCGCCAGTGCAAACTGACTTCTCGCCGCAAATTGTGGAATCCAGCCGCTTGCACTTTGCTCGTCAGCGATCAGAGGTAGAAGAAGAAATTGCCAACCTGGTTGGCGCCGCAAAAATACAGTCTACCACTGGACAGCCGGCCGAGCAAAAATCAACCGAAACAAAAACAGAACAAGCGCCCAAAGAACCACAGTCTGCCGCACAAGAAAAGACACATCCGATTCCTGCCAGCGTAGTATCAGTCGCCAATAAAGACTTAGCAAAGCAGAGTGGGGAAGTGGCAATAAAAGCGGTTCAGCAAAAAGGGGAGGAGACAAAAAGGGAAGAACAACCACGAGTAGCTCCTGCGCCCACGGCAGCACCGCTCACACCCCAACAACCACAAGCACAAACCACCGACCAAATAGTACCCACTAATCCGGCACGCAAAAAGCGCCGGCGTCGCAAAAAGAAAGGGAATGGTGGCGAAGATAGTACACCCACAAACAACGCTCCCCGTCCAGCGCAGCAACAACCATCAACTCGGTCCATTACGCCAGCTGCGGCGCCCACACCACAGCCCAAAGCCCAACAGGGCCACTTAAATGGCGAAACCGTTATTAAGTTGCGATAATGACGGCTAAGCACCACATTATTTACATCCCTGGGCTGGGCGACAAACGCGTCAACAAGCTGGGACAAAAGCTGCTTATTAGGTTGTGGCGCCACCGTTTTAGAGTTTCTGCTGAATGCTTTATTGTGGGGTGGGCCGACCAAAAAAGCACGCTACAAAGCAAGCTCGACCAAGTGCACCAAAAAATTATTGAGGCGAAACAAAGAGGGTATATAGTATCACTTGTCGCCTCGAGCGCCGGTGGTTCGCTAGCGATTAACGCTTTGGCGCGTCACCACAACGATATCCACCGTACGGCAATTATTTGTGGTGCACTTGCCAGCGCCGACAAGGTTGCGCCAGAAGTCTACAAACTCAACCCTATGTTTAAAGAATCAATGGTTGCATTACCTGCCAGTTTTAAAAAACTCACGCCACATATGCGCCACAATATTTTGAGCGTGAAGCCATTGCATGACTCCATTGTCAACCCAAAATACCAATCTATTAAAGATGCGCCCGTCTTACAGATGCCGACTAGTGGCCACATATACAGCATTGTTATTGCTTTAACGCGCTATAGTCGGGCTATTGTAGATTTTGTATGTGATGAATCTCGGCAGTGAGCCTGTTTTTTATGATACGGTTTTTAAAATTATATTAAACAAAAATAGAACAAAATAAAGCAAATTCTTGCTGTGCCATTACGTTGCAATCAGCTGGTCAGGAGAATTAAATGTGTTACATAAAAGTAGGGTACATAGCGTAAAATCTGCAAGCAAAGCAACAACAAATAGCTGCAGGCGAGTATACGTTTATACAAAATGCGTAGCGTAATGCTATGTCGCACAATATATCTTTTACGACATAGCGTATTAATTTAACATTGGTATGAATAGACGTAGTGCTCTTATAAAAACTGCATGCATATAAAATTTACATTAAGTTTTAAGGTCTTTAGCGTACGATTACACTTACATTAATGATCGCCGCGCTGTGATAATCGTAGTCTTTGCACGCGTTGAGTTTTCCACAGGTTTGTTGCAAATTTGATGCTTTTTTGTAGGTTTTCATGGTTATTTTTCACGCCTCCCCACCACTCCCCAACAAGCGGTTTGATTTTTATATTTTTTATATTTTTGTATATATTTCCGCAGACAAGAATAAAAAGTTCACAAAAAATAGAACAAAACACGAACTTAGAGAGAGTAGTGTGAGTGTGGTGCTAACCGCTAGCCCGCCTATTACTAGCCGTAAGTTGCTTCTATGCTGGTGCGCTAAAAAAACTTTACACCCAAATATTTACTCCGTCAGGAGCTACAACTGCCCTACCCTACTTATAAAATGCCTTGTGCGTGACGCGTAAATCCAGATATTGTGGCTTTATCCCCCGTTGATCAAGCCAGGTTAGGGCGTTGGCAATATCTTCGGCCTGCTGCAGCGGGTCGCGGTCACTATTGGTTTTTATGGGGTAATCACGGCCCTGCAGTTTTAAGTCAATCTCGCGGGTTGACGGCGGGATAATAACAGAGGTAACTAGCCCTTTTTTGTATGTGTTTACTGCAGCAACCATTTGTCCTAAAAAGCGGATAAAGCGCGTCGAAGCAACCGCGCCTGACTGGTCTGGTGGCAAGCCTGACTGGTCAGTGACGGTAACCGTCGGTTCGGCAAAATGATTGTAAGTAAAAGCCAAACCCTCACTATCAACATAAAATTGCTTAGCGCCAATATGCCACACTAGCAGCGGCTGACGAAACGATAAACCAATGCGCACATTACCGCCATACCAATCGCGCATTACGCTTAAAGCCAGTAGCTCAGGATGATCATGTTTGAGCGACGTTGCTAAATTTGCACCATCAAGCAAAAAACCAAAGCGCTCTAGTGGATGATCTCCAAAGTATGTATCTATAGACTTTTGGTAGGCAGCGTAATCCGGCTGATGCACACCACGCTGCGTAGCCGCTAGTTGCGGACTCACAATAAAGTTAGCAATTAAAAAGACAAGGCACGCAATAAGTAGTAAAACGACCCCTAAAAGTCGCATAAGTTTGCGCCGGTGCGCTTTAAGTTCGTGTAATTTTAGACGATCAGTTTTAAGTTGTCCGCGCTTTGCTGCACTAACGGCGATCTCTGGGCTAGCAGTGCCAGTCAGGGTGCGGCTACGTCGAAAAACGTATTCGTTTTGCCCAGCCATAAGTTGCGGCTGGCGCGCCTGTTTTTGCTTTTTTTTGAACAGCTTCATTCCTGTTATTGTAGCAGCTTATGCTTGTTTGGCGCAGACCGCTTCGACAATAAGCGCGGCCATATCTATTGCTGCGTCAGGCTTGGCCATGGCGTGCAGGTTTTGGGCAATTTGGTGACGTTTGGCGGTGTTTGTAAACAGTTCAATCAGGGTTTTTAACAGCACGCGTTGGTCCAATATCATATCTTCTTCTTGCACAACCACAGCGGCGTTCGCTTTAGCATAGACTTCGGCATTCTTAAGCTGATGCCCGCCGGTCAAATACGGACTAGGCACAATGACAATTGGTTTGGCCATAGCGGCGAGCTCAAACAGCGTCGTGCCGCCAGCACGTGTGACTACAACATCGGCCGCACCAAAGGGAATAAGCATACTGGGCAAGAACGGCTCGACTAAATAATCAACATGGTCGGGTGCGGCTTCAAGCACGGCCGTGTAATTCGCCTGGCCAGTAATATGTAAAATAGCAACTTTGTCGAGCAGCTGCGGCGCGATGGCCAAAATTGCACGGTTGATATTGCGCGCACCAAGCCCGCCACCCGTTACTACTAACAGGGGTTTTTTGGTATCGTGCAGCTTAAGTTCGGCCTTGCATTGTTGCTGCTGCTTTGCAGTAAGTGGGCGGAAAGCGCGACTCACTGGAATGCCAACATAGTGCGTGCGGCCGGCTGGGTACGGATAGTTTTCGATAGGCGCGCCAGTGCCAATCAACACTGCGTAAGGCGCTAAAATACGGTTTGTTAGACCCGGGTGGGCGTCAGAATCATGAATAATGAGGGGGATCTTGAGCATTTTTGCCGCCAAGCCAACCGGCAAGCATACGAATCCGCCTTTGGTGAATACACCGTCAGGTTTAGTTCGCGCCAAAAAGATCAGGCTTTGTACTAGTCCAATGCCAACTAAAAATACGTCACGAATATTTTTGAATACCGTGCCAAGCATAAACAACTGGCGCCACCAGCTTACGGTGTGATAGCGGCGCAGTTTTCCGGCGTAGATACGTTTTAATTTTATATCGAGCGGGGCATGCTTTAAAATATCGTGCGCTTGTGGGCCGAATTTTTTATCTGTTATAAAGTAAGCTTTGAGGTTTGGGTCGTGGCGTTTAAGCTCGGCTAAAACTGCTAGGCACGGCGTTACGTGACCGCCCGATCCCCCGCCCGCGGCGACGATCTTCATCAGCATCTCCTGTAGTTACAACATCTTTTACTTGGTGGCCGGTGTAGCGCGAAATCTGCAGTACAACACCAAGCGCCGCCAGCATAAACAGCAGGCTGGTGCCACCAAAGCTCACAAATGGCAGCGTAATACCCGTCAGCGGGAAGATGCCCAGCATGGCCCCGATATTTACTACTGCATGCGAAAACACCCAACCAAACACACCCGACACAACGAGCTTATAGTAAATATTACCGCTGCGATCCATAATGTGCAAAATGCGCACAAACATGGCGGCAAAAATTGCCAGCACAGCAAGTGTGCCAAGGAAACCAAAAATTTCGGCCAAAATTGCAAAGATTGAGTCGTTTGCTGCCTCTGGCAAGTAACCAAACGCCTGAATACTCTGCCCCAACCCTTTGCCAGTTAGACCACCGCTGCCAACCGCAATAAGCGCTTGGTCAATGTGGTACGTCATGGCGTCGTTGGCGCTACTGTGTTGGAAAAACGTTAACACGCGCTCGATGCGGTGCGGCGCAATAATCACAAACAACGTCCCAAGCACGGCCGCACTGCCAATAATCATAGCGAATAATTTTTTGCTGAGGCCAGCAACCAAAAGCATGGTTAACGTGATCGCAAAAAACGTAATGCCAGTGCCAAGGTCTTGTTGTAGGCCAATAACAATAACAGCTACGGCGAGCATAATTAAACCGACAGGCACAAGCGTCATTTGCACGTCGTTGACCTTACCCTGCTGAATACGCACCGCTAAAAATGCAGCTAAAAATATAACCAGCGCGAACTTCATAAGCTCGGCGGGCTGGAAACTAATAAAACCAAACTGCAGCCACCGGCAAGCGCCGTTTGCGCACAGCCCAATCGGCGTCGCCTGCAATAAAAACGGCATGACTCCTAAAACAAGCGCGCCAACTAACAATTTACCGCGAAATTTGCGCCAAAAATCAATCGGAATTATAAATGCTGCCACAAACGCACCAACGCCAAATACCAAATACAACAGTTGTTTGTACATGTAGTGATTAGGGTCCACATCACTGCCTGCGCGCGCAGCCAATGGCGGGCTAATGGCGTAAATAATAATCAATCCAAGCAGCACCAGAATGCCCATAAATAACAGCAGCAGCATGTCCGGACGGTGGCGCCGCACAATTGTAGTCGCGCGGTCGCGCAGACTATCCATTATTTAATGTAGCCCCCAGCGAGCGCAACAACTAAACCAATAACACTGCAAACTTGGCCGATCACCCAAAAGCGCATGGTGACTTTAGTTTCGGGCCAGCCAATTGCTTCAAAATGATGGTGCACTGGCGATGACAAAAAGATTTTGCGATGGAAGACCTTTTTGCTAAAAATCTGCAAAATAACAGTAGCTGTGTCAGCCACAAACACAAAGCCAATAATCGGTAATAAAAACAGTGTGTTTGTTAACATGGCAACCACGCCGAGGCTTGCACCCAACGAAAACGACCCAATATCTGACATAAAGAACCGTGCCGGGAAAATATTAAACCACACGTACGCCAACAGCGCGCCAACAACCGTAAAGCAAAAACCGGCCACACCAATGTTACCTTGTAGCAACGCAATAACGCCAAACGCACCAAAGGCCATCGCTGCCAGGCCGCCGGCTAAACCGTCAAGCCCATCGGTAATGTTGACTGCGTTGCCTGTAGCGACAAGCACAAAAGCAAACAGCGGGATCATCCATATGCCAACCGTCCAATCGCCCAAGAATGGCACGTGCACCGAATCGTAGCCAAGTTTGTAAAAGAAGTACCAACCAAGTACCAAACCAACCACCGTGACCATGGCAAATTTTATTGGCGCACGCAGGCCTTTAACGCCACCGCCGAGGCCACGCACGTTAATAATGTCGTCGATTAAGCCAACAAGGCCACCACCAAGGAGTGCCGCCAGTGGCAGCCACGTTTGGCCGCGATCAAGATTAAAGAACAATGTCAAAACTGCAATAACAACTACAAACACTAGCCCAGCCATCATAGGAATATTGCGGCGGTGTTTGGCGGCGTGCAGTTTAGCCAAAACAGGTGCTTTTTCGCCCGTTACGGCAACCGTGCGCGGCACTTTCCACAGCTTATATTTGTAGGCGAAAAACGTGTAGATTGGCGTTAGCAACATACTCAAACAAAAACCGGCGCCAGCGAGCAGCGAAATGAGCGTGAGGTTGGTAATAAAATCTGGCGACACGAGTGTGTTCATGCTATCCTTTCGGTGCGATTTGTAAGTAATCAAGCATCCAGTTAGAAATATCCGTAAAGATTGGCGCAGCCGCAGAGGTGCCTGCAAAGCCACCAACAGTTGCGTCGTCTACGCGTACCATTATGACATACTGTGGCTTATCTTGCCCACCAAAACCTAAATAACTGCCAATTGTGGCGACTGGGTCGTACTGACCAAGTTTAGGGTTGTATACCTGGGCTGTACCAGTTTTACCACCGATGTAGTAGCCACCTTTTTCGCCGTTTTTGGCAGCGCTGCCTTCGCGCGCATCGTGCAACATTTGGCGCAATTTTGCCGAAGCCGTTGGATTAATAACGTTTGATTCGCGAATTGTACCAGGCTTTGACGTAAAACTATTGTTGTTGTCGAGGTAGCCATCGACTACCTGCGGCGTATAGTACGTACCACCATTAATATCGGCCGAAAAAGCGCCTACCACTTGCAACATACTTATATTAATACCTTGGCCAAAGGTCATGTTGGCGTATTGCACATTACTGTTGGTTGGTTTTGGTACAATGCCACTTACTTCACCGGCGAGTTCAATGCCAGTTGGCTTACCAAACAAATAATGCTGCGTGTCGTAGTTATATAAAACTTGCTTGCCAGCCATAGTAATTGTGTCACTCCCGCCACCGAGCTGTTTGAGCACCCACACAACACCAGTGTTAAATGAATATTGCAACACCTGCGTCATAGTCACGGCGCCCTGCGGTTGGGTTTCGACGTTTTTAATAATCGCGTCGTCGACTTTTACGTAACCGACGTTGTTATAGGTGGTATTTGGTTGGATTTTGCCTTCATTTAGACCAACACCCATGGTCAGCGCCTTAATAACCGAGCCGGGTTCATACGGGTCACTAATAACCCGGTTCTGAAAAACGCTATAATCAGTTACCTTACTAAAATCGTTTGGATTGTAGGTTGGTGCGTTGGCCATTGCCAAAATATGACCGTTACTAGGATCCATGACTACCACGCTGCCTTTAGTGGCCTTGGCATTCTTGAGACCATTAGCGAGCACCTGCTCAGCTTCGTTTTGGACGTTGCGGTCAATGGTTAGCGCAATGTTCTTGCCGTCTTGCGCTGGGGTTTGCACGCTTTGGCTGCCAACAGAAATTGGGATGCCGTGCACATCGGTTACAGCTTTGAGTTGGCCATCTTTGCCAGAAAGCTGGGTGTTCATTCCCTCTTCGATGCCGTATTGCCCCTGCCCCTCACCGTTCACAAAGCCTAAAACTTGGGCGGCCAGCTGGTCTTCGGGGTACACACGCTTTGACTCTTGCTGCAAACCCACACCTTGGTCGCTGAGGTTTTGCTTTTTGATTAAATTGGCTTGGTCTTGGCTGACATTGCGGGCCAGAACTACATATTCTTTGGTCTTGTCACGCAAACCGTCCTCAAAATTATTTATCACATTACCGCCGGCGATTTTACGCATGGCGTCGGCGACTTGATTGGCGTTTTTGACGTAGCGCGGGTCGGCAAATACGGTGTAAACTGGCTCGTTCAACACCAATGGCGCATAATTACCTGGACCATCGTGAGCGTAAATAAGTCCGCGTTTGGCGGCGATGGTAAATTTGCTGGTATGTTCTTTATCGGCTTCGGCTTCGTAATAGCCGTGCATTACCACCTGCAAATAAAAGAGTCGTGCGACAAAAACAGCCCCCAAGATGGCCATGAGGGCTATTAAAACGCGACTGCGATGTGATGTAAGCTTAAAACGGTCCATGCTAGTTTGTGTGGGCAAAATCGGTCGACGCAGGGGTAGTCATAGTGTTGGCGACACTGCTTTGCTGGACTTTTTCCAAAGCCTGCAGTTTGGCGGATTCAACCTCTAAGTCGCGGTTTTCGCTCGCCAATTGCTGTTGCTTGGTATTTAAATCGTTCAGCTGATACCCATATGTACTGGTTTTTGTGATCTGCGTCAAGTAAATCATGCCAAGCACTGCAAGCATAACAGCAATAAGAATAGTATGGCTAATCGGCCCCAAACTAATACTACTGTTAAACTTAACCGTGTTTTGGTTGCGGCGCCATGTTTGGCGTGATGAGTTCTGGCGTGGCAATGCCATGTTATATGCTTGCGACATGTTTTTACTTTTTGTGTTAATTTTTGCGTGGTGCCCGCGGGCAGTTTTTAGGCTACCCGCGAACGTTGGTTTGCGCTTAAACGTGTTTTACGTTGATTTTGTAAGCGCGCGAGGTACCAGTCACCTGGACCTGTGTTTTAATAGGCATTTTGCTGCCCCTTTTTATTTTATTTTCACTGCGGCTCGGAGTTTTGCGCTCCTTGCACGCGGATTGTGAACATCTTGTGTGGCGCCGCTTATCGGCTGCTTGGTAATAAGCTGTAGTGTTGCTTCGTAGCCAGCCCGGGCTTGTTCGTTAAAAAATTGTTTAACGAGCCGGTCTTCTAGACTATGGAAGCTAATAACTGCAACTCGCCCACCCGGTTTTAACAGATGTGGCAGTAACGGCAATGTGTCGGCAAGCTGTGTAAGCTCACTATTAACAGCAATGCGGAGCGCCTGAAAAGTGCGCGTTGCCGGGTGGATTTTACCCCGCCGGCCACGATAGGTTTTGGCGACAACTTCGGCAAGTTCGGCTGTGGTTTTTAGCGGCCTGGCAAACATAATTGCTTGGGCGATTTTTGCGGCGTGCGGCTCTTCGCCGTACTCACGTAAAATTCGCGTCAGCTCATCTTTGCTGGCTTTATTTACCACAGTTGCGGCAGTAATCTCAGCACTTTGGTCCATTCGCATGTCGAGCGGCCCGTCGTGCATAAAACTAAATCCGCGGCCTGGGTTGTCAATTTGCGGCGACGATACCCCAATATCAAGCAATACACAATTAAACCGCTCCCCTGCCCCAAGCAATTTTTTAGCGGCCGCCGCGTAATCATTTTTGAGTACGTGAGCACCCGCTTTTGCCAAAGGCGCAAGCGCAGTTATTGCCATATCGTCTCGATCAACCAACGTCGCTAAACGGGCATCGCCAATTGCGGCAATCACCTGTTTTGCGTGCCCACCAAACCCAGCCGTTAAATCGAGGTACGTGTCCCCTTTTTGCGGCCTAAGCGCAGTAAGCGTTGCCTGCAACAAAACAGGAATGTGTTGGAGTTGTTGTGGTGTATTCATTTTTCGTAGTCACCTACATGACAGTCAGTGGTTTTGTTTTTATTCAATGCGTTTTTGTTTTTGTAGTTTTGTTAATGGAGTTGTTGTGGTGGTACTTCTAAGTGTTGAAATACTCGAACTTCATTATATAGGTTTCCCGACAAGCGGGCTACCCGTAAGAGTGAGAGACTTATGTGAGGTGGAGTTTTTTTGGGAGGTGTTTTTGGAGGGGAAAGGTACTAGGGCTTACTAAGTGGAGGCCCTCGGCCCACTCACTGACTGCCACATAGCTGACTACGAAGATGCTGGTTCATCCCCTTTTTGCTACAGTGGTTGTTCGTCGCCAAATTGTTAACGTGCTGCTATTTAGCCATTAAACGCCAGTAGCGGCCAGCGCGAACTGCGACAACGTCGCGGGTAATCTGCGCGTAGTCCAGCAAATGCTGTTCGATACTTATGCGACCTTGCTTGGCGTCGAGTGCGGCATCTGTTTTGCCCATTCTAAATTGGACGTTTAAATCCGCGACCCGTTGATCCAAGATATCGCCGTTTAATGCTGGCTCGACTAACTCATCCCATATCGATTTTGGATACAGGTGCAAGTAATTATCGAACCCGCGTGTCAGCACTACTCCGCTTGCTAGCTCGTCACGAAGCTCGGCAGGTATGGTTAACCGGCGCTTGTCATCAAGCTTGCGTTCAAAGTAGTCGACTGTGGCCATTTTTTAATTTGTGGTGGTGTTTGTTATGTGCTTTGGATTGTTCCGCTGCTTTCCACTGACCTAAGTCTACTACCCACATTTACCCACTGCAACCCCATTATTACCCACGTTGTCCCACGGCTACCCACTTATCCACAATTCTGGGGAAAATTATTGACGTACATTACCACAAGGCTACCGCTGTTGCCAAGTCAGTTCAAATATTGCGCGCTGCGTAGCGGCAATTTGTTTATTTTGAGTAATAACGCCAAAAATTGTTTGGCCAATATCAAGCACGGCAATTTTATCACCGTAAATGTACGTTTCGCTGGTAAAGGTTACCTCTGGAGGCAAGAGTTTTGTTTGGCGCAAACTGGTGGCATCGCCTTTGCGCAACAACCACCCTTCTTCGTTATTAACGGCTAACGCGCGGATGTGGATGCCTTTACCAATGCGTTCTTTTATAAATAAATCGTGGATGTCGGCGCCAAACACCAAACTTTCGGTGTACTGATTTGTCCACAACAAAATCTCTTGCTGTTCGGCCAAAATATCTTGCCAAACGGCGGTAAGGCCGGCCCGACCTTGGAACGTGCGCACTCGCGGCCGTGTTGTCGTTGTTTGATGGACAGCACGTAGGTCGGGTAAAACTTCTTTTAGTGCCAGCGCGCTGCGGCCAAGGCTGCGATGCTTGGCTTGCAATTTTTGCAATAAATAGTCTGGTTCGGCGGCAGTAAATAATTTTTTGTACGTTTTGTGATCTTCTTGCACAAGTCCCATGGCAACCATTTCGGCCGCGATAACGTAGGCTGTCGAGCGCTGCAAACGCGCTTTATTAGCAATATCCATGAGTTGCGCGGCGCCTAAGTTGAGGTTGGCGCGGTAAAAACGCACATGTTTTTCGGTGCAGCCCAAGTGCATAAGACAATTCACAAGTGTTCGATCCATAGCTCTGATTATACAGTAATATCTAATTTTTTTGGAAAATTTTAGCGATTACTGTACTCAATCTGTAATTTACTGGCATACTTTCTGGATTATTTGGAAAAACTAATTTATACGTTATGGTAAAGGCATGCAGCCATTACATTCCACAAAACAGCGCATCGGCATTTTATTTGGCGGTCAGTCCGCCGAACATAATGTGTCGCTGCAATCAGCGCGCAGCGTGCTGGCGGCGCTCAACACGTCCCTTTTTGAGCCAGTCCTTATAAAAATTACAAGACAAGGCGCGTGGCATTTGTTGCAAACGATCGACGGCAAAGTAACTCCGCAAAATAGATTACTCGTAGATGTCGGCGCAGGTACGTTCTACATCGCTGACGGTGAGCGCATACAAATAAATGTCGTTTTTCCGGTTTTACACGGCCCATTTGGCGAAGATGGAACACTGCAGGGCTTGATCAAACTTACTGGACTGCCTTGTGTTGGCTGCGACGTGCTCGCCTCAGCGGTCGGGATGGACAAAGATATGACCAAGCGACTGCTGCGCGACGCCGGCCTGCCGGTCGCCAACTTTAAAGTCGCAAAAAGTATTGCCGGCTGCGACGTAACACGTATCACCAAAGAACTTGGACTCCCACTGTTTGTAAAACCGGCAAATATGGGATCGTCGGTCGGCGTCAGCAAAGTGATAAGCGCAGCTGAATTTTTGCCAGCACTCACCCTCGCCTTGCAGTACGACAAAAAAGCCATCATAGAAACGGCAATTATTGGTAGCGAAATTGAGTGCGCCGTACTTGGCAACGACGACCCCAAGGTGTCGGTGCCCGGCCGCATTGCCTTTACCGACGAATTTTATACGTACGACGCAAAATATAACGAAACATTGGGCACACAGCTAGAAATCCCAGCAAAATTATCGCCTACTATACAAAAACGCGCGCAAGACCTGGCGCTTAAAGCGTACCAAGTGTTAGAATGCCGCGGCCTGGCTCGCGTCGACATGTTTGTCACGCAGTCCGGTGACGTGATTATAAACGAAATCAATACCATGCCTGGCTTCACCAAATTCAGCATGTACCCGCAGCTTTGGCAAGCCAGTGGGCTTAGCTACACTGCGCTCATTACGGAGCTTATACAGTTGGCACAACAATAATTATCGTTCGCCAAACACAACATTGTTGGCGCGCAACCAACCTTCGCGGCTGCCGCCATCGAGGTATTCACCTTTAATCGGCACAAGCGTGACTGGCCTATTATTGGCTACGCAAATGTTTAGGACCTCTGTAATTTGGTACTCGCCATTGGCTGCGGGCGGGTTTTTCATGACCTGCTGCACAGCTTGCATGGCATCGTAATCAAACACATATTTGCTGATGTTGATGAGGTTGCTGGGCGCGTCTTCTGCTTTTGGTTGTTCGACAATGTGCTGGAAGAATTCTTGGCCGTCGCGGCTTTCGGTTTTAATCACACCGTAACGCGAAACTTCTTTTTGAGGTACGCGTGCGGCAAGTAAGCCAACCGTTGCGCCGCTGGCTTCGACGGTTTCGACTAAGCGTTTTACTTCTGACGAACCGTCGGCGTTGTAAATAAAATCGTCACCCATAAGGATTAACACTTGCTCGTCTTCGCTAATCATGTCAGCACACAGCGCGACTGGCACGGCGGTGCCGTATGGCTGATGTTGATCTTGCACAACGTAATGGAACTTTGCCTGCGTCGCCAGGCCGCTCACTGCTTTAAGTTGCTCAGTTTTGCCTTTGGATTGCAAATATTCTTCTAAAAGTTGGTTGTGACCGTAATAGGTTTGCAACTGATTGAATTGCTCGCCCACCACAAAAATAATGTCGGTGATGCCAGCCTTGAGGCAATCTTCGACAACGTAATCTACGATTGGCCGGTTGCCAATAGGCAGCATACACTTCTCTATTGCCTTACTGATTGGCAGGCGTCGCGTACCAAATCCGGCAACCGGGATAATTGCTTTTGTACAGTTCATAAAGCCTCCGTGACTTCAATGAGTGAATTTACAATAATTAAACCACTTTCTTTAGTTTTTTGCAATAGCTCACGTCGGAGCCATACCTCAGTAAAGCCTCTGGGCAAATCTAAATTGCGTTTATCGTCGACCAAAAAACCGTTGGCGCGCGAATAGTTATGCGCTATAAAAGTATTTTTGGGTTCTAGAATGATGTCAGCCGGCAGGTCGGCGATACGCGGACAGAGACTAATTTTGAATTTTTGCAACCACTCGCCGCCAAAGCTTAAGATGCGGAGTTGGTAATCGCCGCGGGTTTGCCAATTTTGGAGTTCGCTGGTATCTGGATACAAAAAGTTTTCGCGCTCGAGGCGTGGGCGAATTTTGGCTGTGATTTCGTCGGCGGTTTTATGCAATACGTGCTTTACATGCTCTTCAAAATGGTAATAACGGAGGTCACCAATTTGGTGATACCATTCGGGCAGGGATTCGAGCTGCTGGGCAGCGTCAACTTTAAACTCATGACCAATGGCATACCACAGTGCCTGGGTAAAGCGCGGCGTGTCAAACAATGTGCGGTCGAGATCCAAAAAAAGGATTTTGTCGTTCATAACTCGCCTTTAGCAAGAGCGATTATTTTTTGCGCTACAGCGTCACCATCGTGACGAATAAGCGACCGGTGCATAGCCAACGCGTCGCCTTTAACGGTAGGCGCAGTTTGCGCATCGAGTAGCGGCGCACCAATGACTTTGTAGCGCGCGCTAGCGAGCGTGGTGACATCAGCCTCGACCAATACCTCGCCTTCTTTGATGTATTTATCTACAAGGTTTGCCGGCGGCTGCGCTGTGTTGTAAAAAACGTAATCTAAAATAGGTTTGCCTGCCAAGCGTTCGATTTCGGCCGCGTGATCACTAACGGTAAACCCACTTGTCTGCCCTGGTTTTGTTACTAAATTACAGATATAAACTACAGTCGCCTTGGTACTCGCCAATGCGGCAGTTACACCTTGCACGGCTAACGACGAACCAATGGAGGTGTAAATATCGCCGGCCGAAATAACCACAACGTCGGCATCGCGGATTGCTACTGCAGCGTCTGGGTTAATGCGCGCCGCGGGATCGAGCGCGAGCACTGGCTTGCCTTTGCCGGCTTCGAATTGCATAACATCAATTTTGCCTTCGCCACGTTCGCTTGTGCCATCTGGCCAGGTGACGCGCAGACGCACATTATCGAGCGTTATAGGCACAACGCGGCCGACAATATCTAGCACGTCGCTGGCTGTTTCGACACCTTCGGCGAAATTACCATTTAATTTTTCGAGGGCAGTTAAAAATAAATTGCCGAAGGTATGGCCCTTAAGTCCGCCTTCGTCAAAACGGTAGTCAAAAAGTTCGCGTACCTTTGGCGATTCGCTGAGTGCTACTAAGCTTTTGCGTACATCGCCGGGCGGTAACACGCCAAGCTCGTCGCGCAGCACACCGGTCGAACCGCCGTCGTCGGCCATATTTACCAATGCACTCACCTGTCTGCTGTAATTTTTAAGCGCGCCAAGTAAGGTGAAACCGCCGGTGCCGCCACCTATTACCGCAATCTTTACATCTGTTTTAAGCATGTTTAACGGAGTCTACTGATTACTTTGCCAAACCAAATGGCACTTGGCCTTAGCGTACGCTTTTTTGTGGCATAGTCAACAGCCGCCAAGCCAAAGCGGGGCCAAAAACCGCTGGACCATTCAAAGTTATCAGTTAAACTCCAATGTAAATAGCCATTAACTTGCACGCCGGCTTGCATGGCGCGATTTATAGCAAGGAGGGTTTGAGTAATCCACCATTTGCGATATTCGTCGTCGCGGTCAGCCACGCCGTTTTCGGTGACGATAATTGGCAAATTATAGCGATCGGCGATATCTTTAAGCACAAATTCGATGTTAGCCGGCTGCATGTCCCAGCCTAAATCATTGACCATATCACCCGGATTATGCTGTCGATAGCCATAATAGCGGTTCGAAAAATAATAGTTTAGACCCACAAAGTCCATATACTTGTGTAGGCGGCGCAAAATAAACGTGTCTTCGGCGTATTTCATGGCAGCAGCGGTAAAGCGCGACAACCACGCGTCGTCACCAGCATAATGGTAGGCGCTGTTTTTGGCGATGCTAATTTGATATTTTCGCCCCGCCGTTTTAGCCAATTTGTACACTTTTTTGTGCGCGGCAATAAGGTGCATAAGCGTCCAAAAGCCAGTGAGTTTGTGACGATTTTGGGGTGGCCAGTCAGCGGTCACAAAGCCTTTGGCGACGTACACTTCGAGTTCGTTAAGTGTAATGACGTATCTAAAATCGCGACCAAGTTCTTCGAATACTTTTTGGGCAAAGCGCACAAAATACTGAACGTTTTTGCGCTTTGTAAAGCCGCCTTTTTGTTCGAACCACAGAGGTTGAGTCCAGTGCCATAGCGTTACAACCGGTTCGATACCGAGCGCTTTAAGGCGTTGTAAATAGTGGCGATAATGTTCGATTGCCTCGGCGTTCCACGCCCCTTCTTCGGGTTCAATGCGCGACCATTCTAGGCTGAACCGCCAGGCATTCATGTTCATTTTTTTGAGCAACGCAAAATCTTCTTCGTACAAATTGTAATGGTCCGTCGCTTGGCCAGAGACATAATTTTTGGGGTTGGCCGCTTCTGCTTTAATTTCGTCCCATTTTGGCAAATAGTTGGCCTGATATTTGGCGGTCTCGGCTAGCACTTTAGCGTTTTCGAGTTCCCACACTGACCACTGGTTGTGGTTACCACCTTCTACCTGGTGCGCCGAACTCGACGCCCCCCACAAAAAGTGCTTAGGGAAATTAAGAGGTAATTGCGGTTGAGGTTGGGCCATGGCTGGTATTATACCGGGGGTTGGCTGGAGCGCAAAATTAAATTTCGGTAGACTCGCCGTCGGCAAGGACGCGGAGCTCGAATGGCGCGCCATTATCAGCAAAAGCTCGGGCAATAACATTTGGGTCAGCCACAAACACGTCGTAATGAACAGGAATAGCGATTTTTACCCCCAGCTGCACGGCAAAATTGTAGGCGTCTTCTGGGCTGATACTCGGCCCAGCAATTGGCAGCGCCATGGCATTGACGTGCAGTCCGGCTAATTCTTTGCCGTCACCAGGGTGGAAAAACGCGCCATCAATAATATAGCCCGTATTTTGCGGGCCAGGTTTGCCGTTGACCATTGGGCAATGCGGCAATTCTCGGGGCTCGACAGCAAAACCGGCAATAGTCAGTGCATCGCCATCATTCACGACAGTACAGCCCTCGCCCACTAGTTTTGCCGTGTCTGCGTTGGCGTAAATTGCAGCACCCTGAGCTTGCAATGTTTGTGTAATGCTGGCGTCATAATGATCGGCGTGTCGGTGCGTTAATAACGCTGCTTCAACACCTTTTAGTTCTTCAATGTTGTGCAAGCGCAAAAAGTGTACGCCAGGGTCGATTACAATTTTGTGACCGTCCTTTTCGAGTAGTAAACATGATTGTGGGTAGCGAGTGACCTTCATAATATCTCCTTACCCTTTCATTGTACCAGGCATGAGTTTTCCACAGTTTTTACAAAAAATTAGTATTACTTTTTGCAGGAACCTTTGTTACACTCCAACAATGCAAAAAATTATGCGTATTAACGAGCTACCCTTGCTTGACCGCCCGCGCGAAAAGCTACAGCGCAAGGGCACGGCCGCGTTGTCCGATTTTGAGCTGCTAGAAGTGTTAATCGGTAGCGGCAGTGGCGCCGCGCATGTTAGTACTATTGCACGTAACGTACAAAAGATTTTGCGGCGGGGCGCGGCAACACTGAGTATTGAGGTACTTACTCAAGTATCAGGCGTCAGCATTGCTCGGGCAGGTAAATTGCTGGCGGCGTTCGAACTCGCTCGCCGGCATTTGGTCCGTGACGCTCAGCCGCTGCGTACAACAGATGATATTGTGGCACGGCTCGATGATATCCGCGGTCGCCAACAAGAATACTTTGTCGCGCTATCACTCGATGGCGGCCAACGGTTAGTCGCCCAACGCACCATAACAATTGGCACGCTCGACACCGTGCTCGCCCACCCGCGCGAAGTTTTTTCTGACCCAATTGTTGACCGTGCCGCTTGCATTGTCATTGCGCATAATCACCCATCGGGCATTGTTGCACCTAGCCATAAAGATCGCACATTGACCGGTCAGCTTGTGGCTGCTGGCCAGTTATTAGGCATTCCGCTCCGCGACCACCTTATACTTACACGAACAGAAGCTTTCAGTTTTAAGGATCACCGCATGTTATAAAAGGACCACCATAATGCAGCGTTACTACGAAACCCGCCGTCTTCCCCATAACCCGCCTTCTACACTGGCAGCCGATATCGCCCGTCACATTGAAATGCGCCAATATTTAGGCACCACACTCGTTGTGTGCGACAACCCGACCGCCACATTAAGCGCCACACGCAAACAGTGGTTAAAGGCAACACGCAACCTACAACGCATGCGCGCCAGTACACTTAATCCCGAAGAAATCCTGCGCTTGACCCACGCCATTATGCACATGCAAAATATGGACTTTGTGATGCGCAGCCCAACCGACCAGCCGCACGCCAATGTTTTCTTTTTGACACCACAGCAACTTGCGCATATACCGTTCCGCTGTTATTCGGCCTATATTACTACGCCGCTTAGTCATGATGCCGTGTTGCAATTGGTTACCCGTTTACCAAACCGTAGTCTTATTGTCGATTACACCGACATGCCCTTTATAAGCAGCATTGGTCTCCAATCAAAAATTAATCTCGAACACAATATTACAAAAGAATGGCGCAACCTGTCAGCCTTTTTGCACGACCACGGCATCGACCCCAACCAACTTATTGTTGGCAATATATTACAGTTCACAGCCATGGACGATGCGCTCGACATTTTGCTTGGTTCGAGCGAAGATTTTTTGGAACGCTCCGCCCGGTTCCAGCGCATTTTAAACCTAGGCCAACCGTTTACTATCATAGCTAGGCAGCAACAAAAATATTTCGAAGCCGTCACTCGTCTGGCGCATCGTGTACAAGCACTAACGCCAGGTGACTTTAACAATTACCTCGAAGTAACTTTTGGCGACGCTGGTGCAGAATTTTACTTTTTGTGCGCGACGCATTCCGAACTATATTTCGACCTTGAATTTGCCGCTCGCTGCGAGCATCCGCCGGAATAATATTACGCCAACAAATAGTGCATTTACGACGCATAAATATAAAGGATATACGCTATTCAAAAATGTATACGGGCCAAGCACGACAAAAATAGCAGACGCGATGCTGTCTAATGCATAAAAAATCCAATTTTCGGACGCTGGCCATGCATAAGTTTTTATTAATGCCGGTAAGACCGCTGCAAAATCTGCGACAATGCAGCCAATTATGGCGGCTGTTGAGTTCCCACTGCTTTGCCGTACAACTATCCCTGTTATGCAGATGCAGGCGCAAACAAGGTCAAACTTTTTACTGCCGCCAACACCCCATTTTACCGCCAAACAAAGTATTGCAGCGGCCTGTACAAACGACGCTAACGCCAGCCAAAACGCTGTATTATTGCTCAGCGTAACAGTTACTGTTCCAGAAATTAGTAAAAACAACACACGGGTGGTCCGCTGCGGCCGCGTTTTACCTCTTAAAATAGACAGCGCATATACGCTGCTGCCAACAAACGGTAGGACCACTGCCACCGTAAGAATTACTTGTCGTGTACTATGTCCTAACATTTGGACATAGTGTACAAACTTTTGCACAGATAGCACAACCATGTGTCCAAAAATACGGACAAGTAGTACACTAAACATATGGACCCTTTGCAGCAACTCCAAAGTTATCTTCAAAAAATCGATATTGACCCCATGGCGGCCGCATTTTATATAGAACTCACCCAAACTGGCCCAACATCGGCGCTACAATTGGCCAAACAAACGGGCGTGAGCCGTACGCAGGTTTACCGTTACCTTGAAATCCTGCAAACAAAGGGCTTGGTGAGCGCTGAACAGCTCAGCTACGGCACACTTTTTCGCAGCCTCCCACTGCAAAATTTAGACAACGCAATCGCGGCAAAAGAAGCCGAAGTAACTGCACTGCGGACCGACCTTAACGCTATGGCTTCCCTTTTGCGTAACCTTGCGGGCAGCGCCGCGCCGCAAGCCACTGTTCGCCATTACTACGGTTTAGCCGGTATTAAACAGGCTAATTGGAACCTCACAAAAGCCGAGGGTGAATTTTGCGTGTTCGAAACAGCCCATATTTCGGAGCACCTCGACCCAGCCTTTGTTAAACGATTCCGCGAACGCGTCATAGAACGCAATATTACCAGTTACGATCTTACAAATGCCACAAAAGTTACGGCCGATAACATCGGACCGTTTGCACCAAGCCGTACGTTTTACCGTCGCGTGGACCAAAAAACATTACAAATTCAGTTTGAAATGTATTTGTATAATGACGTTGTAACACTTTTAGATTACACTGCAGGCGCCATGCAGGCAGTCGAAATTCAGCACCCTAGCCTGCATGCCATGATGCGCCAATTGTTCGATGCAATGTGGCGACTTGGTGAACCACTCGAAATAATTTAATCGCTTAAACCCACCCGCGCCTGTAACCGTTTAAGTAGCTTTGGTGCCCACCAAGCAGCACGCCCCAGCAGCCGCATTGTCGCTGGCACCATAACCATGCGTACTAAAAATGCGTCAACCAAAATTGCTAAGGCCAAACCGACGCCGATCTGTTGCATAATGCTTATTTGCGACGAAGCAAACGCCACGACCACTACAAACAGCAACACTGCGGCAGACGTAATAATGCCACCCGTTTTTTGTAAACCACCTAGTACGGCGGCGCGCGGGTCAGCGCCGTGATCATGTTCTTCTTTTATGCGGCCATACAAAAATAACGAATAATCCATAGACAAACCAAACGCGACTGCAAAAATAAGTACCGGCTGCGTGGCATCAATGGCGCCACTTGCATTGGTGTGCAGCAATTGCGCCAAATGGCCATCTTGGAAAATAAGAACAAGCATACCAAACGATGCAGCCAAACTCAACACATTTTGTACCATGGCGACCAAGGGCAAAACTAAGCTACCGAGCATGAAAAACAACAGCACAAACAGCGCGATGGCAATAATTGCCAGCGCATACGGAATGTATTTTGTCAGTGTCGCCAGCAAATCAACCAATTCTGCTGTGGCACCGCCAACTTTTACTGAGGCCTGCGGTGCGGTTTGGTCGCGTACAGCTTTTACAAGATTCTGGGCATCGGCCGACATTGCAGTGTCATCGAACCGTGCATCCAAAACAATACTTTTGCCGATTGGTTTTGAGGCCAACGTAACAGAGGTAATTCCAGGAACATTGCTGACTGCTGTTGTATAGTCGTGTAGCTCGGCCAAAGCCGCAGGTGTTTCGACGCCTGGGTAATCGGTTGTGTATACAATTTGGATTGGCGAATCACTAAACGCAAAATCGTGCTGTAGTTTTTCGGTAGAAATACGCACAGGACTGTCAGCCGGCAAAACTGTATAGTCTGGCGTTGCTAAATGGGCACGTAAAAACGGCGAGCCAGCGCCAAGCAACACGACAAGTACAACAACCAGCGTGGGAATTGCCCAGTGCATAAAAAACGCACCGGTTTTACGCCAAATACTATTTTTTTCGGCGATTACCTCTCCTGCCCGCGCTGCTTTATGCATTGCTTTGACGTGGCCAAACGATAGCCAATTAACGCGGTGGCCAAGTACGCGCAACAACGACGGCAGAACGATCAGTGCACCACCCATAGCAACAAGCACGGCCGCTGCGCCGCCAAGTCCCATGCTTCGCAAAAAATCGAGTGGGAAAACAGTTAGCGCCAACAAACTAATGATCACTGTCAAACCGCTAAAGAAAATCGTGCGGCCTGCGGATTGCATAGTGATGCGCAGCGCTTCGGCAATGTCGCCTTTTTGGGCGACGAGCTCCTCCCTGAATCGACTAACCATAAGGAGCGAATAATCAACGGCCAGACCCAAGCCAATCAAAACAATAACGTTTAGCGCGTACTCAACGACAGTAGTAAATTCGACCAACCCGCGTAACACCAAAAACGCAACCAACACGCTAAAGCCACCTAAAATGAGCGGCAGCACAGCAGCCACAACGCCACGGAAAACAATTATTAGCAACACGGCCAAGATAGCAAATGATACAATTTCGGCGCGGCTAAGGTCGCTGTTAATTTGAGCGGTTATATCGTGGTTTAGAATTGCTTCACCCGCAAAGCTCAAGCGTAAATTGCTTTTTACAGCATCGCGAATGTGGGCCGAAACGGTCTGCTGCTGAGCTATATCACCATTAATACTAACAAGTACCAGCGTACCTTTGCCGTCTTTAGCTAGTAAGGCTTGCTGCTGTGTTGAGTAAAAATCCTGTACATTTGTAACATTCGGGCTAGCTTGTTTTATTTGTTTTTCTACATCCGTTATTGCAGTCTTAAATGCAGTCGAATCTACATCGGCGTCGCCTTCAGCTAATACAATAAGCGTTGGTTTATCTTTGCTAAAAGTTGTGTTAATTGCATCACGAACCTGGGTAGATTCTGCACCATTCGGGACAAAACCAGTGCTCGAAAGATGATCCATAACGCTTGGCGCATAATACAACGCTGCTCCAATAATGACAGCTGCAACGACCAATAATTCGTCGGCGCGGTAGTACACAGCGCGGAATAATCGGCCAAACATTAGTTACCTACCTCGACCGCAAGACGCTCAAGCAGTGGCGCCTGCCCTTTGACAATTTTTTGCAAAGCGGTTGGAATAGTGAACCACCCCGCTTTGTCACATTCGGGGAATTTGAGCTGCTTGCCAGTGCGCGGCGGCCATTCAATAGTTAGCATCATGCTTTTAATTGCGCTTGCGTCAAGATCACCCTTGACTGCCCAAGCGTGTACCTTTTTGTTTTTAGAAACGTATTCAGCACTGCCTAAATTGAGTAAGTTACCGGGTGGGACGGCAAAGCCGGTTTCTTCGGTAAATTCGCGCTTGGCGGCGGTTAGTCTTTCTTCATTTTCGTCGACTTGGCCTTTTGGAATCGACCAAATACCATCGTCTTTTTTTGTCCAGTACGGACCGCCAGGGTGGACTAAAAATACCTCTAAGGTAGGGTTTTTGCGGTAAACTAAAATTCCGGCACTCACAAGTGGCATATACGCTTATTATACTGGGTAAAGGCAGCGACGAGAACCTTAAAATGTTATGACACGCGGCGACGATATAAAACGATATATAGCATGACCGCATCAAAAAGCGTAATATACAGCGGCATCGCTAGCGAAACAAAATTGTATTGCGACAGACTCACCACAGTTAAACTGCCTGCAAATGCACTAATTGCAAACGTCTGCCATGTCTCTTCGCCAGGTGATCTCCAGGCATGGCGTAGTGTCGGTAGACCGCCGGCAAAATCGACACACATTAAAATAAAGACCGCTAGTGCTGGCTGACCGGTTAGTAGCCATAATGGGATGCCGCATAATGCGAACAACTGGCAAACAATATCAAACATTGTGTATTTTTTAATGCCGCGGGTAAAGCCAACGATCATAATCGAACCGGTGGCGAGCGTTGCGCCAATCGAAAAGATCGCCGTCTGCCAAGCACCAGCATTGACCGCGATGACTGTGTTTATAACAGTCAGCAGCGTCCACGTAGACCAGGTTACAATATTTGGACGTGTCTTACCTTTTATTGTGTCACGCAAATACGGCGCAACCGCAACAAATGTAAGAACGGCCGAAATGTATGGTAAAAGATCGCGCACCGTCTAAGACGCCCGCTTTAGTAATACGTCATAGCCAAGCTCTTCTTGGTCAGCCTTGGTGATGCCGAGTTTTGCAAGCAATTCCCACAGCTCAGCCCGCACCGCATCGCCATCGGCGTCTGGCGCGACTAATCTTTCGACTTCGATGTATGTGCCAAGCCCGTCAACATTATCGAGGCAGATTTCTACCTCGCCAATGGCGGCTTTGCGACGCGTTTTTGTGAGGTCGCTGTACATGTTATTGCCCATAAGGCGCAGCATTTTTTCGAGTTCATTTCCGTTGCTTACTTCTACTTCGTGTTCGATGCTATCGAGTTTCGTGCCGGTGTCTGCCTTAAGCGTCCAAATAACTTTTTTGCCATTTTCGGTGCGCAGCCGCAGCCAAATACTCCCCTTTTGGTAATCTTTTTGGCCCGGTTTGCAAAACACAACGTCGTGGTGAGTTTTGGGTTTGCCTAACTTTATGCCGAGTTCGGCTAGCTTTGTTTCGAGCATTTTTTGGTCACGTACGCGGGCTTTAATTTCGATTTCTCTCACTTTTTTGCCTCATATAAAATTGCTTTTGTTCGGGTGGTAAATGTTCAATTGCATAACGCAGAGTTGTGCGCGGCATGGTGGCAGCGTGTTCGTCTAAAAATTTAAGTAAAATTTTGCGGTCCACACGTTTGCCGATTTCGCGTAGCATCCAGCCAACGACTTTTTGGATTAAATTGTGAGTGTCGTGCAGCAAAATTTCGCAAAGTTCTAATGTAGTTTTGTAATCGCCATCACCATTTTTAAAGAAGTAAAAACTGCTCATAATGCCCACGCGGCGTTGCCAAATATTGCCCGAACGCGCGAGTTTAAACAATATGTCGCGCGGCAAATTTTGCTCGTACAAATGGCGGCCAATAACGTTTTCGGCAGTGACATCTACAATATCCCAATTGTTTACGCGTCCGGCCAAAACGTTTTTTACATATAAATCGAAGATAGCTTTTTTGCCCGGCAGGTCGGTCTTTGGGTATTGGTATGCCAAAATAACGGCGGCGGCCATGCGGCATTCATGGATATCGCTGTCAAACAATTTTTGTATTTCGGCGTGTGGCAAGTCGGTATATTTTTTACAAACAATCCGCAGCGCCGGCATGCGCGCACCAATAAAAACGTCACCCTCACCATACTGACCTTTGCCGGTTTTAAAAAAGCGCTGCAAAAAAATAGCATCGTCGGCATTAGCAGCTGCTTTGAGAGCTTTTAGTACATCGTTTGCTGTCATAACTTAAACTATACTACCTCGCGCCTACCAAGTTAGCACTTTCGTACTTTTGTACGGCCCGTTTAAATAATTTGAGCGAAATAAATAGCCAGGCTGCGGCAACCACCACGCCAATAAACAGCACGTTCCAACCAATGCCGCGCAGTACGTTAAGCGGCACGGCGCCAATAAATAAGCCCGGAAAAACAGTCAGCAAAATGGTGCGCAAGCCACCCGTTAAAATGCCCGTTGGGTACAGGCCAGTGTCTAAAAAGAAGAATGCAATGTTACGGCTCACCCGTTCGCTATCGACCATGTAAAACGCCAGCAAAAATGGCAGCAGTGTAAAACACCACATAATTAAAATGCCGAGGCACATTGCAAGCAAAAACAGCGCGATTGCCACCAAGCTGGCGTGCGCAATAATTATGTACCACACGATAAGAACGGTGCCTAAAATGACGTCGCCCATACAACTAATTTCGATTGCGCTGCTGGCAATTTGCGCGAGTAGTCCGACGGGCTTGGTAATAAATGTGTCAAACGAACCTTGGTCGACATATCGCGGCAGTTCAAAAAACCCGGTGCTCGACAAAATAGTAATACCAAAAACCAGCATGTTTACGGCTTGCACGCCCACTAAATCGGTCGATGACCAGCCGTTAATGGTGCCAAAGTGCTGGAATAAGAACCACCAAGCAATCAGTAAGCCAATGTTGTTAATAATCATACCAATAACTTGCAAGGCGAACGCGCCGCGCAGCTTTGTGGCGGCTTTGTACTGCGTGCGCCAACTCAGCCAGTAGATGCGCAGGTCGTGTTTTATGTCGGCAAAATTAGCCACCATTAACCTCCATTTTTTTGTTGGCGCGCCGCCACACAAATTCGCAAATTGCCAGCATACCAAACGTCCAAATAACGCCCGATATTATGGTTGGTATCAACGCGCGCTCGGCAGTCGGATCAAAAATGCGCGTTGGTGCAGCGTAAATAAAGAACGGCGTAAAACGTACAATCTGCTGCATAACATCTGGTAAAAGAGCCAGTGGCACAAATGTGCCGCAGCAAATAAGCGCCATTTTATCGATAATACGAAAGACCGACTTTGCATCATTCAACCAAAATGCCGCCAAGCCGACAGTCATAAATAATGCGGCCGCAGTAACAACCGACATAACCGCCAGCACGCCAAATAACAAAACCAGCGCCGGTGTGAGGTGGGCAACATTCGGTGGCCCGATCATCAGCAACAAAACAATGGGCACAACAATAAGCTGCACTAAAAATTCCAAACTATTTTTGCCAAGCAACTGCGCGAATTTAACCAACCGCCAGTCAAGCGGATTTATGAGGCTTGTTTCGACTGTACCACTCTTAATTTCGATCTCAACCGGAATGTACATATTACGAATGCCCAGGTTCAAAAAGAACGCAAAGCATAGCGCAATTGTCCACATAGCATTGGCAAATGGCAGTGTGTGGTTGCCGCTAACTGCGTACGCCACACGGTAAATTTCGACCACCAAAAACACGCGGCACACATTTTGGATGGTGGCCGATAAAAGTCGCTTTGGGTTTGCCCGGTCTTCGCGCGCAGCCGCCGTAAACACGCGCCAATAGGCTTTAAGCTGGCTCATGGGTTTGTCCTTTGGTGTACAGCTCGTGGATTATATCCTCGAGTGGCGTGTCGGCAATAGTAATGTCGGCGATGTCTTGCGCATCGAGCAACGCAGCCATAAATTTTTTGAGCGTTATGGTGCGAGTGTCTATGTCAAAAACTAAACGACCTTCGACTTCGCGCGCCGCAATACCAGCGACCGTACAGCTTTTTGGCAACGGTCCTTCGGGCACAATGCTGACCGTTTTTGTGCGCAAATAATCTGTTTTGAGGTCAGCGGTTTTGGCGTCGAGCATGATTTTGCCATGGTTGACGATCATGGTGCGTTCGCAGACTTCTTCGATGTCGCCGACATCGTGGCTGGTCAAAAATACGGTTGTCCCCTGCTCGCGGTTGACCGTTTTAATGACATCGCGCAGGGCGCGTTTTGCCACAATATCGAGTCCAATAGTTGGCTCATCCAAAAAGATAATTTCGGGGTTATGAATAAGCGCGTTGGCGACTTCGGCACGCATGCGTTGGCCTAAGCTAAGTTTGCGCACGGGTTGGTCAATAAATTCGGCCAAGCTAAATTGAGTGACCAACTTGGCGATGCGTTCAGCGGCAACGTTGTCGGGCACTTGGTACATGGCGGCGGTGAGGTTAAAACTTTCGGTCAGCGGTAAATTAAACACCAGCTGCGAGCGTTGGCCAAAAACGGTGCCGATCTTCATGGCGAGCTGTCGGCGCTCGGCAAGCGGGTTTAGGCCAAGCACACTCACCTCGCCGCTTGTCGGCTGCAAAATACCACTTAACATTTTAATAGTCGTACTTTTGCCAGCACCGTTGGGTCCAATAAATGCCACGGCTTCGCCTTTATTAATGGTAAAGCTGACGTTATCGACGGCAACAACCTGCTTTTTTGTGGGGTTCAAAAAACCCTTCAGCCCTTTGTGGGTACTGAAGCTAAAATGTTTTGAAACACCTTTAACAGTAATGGCATGCATAACTTCGGTAATTATACAGGCTTTTTACACATCACGCACGCGCAAAAAGCGGATGCGTTGCACCGTGTAGGTGCGGTCGGCTTGTTGAGTGAACTCTACATAATGGTCGGCGCAAAAGTAATCGCCGCTTGCATCTTTATAGTAAAGTTCGAGGTTTGGTTGGTTAGTGGCGGTTGGGCGCGGGCCGTCGTAAATGCGCTGTTCGCGGTCCTCACCTGGGCGCAAAAAAACAGGAACTTGCGTGGTATGCCCAAATAATTCTATCTTGTCTAGTTGTACTTGACCTTGGGAGTAATTTTGGATGAACGCGTCAATATCCATGCCACCACCGTTTGTGCGGCACTCCACGTGCTCGATCGAAACTTGCGGGAACACCTTGCCGCTTGTTGATGAGACCACTGGTGCTCCTGGTTGTGCTGCATTCCCCTGCCCCGCCGTAAATACTGGTTTGCCTTGCAAAATTTTGCCTAAAGCGCCGAAAAATCCCATAAAGTCTCCTGTTTCATTCCATATTGTGCGGGAGCGTTGGCGGTTTTGCAAGCGCCGCAATTGATTTATTAAGGTTTTTATGTTATTATATTATTGTCAGAACTACTCGTGAGAGGGAGATGAAGTGACCGACGAACGGCTCAATCTGACCACAGACGTGGCCGACACCGAACTGTCCGAAGGCAAGATCCACACCTGGGTCATGATGATGTTCGAAGGCAGAAACGTACCGGAGGGCTTCGAAAACCGGCTGAGCAGGGCAGTGTCCACAGAAGCCCGGCCCGTCGAGCGCACCTGGTTGCTGATCCTGCTGGCCTGGTGCCTCAGCGACAAAGAAAACCGCACCGCGGCGCTCAACTACCTGGACAAGGCACATCGCCTCGCGTGCGACCTCAACCTGCCACACGCGCGCAACGTGGCCGAGCGCCTGACCGTGTTCTACGCGGAACGCGACGACCCCAAACTGATCGCCTCCATGCGCGCGATCATCGCCATGCCCGGCATGACCCTCGAGACAGCTGAACTCTTCTGGCGCTGCCTCGTCGGCACCAAGCACGACCCCCGCGACGACCCCAGGGGCAGCTGGGCCGACCGGCTCCGCTTGCCCTGAGCACCCAAGTTCTGACAATCCCCAGCGCCCTGCCGCCATGTGCGGTTCGGGCCTGGGGTTTTGTCATTGCAAAGTTTATTACGTTATGGCAATATTGCTTAGGTCAAAACTACCTCCCCAGATTGGAGCAATCGTGGCTGACTATCAGCCATTCGACGCCAGCGGTTACAAATTGGACGCGCTCGTTGTCAGTGAGCTTGGCGAGCTGCTCGACCCCATATTCGCAGGCGAGGCGGTGCCAGAACATCTGGGCCAGATACTCACGAACCGCTTGTCACAAGCTGGCGACGCCACCATCGACATCAGTAACGCCCAAATTGTATGGCTCATGCTTGGCAGCGCCTGGTGCAGCTACGAACAGGATCTTGCGGTAATAGCAACTCACGTTGCTTACTCTGCCAGGCGTTTGATCGAGTTCGATGGCCTCGAATTGCCACAGGCCAAGCGCTTCGCTGGTGCGCTTATTGCATTCTACATGACGCAATACCCAGAGGTGCAATTGCTGCTGCCACGTGATAAAGTCGGCCCGACCATAGATGGCGTTATCCACATGGGCGAGTAGTTTTGCAGCCCCAGGCTCCCAATGTCGTGGAGCCTGGGGTTTTGCCGCTACCAACTAAAACGTTATGTGGCTGGTCAGTTCGCTGATTTTTATGCGCGTTTGCTGCATGCTGTCACGTTCGCGCACGGTGACGCAGTCGTCTTGCAAGCTTTCGAAGTCGATGGTTACGCAGTATGGCGTGCCGATTTCGTCTTGGCGGCGGTAGCGGCGGCCAATGCTTTGCGTTTCGTCGTATTCTATGTTCCAGCCGGTCTTTTGAACTAAATCTTTATACACCTTTTCAGATAAGCCGGCTAATTCTGGCTTTTTGCTGAGCGGCAATACGGCAACTTTTACTGGCGCAATTTGTGGCTTAATTTTGAGTACAACGCGGGTTTCGCCGCCGACTTCTTCTTCGTTATAGGCGTCGGTTAGGACCGCCAAAAACAAACGGCCTAAGCCAACTGAGCTTTCTATAACGTTTGGCGTAAAGCGCTTGCGCGTGGCTTCGTCAAAGTACGTTAAGTCTTTGCCGCTTTCTTTTATGTGACTGGTAAGATCAAAATCGGTGCGGTTATGGGTGCCGCACAACTCTTTAAACCCTTGCGGAAAATTAAAGTAAATGTCGTGAGCGGCGGCGGCGTAATGGGCGCGTTCATCTGGGCCGTGCTCGTGCCATTGCAGATTTTTTTCGGCCAGACCGACGCGGTTGGTATAAAATTCCCAAGCCCAGTCGCGCCAATATTGGTAGGCTTCGTCCTGATTTTTTGGGTGGATAAAATACTGCATTTCGGCTTGTTCGAACTCGCGCACGCGGAAAATAAAATCGCGTGGGCTAATTTCGTTGCGGAACGCCTTACCGATTTGAGCAATACCGAATGGGATTTTGCTACGTGTTGTTTCGCGCACATTTTCGAAGTTTGTAAAGATCGAACCGGCAGTTTCGGGGCGCAAATATGCCACGGCGCTGTCGTCTTCGACCGGGCCGACCCAGGTTTTCATCATCATATTGTACTGGCGTGGCGGCGTGAGCGTTTTTTTGCCGCATACCGGGCAGGCTTTGTCTTTTAATAAGTCAGTAAGCTGGGCGAGGTCGTTAGAGTCGACGCCAGCCAAGTGGTCAGCCCTTACGCGTGCGCCGCAATATTTACAGTCAACAAGTGGGTCAGTAAAGCCATCAATGTGGCCGCTTGCCTTCCATAACCGCGGATTTTGGATAATCGCGCCGTCAATGCCAAAAATATTGCGGTGCTCGTATACCATGGCGCGCCACCACAATTGCGTGAGGTTGTTCATAAGTTCGACACCGTATGGGCCAAAATCCCAAAAACCAGCGATACCCCCATAAATTTCGGATGATTGGAACACAAAACCGCGGCGTTTTGCCAGGCTTGTTAGCGTCTCTAACGATACTTTTTGCTCACTCATTGCTTTGATTATATCAGATATTACGAAACTTTTTTACACAAAATGCAAAGATACTATTGCTTAGACACGCATGTTGGGTGTATAACTGTAGGCGTGTCGTATCCACAACGTTTGAGTTGGGAGCTACGAAATGGATCAGGAGACTCAGAAACGGATTGAGCAATTTGCGGCGCTGACAAGGCGTCACTTGGACCAAGCTAGTAGATGCATAGAAGCGCGAAATCTCACCGAAGCGTCTGAAGAGTTGCATGAGGCGCTCGATTTCTACAAGGAATACTGCGCCTCACGCGCCGGAAGCAACCAGCCTGATGTACTAGACGCCAAACTGGAAGCCGAGATGTTGTTGGTCAAGGCCATCGTCTCGTCTCTCCAAAAAAATGGCGTTGACGAGGAGCTGTTTGCCAGCGCAGCGTTCGCCGCCGATGTCGCAGATGCTGCCGTAATCGCTGTTTCAAAGATTACCGACGAGACTGCGATAACCATCTACTGGGCGCGTCTCGAAATCTGCATTGGTGCCTTGCGCGGCTACTTCGGCAGTTACGAAGATGCGCGTTCGCATCTAACTCGAGCTAGGAAGCTGCTCGACGATCTGCACCAGCAGGACATCCTCAGCAACGAGCAGTGGCGCCATGAGTGGATTCAGTGTGAGTGTCACCTGGCAGTGGCCTATTCGCGCCTCTACCACGACAAGCTTGCGCTCGCGGAGCTGTTGAAGGCCGCGAAACACATCCACGAAACCGAAGGCGCGACTCAGTACGACCTGACGATCCTCGTCATGGCTGCAACGCTGCTTTGGCAAGCACAGCCACGGCGACGCGAGGAGGCTTGGGCGATACTCGGACGCGCAAAGTGCGTGCTCGATCTCGCTGCCAACCACGGCCTGCGTTACGGCTTTAGCGGGCAAAACGTTCTGATAATCGAGCGCTACATGAGCCCCATCCTCGGGCGACTGATGCGCATGATCTTCTGGCGCAAACTGCGTGATTGGCTCACGTGGCCCTGGATCTAACAGCCCCAACGCACGGATACGGCAACCCGCCCCGGCTACAATGACGTGGCCAGGGCGGAAATTGCCTAACTCTCGACCGTACGCACCAACCACACGCAATCATCAATCACTTTGTCTAAACCCGAAACCTGCTGCAATATAGCAGGATTTTTTATGCTCGCCAATCGCAGCAATTTTATATGATCGCTGGTAAATCGACCGCGCGCGTCTCCGTAAAAAGCGTTGTCGGCAAAGTCGTAATTGTAGGTTTGGTCGGCTTGGAGCTTTTGGCCAGTCGCGTTAGTAAGCAAGTTTAACCCGCGGCCCAAAATACTCACCAATCGCAAACGACAGCACAACTCCGCCAGCCGCCAATCTGTCTTGAGGTCACCCAACCACGCCAAAGTATCTGCTAAAAGTTGGTAGAATTCTGGTTCGCTAACCGTTTCGGCGGCGCGATTTACAAGCTTTATAGCTTCGTACGCAAACTGCATACGGTCGTAATCTTTTAAAATGTCGCCAAAGAATTGCTTCATGCGGGCGCTGGTTATAAGGCCGAGTTCGCCGCGACCTTGCATAATCGTTAGTTCGCAAATAGCAAAAAGCTCCAGTCCCCCAGCAAGCTTGCTTTTTGGCTTGCGCACACCTTTAGCAATGGCGCTAATTTTGCCATGATCTGGCGTCAACACATTTATAATGCGATCGGCTTCGCCGTAATTTGTGCGTCGTAAGACAATTGCTTGTGTGCTAAATGGTCGCATGGGCAAGCACCTCCGCTACTGTTTGACGCAACAAATTCGGCGTGAGTTGCGTTTTATCGAGCACCGCCCGCACCCCATATGCCCGCAGCGGCGGTAACTGCGGTGGCAACGAGCTGCTACACAAAATGACCGGCATTCGCGCCAAATCGGCGTACGATTGCAGCGTGTGCAGCACCTGCGTGCCGTTGGCGTGAGGCAAAAGCAAATCAAGCAACACTACGTCAGCTGGCGCATCGTCTAGCGCGTCGAGTGCACTTTGAGCGTCGCCCACGCATCGCACCGTATGCCCGTCAGCGGTCAACCAGCGGCGGTAGCAATCGGCCATCCAGGTGTCATCTTCGATAATTAAAACGTGTGCCATTACAAAAAACTCATCTGTTTAGAGCGCAGCAGATCGACAAAAAAATGGCTCCCCTGCCCTGGCCGGCCGAGCCCAACACTACCACCCATTGCCGCCGCAAACTGACCAACAATATATAAACCGAGTCCGCTCGTGGCACTGCGCCCTCCGAGTGGCTGCGGCTGCGTGCCAAGCGTGTGGCGCAAGTTGCGCAGTTCGCTCGCGCCAACGCCGGCGCCTTGGTCGTGTACGCTCAGACGCACCATGTTGCCATGTGCGCTACTTGCCAGTCGCACGCTGCCGCCGATTGGATTATGACGGATGGCGTTATCTATTAAATTCACAACAATGTCGTGCAAAATATCGCGGTTCGCAATCACCAGCTGCGAACGCTGGCTGGCAATATCGATGCGTTGATTGTGTGCACGGGCAAGCGGCTCAAGTTCGTGCGCTACACCTTCGCACACCTCAACAGCGTTCAACGGTTCGGTGGTAAAGGCAAACGCCAATTGCTGGTCGGCCTGCAAACGATAACTCACTGCCAATTGCTGCACCAAACGCATCATGCGATCGCTAGTAAACTGCAGCCGCGCCAAATATTGCGCACGCTCGGTTTCGGTGAGTGGTGTTTGCGTGTCGGCCAAAGTCTGAGCAATGTGTTGCACCAAGGCCAGCGGGCTTTTAAGCTCATGCGCAGCAGCCGCAAGTGCTGCGGCCTCCTGTTGCTGTAGTGCTCCCCCGTTCTTCATTTTTTTAGTGTAGCACGTGGCGCCGCACTAAGCACAAGCGGCTATTTGTTGAACTTAATAGATGGCACAACAATTTTATCGAAGTCGCTTTGGAACGTGGTACTTTGCGTGGCAATGCGTACAGTTTTGTCGCGAATTTTTACAAGTAACATCGAACCGTTTATGGTATTTGTAAAGCTGCCATCAAGCCGCAAGGCATCAGTGCCATTAATTTTTACAGATGTAGCCGTTAACTTGCCGCTTTTAACCAAATCTTGGTAAAAATTAACGTTCGATTCATACGAACTTTGCAAAACGCTCACCCGCAAAGCGTATGGTGGTGCCGTCTGTAGTGACGGCACTGCAAGCGGGTACATATATGCTTCGTAGTTGCCATTGTCGCCGTTTTGATCAAGGTAAACGCTCCAAGTCTTGGGGTAATCTAACGATAGGCCGCCGAGTTCATCGGGCGCTTTAATAGTGCGAGTTGGTAGTTTTTCTTGCTCGGTAAATGCCGCTTGGTCAACTTTTTGCTGAGCAGTCTTTGCCACGCCAACCGCATCGCTTATTTTGGCATCAACGTTATTTTTTTGGTCCATATAATTTACAAAGGCCCAAATCGCTGCGCCAGTCGCCAGCACAAATAGCACTCCAAAAACAACACTTAGTACGAGTGAAATTGGCACAAACCCTGCTGAGCGCGATTGCTTCATACTTCTTATACTAAAAATAGTAGCGCGTTTTGTAAAGCTTTTACTTGCGTCTAAAGAGTTTAGGGTGTGGAATCCGCGGGTTCCACCGCGGTTTGCGTGGATCGTTGGTGGGCTGTAGTTCGTACAAATAAAAACCGTTGGAGATTTTTTTGGGCAAATACCCTGGAATAGCAAAACCGTAACTTATAACTATAAGTGGCTGTTTGCGTTCATTCATCACCTGAGCAAGCTTACGCGACAAGTGATTCATGTACGGCCCAGCCAAAAATACAAACACGGCTTTGGTTTCTTGTGGCCACTCTGCCAGCCAAAAGTCGCGCCATAAAACAGTAATTTTGCTGCGCTGGGGCAAAGCGCGCAGGCGCGAAATAATGCAAAGTAAGGGGTTAATTTCGTACCCAAGGGCTTTGTAGCCACGTTGAGCCGCAGCTTTGAGCACGTTGCCGTCGCCGCTGCCTAAATCAATAACCAAATCTCCGTCGGCCAGGTCGAGCAAATCGAGCGCATTTTTGACACTGCGCTTAAGTGTTGGCACATAGGGCGCACCGCGCAAAACTACCGCCCCAAAGAGTAGTATTAAGCCGCCAGCAATAAGCCAGATCATGCGGTGTGGTCAAACCTCTGTTTTAAAATAGTCACTTTGTTTTCGAATGTGGTGAGGCGTTTTTTGATTGTTTCGGCTAATGCCACACCTTCGTCAAACTTTTTTAGCGCTTGGTCGAGGTCGATATCGGGCTGGTCAAACCAAGCTAAGAGCTCGTCGAGTTCGGCGAGCTGTTCCTGCAAATTGGGTTTACCTTTTGGTGCTGACATGGATTACCTCTGCTTTTAGTATGGCATGCGCCAGCGCAATTGTCAGCAAATCACCAGTTTTTACATCATTTGCTTTCTTAACAAGTTTGTTGTTGACGTGCACCAAAGCGTAGCCGCGGCGGAGTACAACACTTGGGTCGAGTTGCTTTAAGAGTTGTTCGGCGTGGTGGATGCGGCGTTTGTGTTCGACAACGGCGCTTTCTAATCTGGCAAGCATGAGTTGAGGTGTTTCGCGCAACAAACGCTGCACATCTGTTAATTGGTGTTCGAGGCGTTGATATAAGCGGTGTTCGCGCTGGTCGAGTTCACGAGTTATAGCGTGACGGTCAGGCGCCAATAGCTGCGCAGCGTTACTTGGCGTGGCAGCGCGCACGTCGGCGGCGAGGTCGGCCAAACTGGTGTCGACTTCGTGCCCGACTCCAACCAACGTTGGCACGCGGCTGGCCGCAATGGCGCGAACCAGCGCTTCGTCATTAAACACAGCTAAGTCGTCGGCACTGCCACCACCACGTACCACAACTAAAACCTCGGGAAGTTCGGCCGTTTGGTTAAAGTGCTCAATCGCCGAGACTATTTGCGCGGCCGCACTCATACCTTGCACTTGCACGTCGGCGACTTCAATCAAAATGTCACCCCAACGGGCGTCTAGAATTTTTAAAAAATCCACGTAACCAGCTGATTCTACAGAGGCGATAAGACCAATGCGCTGCGGCACGCGGGGCAAAGGGCGTTTGCGGGCTGGGTCGAACAAGCCTTCTTTGCTAAGTTTGGCGCGCAAAAGTTCAAACGCGCGCTTTATGTTCCCCTCGCCTACGGGCATAACTTCGCGCACGGTCAGGCTAAACTTACCCCAAGCCGTTAGTCGTGGCTGAGCAACAATTTTAATGCGCATGCCGTCCTCCAACGCGTGGCGCAGCTGGTAGATCATCATAAAACAGTTCACCACGCCCTCGTCGTCTTTGAGGTCAAAAAATACAAATTTATTTTTGCTGACTTTAAAACTGGCGACTTCGCCTTCGACGATAATACTGGGGTACGCAAACTCCAGCGTTTGATTAACAACAGCAATAAGTTGGCTAACGCTTAAGATCGGGAGTTCCATACCGCTGGATTGCCCGCTGGTACGCCACGTACCCGCTGATTAAGCTCAAAAGCAACGAAATAACGCGATAGACAAGCGTGGCGCTCAAAGCTAAGCTCGGCGATACACCTGCCGAAATAAGTACAGCGGTCATAAGCGGCTCATACAACCCAATCCCACCTGGCAAAATGGCAATGTAGCCGACTAGGTTTGCAATAACGTAAGCCACGATGACCGCGCCCGGATTGATCCAAACCCCGTGCGCCACAAAGGCTAAATATAAAAGCAGAATTTCGGCGGCACTGGCCAAAAATCCCCACACGACTGTACTACGCATGCGGCTCATGTCTTTGCGGATGAGCATGTAATCGTCGTGGAGTTCTAAAAAGGTTTTTTCGACGTTGGTGAGACTAATTGTTTCTGGGTGCCTGCGCCGAACCACGTGGATCATTTTGTTTAAAAAGCGCGCTGTCGAACGAGTAAACGCAGATATCCGCGTGCGGCTACCAATAACAAACACCAATATGCTGGTGGCAAAAATCATAGTAAAAGTGACGGCGCTGACGATTAGGACGACGAGTGAGCTAGTGTGGTTTTCGACCGCCAAAAGCAGTAGCGCAATTAACAACAACCCAATAAAACTCATAAATAATAGTGCAAACCGGGCCAATTGTGCCAATGTCGATTTTGCTGTTGATACGCCAAATGGTTTAAGCCGCAGCGTTAGATACGAAAAGCCCGACACGCCCCCACTCGGGAAAATGTGATTCACAAAATTGAGCTCGATCATCGGCGAGATTAGTTTGCCCAGCGGCACAACGCTGCCCGTCGCTTTAAAAAACTGATAAAAAAGTTTGGCCAGCGTAAAATACACCAAACCTTGAGCCGGAATCATCAGTAACAAAACAAAAATATTAAGGTCTTTTAGCTGCGCAAACACATGGCCAATATCATTGCGTGCCAAAAAAATAATCAACGCCAAAGCAGCAAAAGTAGCAAGGTTAAGCCAAAGCTTCCATTTGGATTTCATAGACTTTTATTATAGCGGCAAGCCGATGCCCTGGCTAGTCAATGGTATACTAACGCTATGATTATCACCGTCCTCGGCCGCCAACCCCAGATTGGTCTGGCGGAATTACAAAGTTTATACGGCGCCGTACAACCTATTGGCGACAGTGCGGCTTTAGTTGATGCCGTGGTTGAACCGACGCGTTTGGGTGGCACAGTAAAACTTGCGCGGCCGCTGCGCGAATTGCCAACAACAGATTGGCAGCGCATCCACTCCATCCTGACTGACATGTTGCCAGATTTGCTCGCCAGTGCCGGCGAAGGCAAAATTAAGCTTGGCCTTAGCGCATATGGCTTGCATGTGACTCAACAGCAATTGTTCCGCAGCGGGTTGGAACTCAAAAAGATCGCTCGCGCTAGCAAATGTAGCTTACGAGTGGTGCCGAGCGAAGGTACTGCCTTAAACGCTGCGACTGTTTTATATAATCACCTCACCGGCGGCACCGGCATCGAACTCAATCTCATAAAAAATGGCGCAAAAACCTGGATTGCCCAAACCACCTGGGTGCAAAACCCCGACGATTACGCCGCGCGCGATTTTGGCCGCCCCAAACGTGACGCATTTGTAGGCATGTTGCCGCCAAAACTCGCCCAAATTATGTTGAATTTAGCACAGGTCCAACCTGGCCAACGCGTACTCGACCCATTTTGCGGCACCGGTGTTGTTTTACAAGAAGCTACACTGATGGGCTGCCAAGTGTACGGCACCGATTTACAGCCGCGGATGATCGATTTTACGCGTGCTAACTTAGAATGGCTTGCAAAAAAGTACGACCGAGCGCTTTCCCCTACCCTCGACGTCGCCGACGCCACTGCTGCAAGGTGGCAATCGCCAATTGACCACGTCGTTGCCGAGACCTACTTGGGTCAACCATTAAGCGGTCTACCTAAACCCGAAAAATTACAACAAATTATTACCGACTGCAACACAATCATCACCAAATTCTTGCAAAACCTGCGGCCGCAACTTGCATCTGGCACGCGTTTATGTTTTGGCGTGCCCGCTTGGTACGTCAACAAGCAGTTTAAACACCTGCCATTACTTGACCGCCTCGAGGAGATGGGCTATAATCGTGTAAGATTTACGCAACAAACTGCGCGGGCACAATTAATTTACCACCGCGAAGACCAAATTGTTGCCCGAGAATTATTAGTAGTAACAGTTATCTAACAGGAGTAATCTTGGTATGTCACATGTAAAAGCCGCTGGTACCAGCCGCAATATCCACGACTCACCCGGCCAACGCCTTGGCGTTAAACGCTTTGGCGGCCAATTGGTCCACGCTGGTGAAGTTTTGGTTCGCCAAGTTGGTCGTACTAAACTAGCCGGCAAAGGCACGTTTATAAGTCGTGATTTTACTATTCACGCTGCAATTGACGGCGTCATTGGTTTCAAAAAAGTCAAAACCAAACGGTTTACTGGCAAAACCGCACCGCGCACGCAAGTCGTGGTCGAGCCACAACAGACAGTTAAAACAGCTAAAAAAGACGCCGCGTAAGGCGTCTTTTTTATGGTGATTCCGGCTAGGCTGCATTTTGCATGGGCGGATGTTCATTATCATCGTGATTCTGTTCAGGAGGCCGATGATTTATGCTACGTAAGTTACCACGGAAGACTGGGAATTCGTTTTCACCAATAACGTCATCGGTGGTACGGAATCTATGTTCAGCGTCCGTGCTCGCTTGCTGTTGGTGCCATGCATCTGAACCGATGACTTCTGCCCTATTGGCGAATGCTTCATCGTTTTGACGCTGCTCATATTGAGGTAGTTCGTGGTTCATCTGCCCAACAAGCTGTTGTTCGTGCCAAGCTGGCGTACCAATAATGTTGGCATTCTGCTGTTCTGCCGCCGCGCGTTCGGCATTTATACGGTTGGTGATGGCGTCAACAGAATAATTCTTAACCTGGTCGTCGTTTTCGGGGCGATGGCGGCCACCGCTTTGCTCGGTCTTGTTGTTTAATGATTGCGCAAATTCGCTGTCTATGACAGGTGGTACTGCTTCTAGCGTTCGTTCAGGAAATTCGGTTGGTGGTTTGGGCGGCGTCTCGGGTTTGTTGGCGGGAATATTTTGCGGTGCTTCGTGTTGAGGATTATATTCACCCCCCTGAACGGCGGGTACAGAGGTCTCTGCGTTGTTTTGGGGAGCCGTTGGGTACTCCGGCTTCCGTAAGGGCCTCTCGGTTATCGCCCTAAGCCGCTGCGCAAAAGCCGCCAACCTGCCGACTTTACGGTGTCTCTTAGTGTCTTTGTTGGGGTCTGGTACGCGTTCCCAGCTTATTGGTTTCAAATTTTCTGCAGGCATTTTTATTTTCTACGTTTACTACTTAAACATAGCAACGTTTCTGCCTTATGTCAATACGCTTATGCTAGGCCCAGGTGATGTTTTATGCGTGCAACAACGTCGCCAATAACGACTTGCGATTTTACTAGGTAATCGTCGGCACCTAGTTTTTCGGCCATTTCTTTGTCTTTGGTTTGACTGAGCGCAGTGAGCATAATAATGCGCACGTTCATGGTTTCGGGTGTGTTACGCAAAATATCGAGCACGTCGAAACCGCTAATTTTAGGCATCATGGCATCGAGTACAATAAGGTCTGGTTTGTATTCAATAGCGGCCGACAGGGCATCTTCGCCATTGAGTACATGTTTTACATCGAGCCCCTCAAGCTGCAGGCGTGACACATACACATCGGCAAGTGCCTTATCGTCTTCTACGAGCAGGATTTTTTTCTTAGGGTTCATACTACTTTAAGTGTATCATATGCCGTTATTTTTTAAGCAAGTCAATTGCTTTGTCTTTTTGCGGATCGCGGCCGGCGCTGATGTCGTCGGGCGAGATACCAATTTCGACATCTGGTTTAATGCCCTCTTTAGAGATGTTAACACCGTTTGGCGTGAACCACTTTGCTATTGTCACCTTTAAGTCGCCACCGGACGGAATACCGAGTATTTGTTGGACCGATCCTTTGCCAAACGATTTTTGACCAACTAACTTTGCCGCACCGTGGTCATGCAAGGCGCCGGCAGTAATTTCGCTGGCACTGGCGGTGTCGCCATCTATAAGCACAACTGTTTGAAGACCAGCTAACAGCGCGTCGCCGCTCGCAGTCTTAGTGTCAATAACGGTGTTGTCGCGCTTTTCTTGCACAATGGTGCCGCCTGTTTTAAGCCACAGACTCGCCACGCTTTGAGCGGCATCGACGTAACCACCACCATCACCACGGAGGTCCAATATAATACTGCTAACATTCTTTTGCCTAAGGTCGGCGGCTGCCTGCTGCGATAATTTTGCCGTGTCATCGGCAAAGCGCGAAATACGTATGTACCCAATGCCGCCATCGAGCGCTTGCCACGTGACGCTCGGGTTTACGATGTTGTCGCGGACAATAGAAAATTCTTTGAGTTCTTGGCCACGCACAATTGCTAATTTAACAGTGGTGCCTTTGTCGCCCCTAATCGCCGATACAGCTTGGTCGATTGACCAGTTTGTTGTGTCTTGGTCGTTTACTTTTGTAATAATGTCGCCACTTTGCAACCCGGCGTTGCGAGCTGGCGAGCTGTCGAGCGTTGACTGCACGATTAAATTATTGTCTTTTTTGTCGAGCTCAGCACCGATACCGCTAAACTTGCCATCTAAATCATCTTGGAACTGTTTAGCTTCGGCATTTGTAAAGAAAACCGTATATTGGTCGCCAGCCGCCGACGTTAGTCCTTTTTTGGCGCCATCAACAAGCTTTTGTGTGTCAAGTTGGCCGTCAAAATTTTGCCTGAGAGTTTTGTATACATCTTGTAAGCTCGACAAATCTAGTTGACTCGGCAAACCAGAATTTTGGTTGTGCCCCCAAATAAGCGCTGCAATATCTTGGCTGCGGCTGCCCAAAATAAATGATGCCAGCGCTACAACAATAGCGACGCCAATAAATGTCGTTGTACGCACCTGGCGCGGGAATTTTTTAGCGGGCTTTTTTTTGCCAGCCGTTAATGCATTTTTATCAGTAGCAGTTACCACGGCCGTCTACCCTCCACGGTTTTACAGATTTCACTTATGTAATAGTAGCACGAAATGCTTGCGTTTTATGTGGTGAGATTTGCCACGTTACTGGAAGTGGATAAACACAAAACCTTGCGCTTGCCACGTGCTTGCGCTAACGGTGCGCTCGCTATAGCGGCCAGTCCAGTCGTAATTGTATTCGCTAATAGCTAAGTTACCGTTTGAGACACCTTCGACGTACATTGCGTGGCCATAATAACCAACTGGCCAAATAGCGACGTCACCAGCTTTTGGATTTTGGTCAACCGGGATACCACTTGCACGCGCATTGCCCGGCCATTGTATAGCATTGCCCGAACCACCCCAATACGGCATGTGCCTGCCCGACGAAGCAACTTTAAATGCAGCAAAACTAACGCACTCACGGTTGTACATACCCCAGTTATCTAAGGTGCTGTCCATTGGTATATCGTTCCAGTACGACGGATAGCCACCGCCACGCGGTGAATAGCTAACATTGCCGCCCCACTTAAGGTTAGCCGCGACTTGCTGCGCACGCAACGTACTAATTTGGGCATTTTTTTGCGATGCAATTTGCTGGTAGGCAGCTTCTTGCCCCTGGGTTTGGGCGAGCAGGTTGGCTTGGGCGGTTTCTTGCGCAGCAAGTGCCGCCTTTTGGCTTGATTGGTCGTTGAGTGTCTGCTGTACTGATGTCTTTTTGTCACTTAAATCTTTTTTAAGCTGCGTAACCGTGCTAATACCATTCTGCAAATCTTGGCGAATGGTGTCGCGGTATTCTTGTTTGTCTATAAAATCAGAAATGCTTTTGGATGACGCTAGCGCCTCGATTGGCGTTACTGAACTATCTAAATACAGCGACACTAAATCACCACTTAAACTATCTTTTTGGGCATTAATTTTAGCTTCTGTATCGGCAATTTGCTGATTTAACTGGTTAACCGTTGCCGTATTGAGATCAATTTGCGCCTGCAGACCAGCCGACGTTGCTTGCATAGAATTTAGTTGGTTTTGCAGCGTGTCAGCCTGAGCGTGAATGGACGCCGCTTGCGATTGGTAATTAGTGACTTCGTTTTGCAGTGCTTTAATTTGGTCGTCGTAGCTATCTGCATTAACCGCCGAAACCGGCACAAGCACGGCTAATAGCGCTGCCGTTATGGTGAGCGTTATGCGTTTAGTCATTTTAGTAATCGTATATATCTTCATGGTAAGAATAAGCGTTTTTATAATAGCCTAAAAGATGCCGCGCGTCAATGCGTAGTGCCTACACTTTTAAGTAACGGCGCATGGCCATAAGCGACGACACAACACCGATAAATATACCGACCAACACTTGGGCGCTAAACACTAAAACTGGCCAAGCGGTAAAGAATTTTACCGTGCCATCAACATCAATACCAGCATTAGAAAGGCTCGGGCCGGCGAACAACAGCACGCTGTACATTAAAGCGACCGAAACGATTGCGGCAATAATACCATACAGCGACGCTTCGACGATGAATGGTCCGCGGATAAAGCTCTTTTCTGCCCCAATAAGTTTCATAATTTCGATTTCGTCGCGGCGGTTAAAAATGGCCATGCGAATAGTGTTAAAAATTATCATGATTGATATAAATAAGAACAATCCCGAAATTGCAAAACCGCCAAGTTCGGCATACTGCGCTGCTCGGGCGAGCGACTCAATAGCATCTTTACGTGAACCAGAAATCGAAGCCGGCCGTGCCTGCCACGACTTATACTTAGATTGGTTGACCAAATTACTAATATCATTTAAGCGGTTGGTGTCGTTAACGTGCACGCGCAAACTGGCTGGCAACGGGTTGCGGTCCCCTAATGTTTGTAGTGCTTGTAATTTTTGTACATCACTTTGGTTATCTTGAATAAATGCCTGGCGTGCATCATTTTTTGTGACGTAATCGGTACTGGTGACAAATGACAGCCGTTTTATATCGTCTGTGAGTTGTTGGCGCTGCGCGTCTGTCACGTTTGTATTACAACCCGGTACATCGGTATCACATAGATACACCGAAATATCAATTTTTTGCCGGAACACCGCCAATGTATCATCAAAAACAAAATGAGCAGTGACCGTGACCATAACAATGGTCAGCGTAATAATCATAACAATGGTGGCGGCAACGGTCAGCCACGCGTTACGGGTAAAGTTGCTGATGCCGTAGCGGACGACCCGCAGTATTGTAATCCATTTGCGTCGCATAATCTGTTTGCGCTTCCTTTTATTCGCCTTGGCGGTAGCTGCCTTGTGCAACATCGGCGACAATCTTTCCGTGGTCAATGGTTATGACGCGGCGTTTGAGTTTATTAACAATATCCTGGTTGTGGGTGGTAAGCAAGACAGTGGTGCCATAGCGGTTGATTTTTTCGAGCAGGCGTACAATGTCCCAGCTGTGTTTGGGGTCAAGGTTACCGGTCGGTTCGTCGGCGATTAAAATCTTTGGCTGACGGACAACGGCACGGGCGATGGCGACACGTTGGCGTTCGCCGCCAGATAGTTCGCCAGGGAATTTAGTCTCTTTGCCAGTGAGCCCAACGAGTTCGATGACTTTTGGTACGGTGTTTTTGATTTCGCGGTTGCTCATGCCGGCAATCTCTAGCGCGAATGATATATTTTCGAACACAGTGCGCTGCGGCAATAACTTAAAATCTTGGAACACTACACCAATTTTACGGCGCAGCAGCGGAATATTCTTGTCTTTTAATGTGTCGTAATCAATACCGCCAACAACGATTTTGCCGTTGGTCGGTTTTTCTTCACGCGTGAGCAATTTGAGCAGTGTCGACTTCCCAGCGCCACTGGTGCCGACGATAATAACGAATTCTTTGGGTTCGATGTGTAAACTGATGCGATTAAGCGCGGGTTTGTTCTCTTTGCCAAAGATTTTGGTGACACGATCCAGCAAAATCATTAAAACCATTGTAGCACAAGCATGATGGGGCGCAAAAGACGATTGCTAGTCCCGCCTCGCCTAATCCACATTTGCAACCCCGCGAGCCTCGTCGCCCCATCCGCCCCGTGGGACGCCACTCGCGGCTTCGCAAGTTCCGAAGGCCAGAGTTGGCAGGCAGTACCGGCGAATTCTAAAAGCAACTACCCTACCTTCGTCAAATACGCCTCTATAAACGGATTCAATGCACCATCTAAAACACCTTGCGCGTCGTGAGTTTCGTGCCCCGTGCGTGTGTCTTTTACTAATGTGTACGGGTGCAAAACGTAGTTGCGGATTTGGCTGCCCCAGTCGGCAGATTTTGTAGCTTTAAGGTCGGCGAGCTTTTCTTTATGTTGTTCGAGCTGCAATTGCGCCAATTTGCTGCGCAAAATTTTCATGGCTGTTTCTTTGTTTTGTAGCTGGCTGCGTTCGTTTTGGATGCTCACCACAATACCCGTCGGCACGTGCGTTATGCGCACCGCACTATCTGTTGTGTTGACACTTTGGCCGCCGTGACCGCCGCTGCGGTAGACGTCAATGCGCAGGTCTTTATCGTCAATAATAACTTCGTCGGGCGCGTCGATTTGAGGCAAAACCTCAACCAACGCAAAACTGGTCTGGCGCAAGTTGTCAGCATTAAATGGGCTGAGGCGCACCAACCGGTGCACACCGTGCTCGCTTTTTAATTTGCCATACGCATACGGGCCACTGACGCTTATGCTGACGCTTTTTAGGCCGGCTTCTTCGCCCGGTGATTCTTCTATGAGTTCGGTTTTTAGGTTGTTCTGCTCGGCCCACCGGGTGTACATGCGCAGCAACATGGCCGTCCAATCCTGCGCGTCGGTGCCGCCAACGCCAGCGCTGAGGCGCAAAATAGCGTCGTGGTCATCGTAGCGACCGCTAAAAAGTAGATCTTGTTTAAGGATAGCGTAGTTTTTTTCGAGCTCTGCAAGCTGTGTAGTGAGTTCCGCCTGCAGACCCGCGTCGCCAGCGTTAGCAAGTTCCAGCGCGTCGTTCACTTCCCCATTTAACGTTTGCCAGGGTTCGAGTTGGGCGCGCATTTTTGACTCGCGCTGGGCAATTTTTTGAGCCGCTTGCACATCTTGCCAAAAATCGGGTGCGGCCATTTGATTTTGCAGGTCGGCAATGCTGGCCTGCAATTTTTCGACGCCAAGCTTTTTAAGCCCAGCTGTTACATCCGCCCGCAAGCGTGTGATTTTTTTTATGAGTTCGTCCATCTGTTTTATTATACCTGGGATTGCATTCAAGGAAAACGCCCCACACCGGCAACCGGCGCAGGGCGTTCCGGTTGTCAGTGCAGGCGCGGTGCGACCACTGTAAAAAGCCTAGGACGACGCCGGGACCCAGCCCTCATTGCAATCCTTGATGTATTCGTATGGCAGTGGGCTGTCGCCTTGGCCAAACGTAATATTCAGGTAGGCGTTAATCCGAACGCGCAGCGGCGGCGGGTTTTCCTCGGGCTTGATTTTGGCGCACACCAACGCGTAGCCTTTCTCGTCAACATCTCCCAGCTCAATTGCGAATCGGAGGGGTCCCCACAGTAGCTCAACATTTACATCGTTGACTTCGTTTCCCTGTGCGGCGACATGTACATACACGGGGCCAACATATTCGCCCGGAAACACATGTACGGCGAAGCGCTTCAGCTCAGAACCAAAATCGGGAGTCGACACAGTACTCCAATCGCTACAGTAGATTGCCTGTTTAGAATACCGCAGAGCTTGTCAATTTGTAAGCTCATTTCTATCCGCAAAAAGGTATACTATAAGTATGGACACACCCAGCCGTTTTATTTTTGATAGCTTTGAAATCGACAAAACCACACGCACTATTTTGCTGCGCTACAGTTTTGACGACGAGTTAAACTTTACCGAAGCACTCCCCTTGCCGGCTGACGTGCCGCTCGACCTCGCCGACTCACCAGACGTGCAGCGTGCGCTTTTTGCTTTGCATTTGGCCGGCGGCGTTAGTTATTACAAAGCCTTTTGTCCCAAAAATAGTATGGTGCGCAGCGGCGATTTAAACGCCGAACAAGCGACGTTTTGGAACACATTTTATACTCACGGTTTAGGTGAATTCTTTTACCAAAATAAGCTTGATTTTCGCGGCTTAATCAACTTCCCTGTTACAAAAAATACAGCAGTTACATTACAAAAGACTACTGTTGAGCAGACCAAAACTCTATTGCCGTTCGGTGGTGGCAAAGATTCTATTGTAACGATGCAACTTTTACAGCAACGTGGTATTCGCCCAACGATTTTTAGGTTGCGTGCGCACAAATACATTGACGAACTCGCTGACCTAACCAGCCTGCCACGCATTACGGTCGAGCGCCAATTGGACCCGCAGCTGTTCACCCTCAACAGTCAAGGTGCCTACAACGGTCACGTACCAATCACTGGTTACATTACGTTTTTAAGCATCGTTATTGCCCTGCTGAGCGGCCACGACAGCGTGGCGTTTAGCAACGAACGCAGCGCCGATTACGGCAACGTCGATTACCTTGGCATGACCGTTAACCACCAATGGAGCAAGGGCATTGAAGCCGAAAAACTCGTCACTAATTACATCCAAAATTTTGTTACAAATAAAGTGCAGTACCTCAACCCACTGCGACCGTTAAGCGAACTTAAAATTGCTGAAATCTTTGCCAACTACCCCAACTTTTTTGCACATACTACTAGTTGTAACCAAAACTGGCTGATGCTCAGCAAAGATCCACACCAAGGCGCCTGGTGCGGTCACTGCTACAAATGTTGCTTCATTTTTGCGTTGTATGCTGCGGTGTTGCCCGGAACTACTGTTATTACCATGTACGGCAAAAACTTATTCGACGACGAAACCTTGCTGCACACGTATCGTCAGCTATGGGGCGCCGAAGGCATTAAACCCTTTGACTGCGTCGGCACGCCTGATGAAATGCGCGCCGCCATGCACCTTGCGCTCAAAAAACCAGAATTTGCTCAAACGCCAATTGGGCGCGATTTTGCCACGCACATTGTGCTTAAAAACCCAGATACATTAGTGCAAGACATACTAAAACCCGATTTTACCAATGTGCCGCCAGCATCCCGCAAACTTTTGGAGGGTATACTATGAAAATTACCGAACTTACCGGCAAAACTATTTGCCTCATTGGTTACGGCCGCGAAGGTCGGGCCATGCACGAAGCGTTGCTACAACACGCACCCAACGCACGCATTACTGTTGCCGACGCTGACCCGACCTTGCATATTGACAGCGTTGCGTTGCAAACCGGCTCCGATTACCTCAAAGATCTAGACAATTTTGATGTGATTATTCGCAGCTCCGGCATTAAAAACTCGCCCGAGCTCGATGCTGTTGCTAGCAAAACAACCGACATGACGCGCATCTTTTTTGATAGCATCGCCGATACCGGCGTGCGCACTGTCGGTGTTACTGGTAGCAAAGGTAAAAGCACAACGACCACGCTAATTTACGAAGCGCTTAAAGCACACGATCCCAACACCTTTTTAATGGGCAACATTGGCATCCCTATGATTACATTTTTGCCGCACGCCAAAACTGGTGCTACCTTTGTGGTTGAGCTCAGTAGTTATATGTTGGAACATTTGCGAGTTAGTCCAAATGTTGCGGTTATTACTAGTTTCTTCCCCGAACATTTAGACCGGCACGGTTCAGTCGAAGCCTATTGGGCGGCCAAAAAAAGCATTGCCGCTTACCAAAAAACAAGTGACGCGGTATTTTACAACGCTTTTTACCCGCAATGTAAACAATTGGCTGAGTTGAGTGCTGGGCAAAAATTTGCGTTTATGGCCGATGATTTTCCGCTAAACATGGCGGACACCAAATTTAAAGGTGAACACAACCGCAGCAACATGGCCGCCGCGCTGGCTGTCGCCACGTTTTTGGGTGTACCGCGCGACGTAGCGCTTAACGCCATTAAAACCGCCGACCCTCTCCCCCATCGCCTTGAATATGTGGGTAAATTCGGTGGTGTTGTTTGGGTAAATGATTCGTTTTCGACTGCACCCGAAGCCACCATTGCCGCGCTCGAAGCGCTCGGCATCGATGTCGACACATTGCTAGTCGGTGGCTTTGATCGCGGTGTCGATTTTAACAGTTTGTCAGCGTATTTGGCAAAATCACCTGTGCAAAACATTATAATCTTCCCCACTACTGGCGACAAAATTAAAGCCGGTATCGAAGCGCTCGGCGCACACAAAACATTTTTTGCAACAAAAAACATGACCGACGCAGTAAACTGGGCCGCCACGGCCACTACACCTGGCAAAATCTGTCTGCTCTCCCCAGCCAGCCCAAGCTTTAACTTATTTAAAGACTTTGTGGCACGTGGCGAAGCGTTTGTTGCTGCGGCACAAAATGTTAGTGTGCCAAAATAAGTTTTGTTACTATAGTTACTGAGTAGGCCAGACGACCGGAGGCACCATATGAGTGGCACGCCCCAGCAGAACTCGCGCCTCGCCACCATCAAGCACGTTCTTGATGGTTACCAAAATAATCCATTTTTGGGCGGTACGCCAGAAGAAATCAAAGGTACTTGCCTGGCCTGGGCCGATGACATGGCGCTAGAACTGCGCGAGATTGGCAAGCTTGCCGAATCCGCATTGGATATAATCCATTGCGGTGGTACTATCCCTGGCGCACGCGAAGCGTTGGAACGTGGCGAGCGGCTGATCCTAAGCAGCATGGCCGTTAGAATCATCAACTCATCGGAAACGCTCAGGCAAATGCTGCACGAAGGTACTGATGCAGAGTTTGTGGAGAACATGCGCAAACTCTCCCACGCCTTCTCGCCCTTGCCAGGCGAAGAATTCTAGGACAGAACGGTTGGTGGGCGTTACGCCGCGCGTGCGCCCACCACTAGTCACCTGCGCCTACTCAAACATTACGCCAAGCACTTGCTGCAGTTCTTTAAGCTGCGCAGCAGTACAGTTGCCAAGGCCACCAAAGGCCCAGCGTTTGCCCTCTATTAAATCGCTGGCCGCTTTAACAATTGTTGGTTTATCGACAGCGCCGATGGCTTTTGGTCGGTCAGTATACGTGTCGATGTAGCCGTCAAAATAGTAGCGACGCGCGTACCAGCTGGCAATACTGCCCACGGTTTGGCAGCCCATTTGGTGTTTGCCGAGCGCGAATTGCTTGGCAGCAGCAATGTCACCTGCCGTGATTTGGCCACTTAGCACTTTATTGACTTCTTCGGAAATAATCGCAAATAATTTTGGCGCGTTTTTAAGGCTGACTTGGCCACCAAATTCCCACTCGCTAGCTGAATCGCTGACTACAAAATCAGACCACACACCATAAGCTAGACCTTTTTCGCGGGCGCGGCCCCAAATTGTTGAGTGCAAGGTGCCTGTTAACATATGGTTGAGTGCCGCCATGGCATCGGCTTCTTCGTCAGGCATACGCCAGTTTGCCAGCGCGCTGACGCCAAAAATGACATTTTCGACATCCTTGCGCAGCACATGAATCGGGTCAACCGCACCTACGAGCTCTTCGCGCAGCAAGGCAAAACGCTCGCCGCGTGGCAGGTTCCATTTTTCGAGCATGCTGGTTATTGTTTGCTTACGGTCGTCTTTTAAATTGCCGACGATAATAAAACGGAGGTTATCGCTGGTGTGCGTGCGCATGTAATGTTCTTTAACATCTTTGAGTTTGATGTTAGACATAATTTTTAATCGTTCGTCGTCGTTTAAAAAGTGCTCACCGCTGGCTTGGCCAATGCGCTGCCAGAGCACACGTGAGTTGCTGCTTAAATAACCGGTCAGCTCTTCTTTAACGTTGCCGAACTCAGCTTGATATTCGCTCTGCAAAAACAGTGGTTCGGTGATTGCCAAACGCAAAAGTTCTAACACACGGTCCCATTCAAAATCGGCGCAATCGGCGATGTATTTTAGGCTAGCGGTGTTGGTGCTGGCGTTGCTGTAGGCGCCGTTTTTTTCGAGCTCGGCGTTAAATTGGCGGGCATTTGGGAACTGTTTATTGGCGCCAAGCACCATGTGCTCCATAATGTGTGGGGTTTCGTAAATGTCGTCGTTTATGGCGTAATCATAGCCGGCCCGAAACTCGAAGTCATAGCTGACAACGGTTGCGTTTGGTACGTGAATAAGCAGGCCACGGCTGCCGTTTGCAAGGACGACTTCCTCTACTGAATGCTTCATGTGGTGATTCCATTAGGTTACTACAAGTCTGTTATTTATGGTATCACTTTTGGCCAGGCGCGTGGGGATTTTCGCAAAAAAGTATACATAAAATATTCCAATAGTGCATAACGATGCTTGGACCGGCAGCACGTGCCACCGGCCCAAGCATCGTACCGCGATCAGGGCTGCACAGTTGCAGACGACGCCATGAGCTGCTCCAGCCAACGATCCTGTACCTCGTTGGCCAGCTGATCAGCATGGAGGTACATTGTCACGGCGGTGACAGTGGCCTCAATGCCAGAATAAAGCGTGCCGGCGAGCGCGTCCAACAGCTCCTTTGCGAAGGCCTGCTTGACTTGGACATCTGCAGGTTCGGCTGTCCGCTGCGACAAAATCATGACAGCGCGCACAAACACCTCCCAATGCCAGTCGTTACCGGTGCTCAAGTACCTTGGCCGCTTGATGATGTCACCGTGGCGTTCCAGGAGATCGGTTACCTGCAAGCAGGTGAGCTGACGGAGGATTGAGTGCAGATTGTAGCGCCATGCCTCGTCGGGCGTGATGTCGGCGACGTTGCCAACACTTCTCACGACACGGCTGCTCCCGTCGGCGTCGAGTCGTTCGACTTGCCATACCGTACGGTAACGTAAGCTGTTGCGCCGCAAAAGGCGCTGATCCAACGGGAATTCGTTGACGAGCTTCCAGATGTCGTCTGCGCTGAAGCGATAATGCGGCACCCCCAGCTCAAACGGCAATCCAGCCATTGGCCTGAACGATTCGCCTCTGATTATCTCACCCACCAGACTGTCCCCCAACGACCAAAACATTGGGTGCCGGGGCCGTTGGCTCAGCGGGAACGGCAATTGGTTGCCGTTCAGCGTTTTGACATCGCGCGGCTGCGTGATGAACACGTAGTACCTCCTGATCGTGCGGCAAACTATATCATAATACGATCTACGCAATAAAACCGCAAATTATTACTTCTTTTTTTTGCGGTTTTGGCGCTCTTTTTTGCGTTTTTTGCGCAGAGTGTCGTGGGTTTTCTTTTTAACGGTTTCGTCGTATGGGGTTTCTACTTTAAAGTCGGCTTTGCGTTCGATATCAGTGACTTCGTTGACGCCAGCTTCGACGGCGTTTTCGGCAGCGCGAGTCAGTTCTGTGTTCATTTTTTTGGCGTCGGCTTGGGCAACATCACCTTTAGTAACGTGGTAAATAGCGCGCAAGACTTCTTCGCGCAACGTAGCTTGCAAGGTCTCAAAGACACGCTGCGACTCTTGGCGATATTCTACCAACGGGTCGCGCTGACCAACGCTGCGCCAGTGAATGCCCTCGCGCAAATGTTGCATGTTCTCTAAGTGCTGCATCCACAAAGTATCAAGCACCTGCAAGTATACGTCGCGTTCGACTTTGCGCATGAGCTCCGGCGTGAGTTCTTCTTCACGCTTGTCATACAATTTTTTGGCGGCATCGAGCGCCAACTTGGTGCGCTCTTTGTCTTTTTCTTCTTTGGCGATGAGCTTTAACGTCTTGCCGTCGAGCGGAATAATTGCCTCAAACTCCTGTGCCATTTTTGGATTTTGCTTGGCATTTAAGGCAGTGAGCGTGCCAACTTCTTCGGCCAATAACTCTTTAATGCGGTCCGAGATATCCTCGCCGTGCAAAATATTTTTGCGAATGCTGTACACGGCTTTGCGGTGACGGTTCATAACGTTGTCGTACTGCACGACGTTTTTGCGAGCGTCAAAGTTGTAGCCTTCGACCTTTTTTTGAGCGTTTTCGAGTGTCTTGCTGACGGCGCGGTTCTGGATTGGCGTTTCTTCGTCGACACCCAAACGATCCATAAGACTACGGATGCGTTCACCCTGGAAAATGCGCATAAGATCGTCTTCGGTGCTGACGTAAAATTGCGTTAAACCTGGGTCGCCCTGGCGGCCGCCGCGGCCTCGCAGCTGGTTGTCAATGCGGCGCGATTCGTGGCGTTCTGACCCAATAACCACTAACCCGCCCAGCTCTTTTACACCTTCGCCCAGTACAATGTCTGTGCCGCGGCCAGCGATGTTGGTGGCGAGCGTCACGCCGCCTTTTTGGCCGGCTTTAGCAACAATTGCGGCTTCGCGTTCGTTGTTTTTGGCGTTGAGCAACTCGTGAGGGACGCCGGCTTTGGTGAGCGCTTTGCTGATTTCTTCGTTCTTTTCGATGCTGGCGGAACCGATTAACACGGGGCGACCTTCGGCGTGATATCCTTTAACCTGCGCTACCAGGGCGCGGATTTTGCCAGCCTCGGTTTTAAAAATCATATCTGATTTGTCGTCACGAACCACTGGTCGGTTGGCCGGAATTTGCACAACGTCTAACCCATAAATCTGCTGGAATTCTTCGGCTTCGGTATACGCCGTACCAGTCATACCGCTGAGCTTTTTGTACAGGCGGAAATAGTTTTGGAAGCTAATAGTGGCCAGCGTCATGCTTTCTTGCAAGACTGGCACGCCTTCTTTGGCTTCGATTGCTTGGTGCAGGCCTTCGTTATAACGGCGGCCATGCATTAAGCGGCCGGTAAATTCGTCCACAATAATAACTTCGCCGTCTTTAGTGACTACGTAATCTTTGTCGCGCTTAAACAAAGTTTGGGCGCGCAAGGCTTGCTCCATGTGGTACACGGCGCGGACGTTTTCGGGGGCGTAAAAGTTGGCGATGCCAAGTAGTTTTTCGGACTTCTCTACCCCTTCGTCGGTCAGGCTGACGGCACGACGCTTTTCGTCCAAATTATAATCAGCAGGGACTAATTTTTTGGCGATTGCCGCAAAAGTTACGTAGTTTTGACCGCCATCGCTGGCTGGCGCGCTAATAATGAGCGGCGTGCGGGCTTCGTCGATTAAAATGCTGTCGACCTCGTCGACGATGGCGTAGTTGAGCTCGCGCTGGCGTAGCAATTCAACCTGGTTAACCATGTTGTCACGCAAGTAGTCAAAGCCGAATTCGTTGTTGGTGCCGTAGGTAATGTCAGCTTGATAGGCTTCTTTGCGGGTGGCGGGTTTGAGTTTGCGCATGCGTGGGTCGTCGTGTTCTTTGTTGTCGAACTCGCGGTCAAAAACAAACGATTTATCAGCAATGACCACGCCGACGCTGAGGCCCAAAAAATCATACAACTGACCCATCCAGCCGGCGTCGCGTTGCACCAAATAATCGTTAACGGTGACCAAATGCGCACCTTTGCCTTCGAGCGCGTTGAGGTACATTGGTAGGGTGGCGACAAGGGTTTTGCCTTCACCCGTTTTCATTTCGGCTACTGCGCCTTCGTGCAAGACCATGCCACCAATTAGCTGCACATCAAAGTGGCGCATTTTGAGCACGCGGCTACTGGCTTCGCGCACCAACGCAAAAGCATCGGGCAAAATATCGTCAAGCGTTTTACCGCTTTTAAGCTGTTTTTTTAACGCGGCAGTCTGTTTTTGCAGCTGGGCATCGCTCATTTTTTTGTATGTGTCGGCCAGTGCATTAATTTGGCGGACCTTTTTGCGCAAGCGGCGCAAGGTCTTATTTTGAGGGTCGCCAAAAATTTTAGTCAGAATTTGTTTCATACGTAACTCCAAATCAGTTAGAAATCGGTATAGGACTGTCATCTAAGTATAGCGGGGTTTGGCTAGAAATAAAATACTGGTGCGTACGTGACGGCGCGACCGACATCGTCGCGCCGTCACTTACCTACGCTAGGCGGGAGGCAACAACTTGCCGCAACTCAGGCAACAGCGAGCGGCGGATGACAATGTATGACTGTGGGCGGCGCTGTGCGGTGAATGTGAGTTCCGGCTCGAACTCCACCAACTGCCCCGCCTCGTCAAACCGCGCACACACAAATCCGAGCTTGCGGTTGATGGCATCGACCGGAATGTTATCCCACGGCTGCGCCCAGGATTGTGCCCGCTGCGTGTGTGCCGCCGCAAAGCCGCGCCACATGTGGGTAAAACTGCCGCCGATGCTCCCCCTAAGAATTGCGGCTGAATCAAATGGTCCGCTGCCATGTTGCCAACTACTCAGCAACGGCGCCCAGGTGTCACCATGCGCCAGTGGTTCGTAGCGCATAATTACCTTTGCATCGACAAGCGCAGTTGGCCATGTTTGTTCCAACAAATTGCGCGACCGATCAAAGTCGGTGTCGTACCACAAAAACACATCTGGATGTTTGGGTCCAAAACCAATAACTTCCCTAGTGGCGATGTTGACTACGTACGACGCCACAACCGTGCGGTTACGGAGCAACGACGCCATAATACATACGTTCATGCCGTCATCGCGCAGGTAATATTTGCTGCCGTCGATCGGGTCAAGTACCAGTCGCCACTCGACACCATCGATGGGCGTACAATCTCGGCTCAGTTTTTCTTCGGCAATGACGCCCAATTGCGGCATGTCATCAAAGTAGTCGAGGATCAACCGTTCAACAGCAATGTCGATGTTCGAGAGAGCCTCAGCCGAACCATCGGCACGCAATTTGTCCAGCGCTACTGCCACGCCGCGATTGTCACGCGCCAGGTCGCAACCATCACTCAGACCGCCACGCAATAGGCTGTCGATATTCATCAACAGTTCCTGCACTACCCCTCCAATTGTAGGCTGTAATAAATATAAACCGACTTAGGTTTTGTATCAAATGCAATCTAATAGTTACTGCATCAAACGGACTCTAATCCGGCCAAATACGCCAGGATGTTTTTCGCGCAAGTGCATAATATGGGCGCTTTTATACTTAACCAGCTGATTCTTAAGTTTAGCCTCGACAATGTCGACGGCGGCGAACATATTTAAGGTCGATTCTTTTGCCTGCAGCGGTGCGCTTGGCAAATGCAAAATGCCCTCGCATTCGTATTTATTACCAAGTCGGTTGTTTGTTTCGCGTAATTTTACTTCGAGCCGAACGCTTTCGCGGGCGTGACGTGGGATGTATTTATCGAGCCGGCCAAGCTTTTTAACGATGTATTTTTTAATATCGTCGCTAAGCTCAAAGTTTATGCCGGCGGTGTCAATGTGAGTAATCATGGGTCAAAATTCCTCCCTGTTAATGTGGGATTTCTGGCTTTATTATACACCTATAAGGTGCTTTTGTTGCCAAGGTATGGGCGCAGAACATCAGGCACAGTAATGCTGCCATCTTTGTTTTGATAGTTTTCTAAAATGGCGATGAGTGGACGCATAGACAGCGCAGTGGCGTCGTTGGTGTGCACTAATTCGACTTCCCCATTTTGGCGGCGGGTACGAGTTTGCAGGCGGCGGGCTTGGTAGTCGGTCATGTAGTCTGCAGTATGGGTTTCGCGATATTTGTTTTGACCGGGCAGCCAAGCGTCAATGTCGACGCCGGCAGCGTTTGGGCCACCAATATCAAACGTACATTTTTGGATAACTTGGTATGGCAGCTGCAATTGCTGCATTATGTATTCTTGGATAGCGACCATTAACTTATGCTCTTCGAGGCCGGTTTCGGCTGTGCTGAACGTTTCCATCTCTAACTTGTCGAACTGGTGCAGCCTAAAAATACCCTCCATGTCTTTGCCGTAGGTGCCGGCTTCGCGGCGGAACGAGGTTGCGTAGGCGACGTAACGGATTGGCAGCTCGGCTTCGGGCAAAATCTCATCTTTATACATCGGACACATGCTATGTTCGGCGCTGGCGTTTAACCACAGGTCATCGTCGGCCAATTTGTAGGTTTGTTCTTCGGCGTTTAAGCGGCCGGTGGCTTCGTAGACATCGGTGCGGATGACAGCCGGCGGCAAAACTGGCGTGAAAGGTTTGGCGCTCAGTTGTAAGTTATTCGTGCCGATGATTTTTTGTAGCGTTTCTTGGCTCGTTAAAATATCGAGCGCCCAATGCACCAAGGCAATTTGCAACTGCACTAAGCCGCCTTTTAGGTAAGCAAAACGGCTACCAGCGACTTTGGCGGCGCGCTCTTTATCAATAAAATCGTGAGCTTCGCCCAATTGCCAGTGGTTTTTTGGTTCAAAGTCAAATTGCGGCGGCGTGC
>DATIJQ010000023.1:0-24154 GCA_035478375.1 Saccharimonas sp. (SeqCode) | reverse complement strand
AACGGAGAAGACACGACGCTGCTAGACATGGTAGGCATTACGGCTGAGCCTGCCGAGCAGGACCAATGGCTTGAGGCATCTCACATCCAGCAATCTGTTTTAGAAGCACTGTGGGACTTGGGCGAAGATGACAAGCGAATGCTCGATATCCTGCTGCTGTCGGCCGGCTTTTACTTTGCGGATGAGGGGTGCGAGGAGTATGGTGAGCCACTTTCTCTCCGGCAAATTGGCAAGATATATAACCTGACTGGGGAGGCCATTCGCCAAATAAGAAAGCGGGCAATAGAAAAGCTGAAACGCCACCCGGCGTTAGCAGAGTTTCGACGCCATCAGCAGTGATTGCATGTGACAAAATCTTGCGAGTGGGCCGGCACGCGCCGGCCCCTCTCACTCTAACTTTGCAAATAAGGTTACTTGATACTTTTAATCGTAACCTATACGTGGTATAAATAAGGTAATAGACGGGCACCCGCCCGTTGTTGTTATGTAATGTAAATAAAGGGTTAACGTGCGATTAACAAAACCGCAGTTATTAGCTTGGGCCGTTGCCATTTTAGTGGTAGGCGGTGCCATTGTAATTTCTATTACCCAACGTCAACAAGCCACACTCGCTACTACCCGCCAACCCGAGCGTTTGACGGAACTTTTTTTTGCTGACCCAACCCATATTCCATCCAAAGTTGTGGAGGATCAGCAATTGACTGTAAGTTTTGTGATCCACAACCTCGAAGCGCAAAACAAGACATATCCTTACAAAATTACGTTTACTGACACACATGGCGCGGTCACTCCGTTAATCGACGGTTCAGTCACATTGGCTAATACTGCCGCCCGGACAGTTACCAAGCAAATTACTGTGCCGAGTGGCGACGGTCGTGGCGAAATTAGCGTAGAATTGCCGACTAAACAACAATCCATCCATTTTTGGGTGGAACGGCAGGCGGCGGAATGAGCGAGCGGCGCAAAAATATCGTCATCGTTTGCCATTATTATGTACCGCATATGGGTGGCATCGAAATCGTAGTCAAAAACCAGGCCGAACAGCTAGCAGCCCGCGGTCACAACGTGACTGTCATAACAAGCCGCATTGGTGCGCGCGCATTTAGGCAACGCATTAATAATGTGACTGTTTTGCGTTTGCCGGCGCTCAATATTTTAGAAAAACGCGGCGTTCCATTCCCATTCTTTGAACCGTTTAGTCTGTTGTGGACACTTATTTTTACCCTGCGTAAAGCCGATGCGGTGCATATTCACGACGCAGTATATATGCCCTGTGTTGTTGCTGCCATGGTGGCGAGTTTGTGGCGCAAGCCGCTTTTTGTGACACAACATGTCGATTTGGTGCAGCACCCAAGCCTGTTTGTTATGCTTGTTCAAAAAGTCCTTCATGCTTTGGCTGGCCAGTTAGTGTATCGCACCAGCAGCGTTGTATTTACGCTAAATGATCGCGTCGCTCAACATGTTGTCGAGCACGGTGCTGCCAGTCACAAGCTTAAAAATGTGGTAAATGGCGTTGACACGTCATTATTTCACCCAGCGACCTCTGGCGAAAAACAAGCCGTCCGCCAAACTTTTAACTTAAGCGCTACAAAACCAGTTGTGCTTTTTGTTGGTCGCTTTGTGCCCAAAAAAGGCTTCGACAAAGTGTTGGCCGCTCACAGTTCTAGCTATCAATTAGTCTTTGCCGGCGGTGACGCGCGCAAAAGCAATGACCCTAATATTATTTTTTTGGGCAAATTGCCGCAGTCACAATTGGCCAATTTATACCGCGCAGCCGATGTATTTGTGTTGCCCAGTATTGGTGAAGGCTTTCCGCTTTCTGTACAAGAAGCCATGGCGACTGGTTTGCCGATTATTTTGGCCGACGATAAGGGTTATGCGCGGTATAAACTCGACCGCGATTTAGTGTGCGCATTGCCCGAAGCTACTGACCAAAACGTGCGCATGGCTATCGCCGAGCTCACCGCCAACGCTGGCCGCCGCCACCGCATGGGTGCTTATTCGCGCAGCTACGCCGACCAGCATTTTAGTTGGGAGCGCATTACTACGCAGCTCGAAACTCAGTACGACAGTTTGCCTGGGGGCCGTTCGTGAGTCGCCCAATCGTTACCACTAGCTGGGATGACGGCCATAAATTAGACGTGCGTTTGGCAGAACTTTTGCGTCGCTACAATATTCCAGCTACATTTTACATTTCGCCACGCGACCGCGAATTTACACGCGAAGATTTGCTGACTGACGCGCAAATTAAAACCCTCGCCAAAGATTTCGAAATTGGTGCTCACACCATGACTCACCCACGTTTGACCGAAGTTAGCGACGATCAAGCCCGGCAAGAAATGTTCGATTCCAAAACCTACTTAGAAAAACTGTTAGGCAAACCCGTCACCACGTTTTGCTACCCAGGTGGTAACTATTTTAAGCGCCACGTGGCTATGGCTGCGGAACTTGGCTTTGCTTATGCCCGCACTGTCAAACGGCATTTTTACCGCATTAACGGCGCGCCACAAGAATCGCACACCACCGTCAATGCCTACAACCACTACCAAGATTTATGGAAGATTTTTAAGTTCGCCGGCTATAATCCATTTAAAGTTCCCTACTATTTTCAGTGGCAAAATTTGGCCAAAGCCATGTTCGATAAAGCCAGGCGTGAAGGTGGCACCTTCCATCTATGGGGCCATTCCTGGGAAATCGATCAACATGGTGACTGGCAAAAGTTAGAAGAAGTTTTGCGTTACATTAGCGGGCACGCCGACGTACAGTACGCGGTAAATGGTGAGCTGGCTGGACTCAACAAGCCGCGTTTACTCATTGCCGCGCCGTACTACAAACCGCTTGTTGGCGGCGTTGAACGGTATGCAGAATACATGGCGCGCGGTGCACTAAGCGCCGGTTACGACGTCAGTGTGGTGACTTCTGCTGACGTAAAAACGCACCAGGTAAGCGACGAAGACGGTATTCGTGTGCACCGTCTGCCCACGCAATTTAAAATCATGAACACACCGGTAAATGTGGCGTGGTACTGGCAAATCAAAAAGATAATTCACGCCGAAGACCCCGGCATTGTTAACGCCCACGCACCAGTACCCGGTTTACCGGATATTGCCATCTTTGCTGCCCGCGGCCGCAAACGCATTGTCACCTACCATTCCGGCACAATGAAAAAGCGCGCGTTTATTGCCGACGAACTAATTGGTTTATACGAAAAGTTGCTACTGCCGCGCATGCTGCGCGCCGCCGATCGTATTGTCTGCAGCTCAACGTTTGTGCGCGATGGTTTTTTGCAAAAATATGCCGCAAAATCGACAGTTATTACTCCGGGCGTTGACCTCCAGGCGTTCCCAAAACGCACTAAAGCACCAAATACTCGCCGTATTTTGTTTGTTGGTAATTTTCGCAGTGGCATAAAAGGCTTAGAATTTTTGCAGCGCGCCGTCGCCATGATACCTGGCGTTGAGCTGCACGTGGTTGGCGAGGGCGAGCCTGTGCCCGACGACCACACCGTTTATTATGGTGCATTGCGTGGCGCGGATTTGCTCGACGAGTTCCACAAAGCTGATATTTTAGTTTTGCCCAGCGTTTGCGCAACCGAAAGCTTTGGCATGGTTTTAGTCGAAGCCATGGCCTGTGGTGTGCCGGTTATTGGCAGCAATGTTGGCGGCATTCCGACCGTTATAACAGATGGAGAAACCGGTCTGCTTGTTACGCCCGCCGACGCCGAAGCATTGGCGATTGCCATTGTCGACCTGCTCGATAACCCACAAAAAGCTGCCAAACTCGCTACGAACGCCTACCAAAAAGTCACTCAAATATTTACATGGCAGCACAGCACGGCTTTATTTTTGGAGCTGTTGCAAAATAGCAGCCGACCCACAATTGTGCATGTTGCCGGCTACTACCCACCACATTTGGGTGGCATGGAAAACGTAGCAAAAGCATTGGCAACTGGGTTGGCTGCCGAACATTACAACGTCCAGGTTTTGACGAGTAATATTCCGCGGGCTGCAGCAGAATTGACGACAAATAACCTGGGCGTTCACCGGCTCAAGGCGTTTGAATTTGCTCACACGCCAATTACGCCAGGCTTTTCGTTAGCCCTGTGGCGTACGCCAAAACACAGTATTGTGCACCTACATTTGGCGCAGGCATATTTCCCTGAGCGCGTGTGGTTGACGTGTAAATTGCGGCGCGTTCCGTATGTAGTGCACTTTCATTTAGACTTGCAGCCGTCTGGGCCTTTGGGCGCGATTTTTATGGCGTATAAAAAGACAGTATTGCGTTTGGTGATCCGTGGTGCTACCAAAGTTGCGGTGTTTTCGCCCGAGCAGCAGGCGTTTGTTCGCCAAACGTACGGGCGTAAACACGACGACATCGCTATTATTCCAAACGGCGTTGGCGAAGATTATTTTATGCCAGCGCGCACTTACAAAACGCGCGCAAACCAGGTATTATTTGTCGGGCGGCTTGCGGCACAAAAACGTGTTGATCGTTTAATTGGCGCCATGGCAAAACTGCCAAACACACACCTAACAATTGTTGGTGATGGCGACCAACGTGCGGCATTGCAAAAGCAAGCAAACGGCGCAAAAAACATCACATTTGTCGGCTACAAAAATCCCATCCAAACGCGTGAATTTTACAAAACCGCCGACGTTTTGGTTGTGCCGTCCGACCGCGAAGGCATGTCGTTGGTAACACTCGAAGCTATGGCGAGCGCGCTGCCGATTGTCGCGTCCGACGCGCCAGGCCTGACAGAATTATTGCGTAATGTCGGCGTGCTTGTACAAAAGCCCGGGCCAGAAACATTCGCCGTTGCCCTTAAAAAAATATTGAACGATCCAAAAGAATTGACAAGCTTATCGGCAAAAAGTTTAGCTGCGGCTAAACATTATGCCTGGCCAAAAGTTGTGGACCAGTTCGTGGCGTTGTATAAAGGTATCAAAGCATGAAAATAACACTCAAAAAACTTACCATCATCACCGTTTTATGGAGCGCACTGTTTGGCGCATTGGCAGCCACACATTATAGCCCGTTCGGTTTGCTAAACATTGTGGGCTTCCCGTACTTGCTGTTTGTGCCAGGTTATTTTGTTGTCCTTTTGCTGAACATGCACCGCTTGTCGGGTCTGCTAAAACTTTTGTTCAGTCTGGCATTTAGCTTGGCGTTGCTGATCTTTTGGCCGCTTATTGGCAATGCCGTTTTACCATTGCTGCATGTTAACCGGCCGCTCGATACGGTTGTGTTAATTCCCGAAATTGGCCTGCTCGTTGTCCTATTATGGATTGCGCTTGCTTGGCGCAACAAGTGGCGATTTAAGGCTAAACTGGATGCACTCACCGTTAAAAAACCCGCTGGCATTGATGTTGCATTTGCGCTCACGCCGCTTATTTTTGTCGGCCTTGCCATTATGGGCTCGACTAGTCTCAATAATGGCGGCAGTAATTTGTTCACTGTCATTATGCTTGTTGGTATGACCGTCTACATCGGTGCCCTTATGTATATGGCTAACCGCCTGCGCCAAAGCACGTTATTTATTGCCGTATTTTTGCTAGGGTTGAGTCTGTTATTTATGACGTCGTTACGTGGGTGGTACATTACCGGCCACGATATTCAGCATGAATTTCGTCTGTTTATGCAAACCACTACCAATGGCAGATGGTCGATGGGCGTTGCTAAAGATGCCTACAATGCATGCTTAAGCGTCACCTTATTGCCGACTGTTTTTTATCGTTTGCTCGACGTCCAAACTTACTATGTTTTTAAAGTTTTATTCCAGATTATTTTTGCCTTTGTGCCATGCCTGGTACTGCTAACGGGTCAAAGCTTTTTAAAGGGCGCCGCTAAACGTACGGCATTGCTGGCCACGCTTTATTTTGTGTCGTTCCCAACATTTTTTACTGACATGCCGATGCTTAACCGGCAAGAACTCGCCCTGCTATTCGCCGGTATTATGGTGTGGCTTATTTTTAATCGTAGTTTGTCTTTGTGGACGCGCCGCATTGCGTTTTTAGCGATGGTGGCGTGCGTTATTGTGTCGCATTATTCTACCAACTACACCATGCTCGGGCTAATCGCTGTTTGCGTTGTGGCTCAGCCGACACTTCGATTCATTGCTAATCACGTAAAACCGACACGCAAATGGTACCGCGCGCTCAACCTTAAAGTCTGGCGCGAAAAAACCAAACAGTCGCTTATTACGTTGCCCATGCTTATTATTTTGTTTGCGGCGAGCTTTGTGTGGAGTGTGCAGCTGACCAATAGTTCGGGCCAGCTGACCAAAGTATTTTTTGATACAATGACCCACATTCAGCAGGCAATTGCTGGCGATTCACCCTCGCAAGACACCTATTTTAGCTACGACACGGTTAATAAATTAACCGACCAGCAAAAATTGTATCGCTACTTTGAACAGCTGGGCGCGTATAGTCACCAACGCAACGGCGATACGGCGTTTTACGATAAAAGCACGTATAGTCAGTACAAGTTCTCGATTGAAGGCACGCCCGAAATCCCATTAACTCCACTCGGTACATGGCTAAAAGACCATGGCGTACCAGTCGCAGCCATAAACGATGCATTGCACGCAAATGTCGAACGCTTTTTGCAACTTATGGTCGTTGCTGGCGTGTGTATTATTTTGTTTGCCAAACGTTTTAATAATAAACTGACGAGTGAGTTGCGTTCGTTACACATCGGCGCCGTTTTGCTTATGGGCGGCATGATTGCCTTGCCCGTGCTTTTGGCTGATTACGATCTGTCACGTATGCTGCAACAACTACTGTTATTTGCGGGTATTGCCGTGGTGCTTGGCAGCATGTATGTTATTCCAAAAATTAAAGAACGCCTGCGCATTAGTATTGCCTGTGCAGCTGTACTAATTATGTTTACCACTATGACTGGTGTATTTACAGCCTTTTTGGGCGGCTACCAACCGCAGCTGCACCTGTTTAATTCTGGCATTTATTATGATTTGTATTATACGCACAAACAAGAAACGTTGGGTGCCGACTGGCTAAATGGCGTCTTACACAAAGCCCGCACCGAAGAGCTCCAAACCGACAGTGTGTTTGTTGACCGCTACACAAGTTTTAAGGTGCAAGAAGCCGTGCAGCAAGATTTGCTCAACGATGTTTACCCTGGCTTGGTCCGCAAAAACGCCTACGTATTTTTGGGTTACGCCACGGTTTCAAAGCAGCAAGCGACGGTCTATTATAATGGTAAATTGATCAGTTATAGTTACCCGATACAATTCCTTGATGACAATAAAAACTTGATTTACAATAACGGCGGCTCGCGCGTCTACCATTAAAGCAAAGGAGAAATATGAAGATTTTTGTTGTAAATGCCTATGTGCGCGAAAATGGCGGCGACGCATCGCTGGTGAGCGTTATGCTCAAACAGGTTAAGCAGGCGTTTCCTAAAGCGGACATTGCATTAAATAGCATGGAAGACCCACGCAAATTCCACACCTTTGAAGGCGTCACAAACAAAGGCGCGATTATCCGCTATACGAGCGAAGAATCAATTAACCCAATCCGCCGGGTGCTACGCAAATTGTTGTGCATTTTTATTGGCGAAGTGTGGTTTATTGGCCCCAAAGGTCTGTACAAAATGTTGAACGAATTGCTGCCGTGGGAAGTGCGCGTTGAGCTCCAGACACTCATGAGCAGTGACGTTGTTGTTTCGTTGGGCGGCGGCTATATTAACGGCAAAAACACCATTGGATGGGACTTAAATGTGTTCTTCCGGCTGATGCCACTCAAACTTGGCAAACGGCTTGGTAAAGTTGTTATTTTGGGCCCACAATCGTACGGCCCGTACGGCAATAAGCGCCAAGAACGTTGGGTGCGCGCCATGTTTAACACCGCCGATTTAGTGATGGTGCGCGAGCAGCCGAGCATCGACTTGCTGACGCGTATTGGCGTTGACCCAAGCCGCTTACTTAAAACCGTGGACTCTGGTTTTGCGTTTGAAGTTCCGGCCCAACCCGACGTCTTTAAGCCTTTCAATTTAAAAAAGGGCGCGCCGGTGCTTGGCATTACGGCTCGCCAATGGCTGCCTGCAAAGCAACAAACTATTTACGAAAAATCTCTGGCCAAAGTGATTGATTTTGCGCAACAAAAGTACGGTATGAACGTGGTGCTGATTCCGCAGGTTACATCACGGTTCCGTGCAGATGACGATCGCATTGTCGAAAAGCGTATTGCTGATTTTTGTGCCATTCGCCCTATCGTTGTTGACGAACACGTCGATCATCTGACCCTCAAAGCCATGTACGGCAAGCTTGACTACCTGATTGGCACACGATTCCATTCTGTTATTTTTGGTGTTACGAGTTATGTGCCGTGCATCGCCATCGAATACGAACACAAGACCGGCGGCATTATGCATGACCTTGACCTAGACAAGTGGGTTATAAAAATAGAAGCCGTAACGGCGCCAAAACTCAAAACGCTGCTTGAACAGTTGGTAGCCGAGCGCAAAAGCTATTTGACTCATCTCAAAAAAGTACTGCCACCTTATGTGCAGCAAGCCAAAGACGTGCCAAGTATTATTCGGCGAGTAGTGAACGAGCGCGCCGCTGCTGTCGCCACACCAAAACGAGACCAGTAAGGCCAGACAAAACCTGGCCTGTCAGCCACGCGTAACCGACCCAGACCAAACCATTGCCGACCCATAACAGCGCGCAGACGGTAATGGTTACGACGTACACGGCGTTGACAATAATCAACCCACGGGTTTGTTTCATGATGCGCTGCACAACATTGGCGATTGTGTACAGTGCAACCATTGGTCCAGCAATTGCAAAGACTTGTAGTAGCGGGGCAGCTTGCTCGGCGTAGGTTGGGCCGTAAACATGCAGTAATAAACGTGCACCAAAATACAATACAATGGCACCCGGGATCATAACAGCCGCCAAAACGACGGTTGCGCGTTTTAAAAGTTCACGCAAACCGCGGTCGGCATACGATCCCTCGGCAAAAAGCGATTGCGAAATTGCATATACGACTGTGTACAACAAATTGGCAATCATAAAAGCCAAATAATAATACCCTGCCGCCGCCGCACCAAGTTTGTTAAGTGTGACCAATGGTAAAACAAGTGTTGGCACGATGTTTAATAAGTTTGCAACGTAGTTAGAAAACGAATATTTTATAACCCGACTCAACGTCGCTTTATTAATGTGTAGCCGTGGCACGTAGCCAAATTTTGTGACTAAAAATATAATACTTAAGACCAAAGCGACAGCCGCTGCGGCTCCGGATGCTGCAAAAAGTCCGAACGCGCCGAGACCTACTAATAAAAATGGCAGCGCTAACTTTATGCTGCTCATAATAATGCCGTCTATAAGTAAGTTGTACTTTGCGGCGCGGAAGGCGATAAAAATGCTGTCGGTTAACAGATTGACGGTGGCCATGGCGGCCATGAAAACAAAGCCTGCGCCGTATAGCCAATTGTCGTGAATAACACCTAACTTTGGTGCAATGTACGGCACCAAAAAAACGTAAATAATGCTTACCAAAATAGCGCCGCTTATCGAGAGTATGAGTCCCGTATTAATTTCTTCGCTGCGATTTTTAGATGTCGGCAACATGCGTATAAACGTGCTGTTAAAGCCAAGCAGGCCCACATACGAAATAAGGTTCATAGCCGAAATAAGCGTTGTGGCAATGCCAATTGCTTCTGGCGAAAAAATGCGGGCGCTAATCAGCCAAAACACAAAGCCCAACACAGCCATAATGCCGGTGCTGACCATTAAATAGAGTGAGTTACGCACGAGAGTGTCGCTATGGAGTTGTTTTAATTTATCTTTCACTAGTGTCCTTTTGAGGTTCACGCATATTATACGTGGTGATCGTAAGATATACCAGCACGAAATGCGTTTTCGGCTATAATAGAAGGAATGTTGCGTGTTGCCAATAAAAACTGGCGGAAAAAACTTACTGCTGCTGGTCATGATTTTGCCACTGTTGGTATTGGTGTGGTAATTGTTGGCGTTAGTATTGCGGCGGTTGTTGCTGGCGTAGCGCGGATCGCACACGGCGCGCTAGCACCTCAAATTATTCGGCCAACAACAAAGTCGCCAAGCACGCCCCTAACCATGGGTATGGCTCTTGGCAATACACTGTGGGCGCTGCCACCAAAGCAGCTCGATGCCGAGTTGCAAGACATTGCCAGCATTGGTTTTACCTGGATCCGCACCGATATTGATTGGTCGGTCGTACAACCTAGCAGTGCTGGTGACTACAACTGGGCGGCATACGACCGCATTGTTGCCTCGGCAAACGCCCACCACCTGCACGTGTTAGGTGTTTTGGCCTACACGCCACTGTGGGCGCGCCAAAGCCAGTGCGCAGATTCACCAAAATGTGCGCCGGCTAACGTGCAAGATTTTGCTATTTTTGCCCGTACCGCCGTAAAACGCTACGCCCCTAAAGGTTTGAGCTATTGGGAAATCTGGAACGAACCAAATAACCCTGACTTTTGGCAGCCCGCCCCCAACCCAACAGCCTACGCTGCGCTACTAAAAACTGCCTACGCAACTATTAAAGCTACAGCGCCAGACATGCACGTTATTAGTGGCGGGTTGTCGCCGCAGGCTGACCAAACGCCAAGTATTTCGCCACGCACTTTTTTGGCTGGCATGTACGCCAGTGGTGCGGGTCGTTATTTTGATGCGCTTGGCGACCACCCGTATTCCTACCCTGCCCTACCTAATGTGATATATGACTGGAGTGGCTGGTCGCAAATGGCCGACACTACGGTGTCGTTGCGCAGTCTTATGAACGCCAATGGTGACGAATCTAAACAAATCTGGGCTACCGAATATGGTGCGCCAACCGGCGGCCCCGGTGACGTTGTAGCGGCTGGTAATTTCCGTACCGACTTGCATGCTGACCACGTTAACGAGCAATTCCAAGTCGATTTCGCCCAGCAGTCAGTTGCCGCCTACAAAACGTACCCATCGGTTGGTCCACTGTTTTGGTACACGTACAAAGATCTTGGTGCCGGCCAAGGTACAAACGAAAACTTTTTTGGCATCATCCGTGCCGATGGTACACAAAAACCACTGTATGCTGCTCTCAAGCAACTATTGGGGCATTAATGCGCTTGTAAGTGCAGGCTATTGTTGTCATAATTGTGGCATACATGAAACTCAAAATAGACGTCGACACTAAAACTTTCGTGCGCCTCCTGCTGGTTGTAACTGGGTTTGCAGTCGTCATTTTTATGATTTTAAAGCTGGCGTTTGCACTGACGATTATTGGGATCTCGTTCTTTTTGGCGCTGGCACTTAACCCACCGGTCAGTAAGTTAGCGGGCAAATTGCCAGGTCACAGCCGCGTTTTGGCGACGGCATTGTCGTATATTATTGTGCTCGCGGTTGTGGGCGTATTTATTTATATTGCTTTGCCGCCAATTATTGATCAGACTAACCGGTTTATTGGTTCGTTCCCTGGCTACATTCAAGATTTAAGCTCGCAACATGGTTTTGCGGCTGATTTTATTAACCGCTACAATTTGCAAGATGAGCTCAACCAGTTGGTTAGCGGTGCACAGCAACAGGCGGCTGGCGTGGCGCAAGGGCTTGGTAGCTCGGTTGTGAGTGGCGTGTCGTCGGTTTTGACTGGAGTAATTTCGCTTATTACGGTGCTGGTACTGACATTTTTAATGCTTATCGAAGGCCCAACATGGCTTGACCGACTGTGGAGCCTGTATTACAACAAGCAAAAATTGCAGCGCCACCAAAAATTGGCCGTAAAAATGTACCGCGTTGTGGCGAGTTACGTCAATGGTCAGGTGCTTGTGGCAAGTATTTCGGCAGCCGCTGGCCTTACGACGTTGTTACTTTTGGCCACGTTCTTCCAAGTGCCACTGACCGCTGTTATTCCGCTGACAGGCATTATATTTTTGACCGATTTAGTGCCGGTTGTTGGCTCAACATTAGGCGCCCTGATTGTCTTTTTGGTGCTACTATTTAGCGATCCGAGCGCAGCAGTTATTTACCTAGTTTACTTTTTGGTCTACCAGCAAATCGAAAACAATTTTATACAACCGGTAGTGCAGTCGCGTACGGTTGCGCTAAGCGCGTTGTCAATAATCGTAGCAATTTTGGTTGGTATTAGCTTGCTTGGGTTGGTTGGTGGTATTGTCGCGATTCCGATTGCCGGCTGTATTCGCGTTATTTTAATCGACTACATGGAACATAGGCATAAGCCTACCGAAACCGCAACGCAAAAGCGCAAACTATGGCATCGCTTAACGCGTGCCGAAGCCAAAGCCGAAGAAGCTTAGTCGCTACGCGCCCATATTGTGCCAAGTGGCGTGTCGCGGACGGTGATTTTTTGAGCTTCTAACTCTGCGCGCAGTGTGTCGGCTTTGGCAAAATCTTTTGCAGCGCGAGCAGTTTCGCGCTCAGTAATTAGCTGTTTTTGACCAACGGTAATGTCTTTGCTGTCACCTAATTTGAGCCCAAAAACGCGGTCTAAGAACGCTACAAAATCAGCGAATGCCCTTGCGGCGTCGCTCCCCACTAAATATGTCTGTGCACTTTCGGCAAGCGTGCTGAGTGCGGCTAAGGCGTCTGGTGTGCCGAGGTCATTTTGCAGTTCTTCTAGCATAACGTTATGTGTTTCGGTAAAGCTTTGGGCGTTCAACTCGCCTGCTTCGACGGTCTGGAAACGCAAATCGGCAAACGCCTGCAAACTTAGGCGACGTTGGCGGGCGGCACGCAGGCCGTCCATGGTAAAGTTGGCTTGCGTGCGGTAATGACTTTGCAAAAGTAGCATGCGCACATCGAGAGCATTAAAACCTTGTTCTGCTAAGTTGTGTAGTAAGATCCCGTTGCCAGCGCTTTTTGAAATTTTAGAGCCCTCGACCATTAAGTGATTGCAGTGCAACCAAAACCGCGCAAATTGTTTGCCCGTTGCTGCCTCGGACTGGGCGATTTCGTTTATGTGGTGTACCGGCAAATGGTCGATGCCACCAGTGTGGATGTCCAGCGTTTCGCCCAAATATTTCATGGCCATGACCGAGCACTCTATGTGCCAACCCGGGAAACCTTTGCCCCACGGGCTGTCCCATTCCATGTCGCGTTTTTGGCCTGCTGGCGTGAATTTCCACAAAGCAAAATCGGTTACGTTACGCTTTTGCTTGTTAAATTCTACCCGCGCGCCGGCTTGCAAGTTTTTTACGTCCAACCGTGCAAGGTAGCCGTAATCTGGCGATTTACTGGTGTCAAAATACACGCCGTCGTCAATAATGTAAGTGTAGCCTTTTTGTTCGAGCGTTTTAATAAGCGCGATTTGTTCGGCAATATGGTCGGTGGCGCGCACGACATGTGTGGGTGTTAACACGTTCAGCGCTTTGAGTCCAAGCAAAAAGTCATCCATATAAAATTTGGCGACGTCCCAGGCGGTTTTGCCTTCGCGCTTGGCGCCTTTTTGTAGCTTGTCTTCGCCTTCGTCGGCGTCGCTGACTAAGTGGCCGACGTCGGTAATGTTCATGACCCAATCAACCGCGTAGCCGCTCTCGCGCAGCGTGCGCACCAATGTGTCCCAACGAACGTAGGCACTGTAATTGCCAATGTGCTGGTAGTCGTACACCGTTGGGCCACAGGTGTAAAGCGTCACCTCGCCAGGCGTTTGCGGCGTAAAATGTTCTAGCTTGCGGGTGAGGGTATTGAATAATTGCATGGTTTAATAGTAACCTGTTTTGGGTCATATGAGGAGAGGTTATTAGCTCACGAGCGACGTAAAATTTTTACGTGATTCGTAAACCAACAAGGCTCTTTGCCCGGCGACATTGCAGTCGCCGGGCGGGAGCTCTTAAACATTTGACTTTGAAGAGTTAGTTGCAAATTTTTTGTTATAGCCGAGCTTTTGGATCTTCGAAGAAGCTCTGGGTGTGACGTTTATCTTTTATTCCTCCGTATGTTGACTTTGAGATCCAACGCCTCTAGCACACCACTCCAGTTAGTTCCGAAGGCTTTCATATATGTAATCGGATTTGCCATTTCGGGATCCGCACGAACTATATCTATTGTTGGTGTTTTGCCCAATTCCTCTGCTTTTTTGAGTAGCTGTTGAGTGAGTTGCTCTTTTGTATAGTTGCGACGATTTATACCAAGATTTAGTCTCCTCAATACCCCATTCCAGTTTGTTCCAAAAACGCGCTTAATAACTCCTGACGATGCCATTTCTGGATCGACATCGACTTCTTCTGTCGTGGGTGTTTTACCTAACTCCTTTGCCTTACGGAGAAGCTGTTGAGTGAGTTGTTCAATAGTGTAATCAGGCTGTATGGCAACTTCAAATCCAGCAGCTTTCAATACACCATTCCAGCTACTCTTAAAGGTCTGTGTGAAAGTATATACAGGCGCCATATCCGGATCAGCTTTGACATCGCCCTGTGTAGGGTTCTTACCCAATTCCTTTGCTTTACTGCGAAGCTGCCGAATGAGGTCATCCTTTGTGGGAATGTACTTAAGTTCCAGCTCCTTTAAAACACCATTCCAGGTAGTGTTGAAGACATTACGAAAAGTTCCGGTCGACGCCATCTCCGGATCGGCGTCGACTTCTTTCCCTGAAGGCGTCCTACCGAGTTTCTTTACTTTATTTCGAAGCTGTTCGGTGAGCTCGGCTTTAGTATAGCCAACCTTGAGATTTAAGGCTAGCCCGACTGTTTTAAGTACGCTATTCCAGTTGGTTCCAAAAATATTCGTAAAGGTATCTACGGACGCCATCTCCGGATCGGCATTAACTTCATCTCTCGTCGGCGCACGTCCTATCTGTTGTGCCTTGCGTAGAAGCTGTTCCGATAGGCTTTCCACGGTGTAGCCTAGGCGTACCTTTTCTATTACATCGAATATCTTCCATACTCGTTCATTAAACCTTACGCCATCAAGCGTGAGCGTAAACGCTTCCGCTCGTCCAGAGGTGCCTTCGAGCGGTTCGAGACCATCATCTTCGTCGGTGCCGATAGCTTCGAGACTTCGTTTCACGCCCTTCTGCAACTGCTCGATCATCTCAAACCGCTGACAGTTAGCGACGAAGTCGAGCGCCAGCAAGATCTTGCCCTTAACCCACCGCGCGCCACGTCCGAGCTGCTGCAAAAAGATTCGCAGCGAACAGGTCGAGCGCAAGAACACAACCACGTTTACATCAGGCACATCGAAACCCTCGTTAAGAGCGTCGACGGTGATGATGGTTGTTGCTGCCCCGGAACGGAACTTGCGGAGCGCCTCATCCTTCTTTTTGTCCGACAGGTCGGAATGCAGCACGACCGAATTTGGCATAAGAGCTGCCATGTTATCGGCATGCTGAATCGACGCGCAGAACACCATAATCCGTGGATTTCTGGTGTGAGCTGCGGCCTTTTCTTGGATGATGCGCGCAATTTCTTCGTCCCGCTTTGGTACGAAGATTTTGCGGTTCAGTTCCTTAATGCTGAGCTTGCCGGTAGGCGTGTCAAGAACCTCCAAGTTTTGCAACTCGTCGGTCATGATGCGGTAGTCGATGTCGCAGGTATAGCGTTTGGCTAAAGCCTCAAAGAGCTCCAGCCTAAACGCGTACTCGCCGAACAAATCGGCAATGTTCAAGCCATCGCCGCGGTACGGCGTCGCGGTCAGACCAAGCAAAAAGTCGGCGTCGAAATACTCAACCGTCGGTTGGAAGGTTGCAGCTTGGGCGCGGTGCACCTCGTCCACAACGATGTAGCGGAATTCGTTTTTTGCAAACAACGTCCGCCACGACGCCATGGTCTGGAACGATGCGAACAGAACGTCCACGTCGTGCAGGTTTTTCTCGGTTCCGTGGAAGAAACCGTAACTGTAGTCGCTACCCAGAATACTTTCGTATTCCTTGTGCGCTTGGTCGAGTACATATGTGCTGTGACACAAATACAGGACTCTACCTGGCGCCTTTTTGAGCAAGCGTTTAACTTCGTAGGCCGACGTAAACGTTTTACCAAGGCCGGTGGCCATGATAACGAATGTCTTTTTGCGACCCTGGTTGCGGATCTCCTCCAGCTTATCGAGACAAGCCCGCTGGTACACCCGCGGCGTACGCACCAAACATCACTTCCCTTCAAAAATTGTCGAATTGTGAAGGAGCCGAGTAATATTATACAATTTTAGACTACGTTTTGGAAGACTAACGCGCGTCGTAATCTTTTAACGCTTTGTCAGTTGCGCCGATGAGTTCGGTTGTTATGTGTTCGAGCGTATCACCATGGATTTTAAACCCAGCCGCATACGGGTGCCCGCCGCCGCCAAAGAACGCTGCCACTGTTTCGGCGATTTTTGCATCTGGGTTGGCGCGGAGTTTGCCAGTTAATTTGCCATCTGGATAGGTTTTTATGGCGACGGCGAGGCGCACGCCCTCTACTAAGCGCATTTCGTCGAGCACTAAAACTGACGGGTTATATTGCGCGCTAAAATCGTGGATTTCGTCCCACGGAATGTGCACAACGGCCAGCGCGTTGTCTAAGTAATATTCGATGCGTTGCAGCAAGCGGCCTTTGTAAGCTAAGATTTCGGGCGACTTTTTCATGAATTCGCGGCGGCGGGTTTCGATGTCGCTAATGCGCGCGCCGCCTTCGACCAAACCGGCCAGGGCGTAGATGCTTTGGGCGGTGGTGCCTTCGGTAATAAGGCCGAGCGAGTCGGCTAAAATAGAAATCGCCAAATTTTCGCAGGCGTCTTTGGGTAGCGGCCAGCCGACTTGTTTTGCAAGGTAAAAGATGAGCTCGCCGGTGGCAACGGCGTGCGAATCGTTAATTGCCACGTGCTCAAACGCCAAATCGCTGGCGGTGGCGTGGTGGTCGATGACCAGCACGGGGTGCGCGGTAATGCGCGCCAGGTTTTCGGACACTAACGCCTTCTCCATTAAGGCGCTGCTAGCGGTGTCAACAATGACGGTGAGGTCGGCATCGCGTGGGAATTCATCTGTTACGCGGTCCCAACCTTGGGCGTAGTGTAAATAGCCGGGCATGTCGATGGCGCAGTACATGGTGACTTTTTTGCCGAGTTCGCTAAAAATGGCTTCGAGTGCCAGCGAACTGCCCAGGCTGTCCCCGTCGGGGTTTTCGGCCTGAATAATAACAATATGGTTTGCGGCCTTAACAAGTTCGTCGGCCTGGTGTGCGTTTTGAATGGTCATTACTGGCTTATTTTACCAGATGAAGCGTGTAAGAGCTACAATGTGCGTCGACCTTGTAGCGCGTGGCCCAAAGTAATATTGTCGGCGTATTCTAAGTCGACGCCAACCGGTAGGCCGCGTGCCAGTCGCGTAATATTGACGTTGGGTCTTTCGCTGAGCTGACGCTGTAAGTAAAGCGCGGTTGACTCGCCTTCGACGCTGGCGTTGGTGGCTAAAATGACTTCTTTAACGTTGTCTTTATCGATGCGCTCAAGTAACTCGTTAATGTGGAGCTGCTCCGGCCCAATATTATCGATGGGCGAAATCACCCCGCCCAGCACATGGTAAGTGCCTTTAAATTGGCCGGTGCGTTCTAGTGCCACGACATCGAGCGGTTCTTCGACGACGGCCACAACTGTTTTATCGCGTTCGGGGTCGGCATACAGCGGCGAAACCTCCTGCCCTTTTTCGATCAAGGCAAATGTGACTGGGCAGTACGCGACGTTGGCGTGCAAATTAACAATAGCATCGGCCACACGGGTTGCAACACTGGGGTCGCGGCGCAGCAAATCGTATGCGTATCTTTCGGCGGTGCGCGGCCCGACGCCCGGCAATTTGCCGAGCTCATCAATTAAGTGCGTCAACGCTTTTGGTAAAATCGTTGCCACGGCAAATTACAGACCAAGTTTGCCAAGGCTGCCCATGAGTGGTTTCATTTTTTCGGCCGCAACTTGCTGGGAGCGGTTGATGGCGTCTTTGACGGCGGTTTCGATCCAGCGTTCTAGCTCGTGAATATCTTCGAGGTCGACACGCTCTGGGTCAATAGCGATATTTTTGATTTTTTGCTCACCAGTAATGCGCACAACAACGGCGCCGTCGCCGGCCTCGACTTCTATAATCTCGTTGGCGAGTTCTTTTTGCGCCTTTTTAACTTTCATGATCATTTTGGCTTGGTCAAACATGGTAAAACTCCTTTTGTTATAGTATAACAGATGTCGGCTAGCGCTGGTAGACGTTAAAGCGCAGGGCGTTGTCTTTGCGGTCATCGACGAGCTGCAAACTGGGTTTAGCTGGCAGGTTAGCAGCGACAAAATGTAGTTGTTCGGGCTGCACAAGCCATTCACCAGATGAGGGCAATGTGCTCGTGTTAGCAGTCGCGCCAGTTGTTACCATGGTGTTTGGCCGGCGCGCAGCCATGACTTGGTAGAATTGCACATGGGTATCGTCGGTAACAATAACTAGCGGGGTCGCACTCGCAACTTTGGCGATATTTTGTTGTGCCAAAAACGCATCAGGGCTAAATGCTGCGCCGGCGCTCGGGCTATACAACATGGCATATACGTAGCGTTGGTAGCTGGCTTGCACAATGGTAAACAATAGCAGCGCCAGCGGTAATAATCCAAATAACCGAGCGTATGGATTGCGCGGAAAAATATGATACCAATAACCAACGACTTGGTTCAGACCAATAGTTATAACCATAATCGCCGGCACCAAAAGTACGGCAATACCAGATGGGTTAAAGCCAATAATGGGTACGAGCAGCGCGGCCCAGATAAGTAAAAAATGGGCACGCACAGAATGAAAATCACGCAACAACCGCCAGCCACCACAGGCCAACAAGGCAGTTTGCACCAATGCGAGCGCTGGCGTAATAATAACGCCGGTGGTTAGGTTAAAGGGGTTAAACAAGTTGTTAAGGGCTTTGCCAAAATCGCGCAAGAACTGCATTGGATCAGGCAAACTAGCAGGAATAGCCAGCAAATCGCGCGCCACGCTTGGATGTTTGTACACTCCCCACCCCAGCGGAATCAGTAAAATGGCAAAAAAGAAACCGCCAATAAATAAGTTAACTTTGTTACTCTCGCGGACTAGGTAGCGCAGATGCGGTTGGGCAATGCTCGCGAGCGCCGCAGCAATAAACACATACGCCATATATGGTGTATAAATTGAAACGGCGGCCGCCATGCTAAACGCCACGCGCCACCACCGCCAATTTTTTGTCTCTTGCGAAACGTAGGTGGCGGCCAAAAGCAGTAGACTTGTCCAAAACGGCACCATAATAAAAGGTGTACCGAGACGACCTAAACTTAAAAACCACGCTGATGTCACAAAAATAACGCTGGCAGCCAGCGCCACGTTTTTAGTGAACCAGCGGCGGATCATTAAACAGGTACATAGCGCTGTTATTGCGCCAAAAATAAGTGTCGGCAACCGGACGCCCATTGGCGTAACGCCAAAATATTGTACGCTGAGTTTTTGCAGGGCATGGAACGGTAGATCAATAATTTCTGATGGCAGTTGGGTAAACGTTACCTGGCTCGAGGCAATGACGCTTTGCTGCTCGTCATTACTTAAACCCGGCGGAATTGCATTGCTAAAAACCAGCAGCAAACACAAAGTAACAACGGTAAGCACGGCGTACGCTAATTTGTAGCGTAGCCGGTATAAAGTCCACTCAGGTAGGGGGCGAATGTTCATAACTATTGCATTTAGTATATCGCACCCTGGGCGTGGTGGCGAATAAAATGCTTGTGATTTTTGGGCAAAATAAAACGCCAAAGTGGCGGAAAATGTGGGGACGGGCCCCGCGACCGGTGCGGCCGCGGGGTGTCCCTACGTCAGCTGTCGTACTTCTGCGCGAGGTGTTCCGCCAGTTGGAGCCAGGCCTCCTTGGCCCAGTTGTCAGGGTTGCGGTTGTGCGCACCGGCGGTTGCCGGACCCTTGGGCATGCCTACGTTCTCGAGCAAATAGTGCGTGTCGGCGCCCAGTGCCGCGCGTAGTATGGTCCGGTCGGGTGAGCTGTCGGGCAGTTCGTTGATGGCACGTGCCGTGTTGACGGCGCGGACGATCACGTACAGGTACTCGGGTAGCGTTGGCGTGGTGAGCCCCCACCGGCTCAGCGTGGCCTCTGCCCGCGCTCTCCAGATGGGTTGCGCCCAGCTCTCCAGATTTTCCTCGTGCCGCAGTCGACACAATTCGTTGGTCGACGCGATGCGGGGGTCGATTGGGTGGTACTGCATGAGATGGTCGATAGCCTGCGTGATCGCCTCTGCTTGTGCCGGCGTGACGTCGGGATTGGGCCTGACAAGCATGGGGTCGCGAGACTCCACAATCGCCTGCACACCAGCGACGATACGATGATGGGCCGGAATGACCGTCGGGTGTTGCGCCACTAGTGTCAACGGCAATTCAATCGAACTCATAAGCCCCTCAAAGTGACGTAGGGTGCCGCAACGATTGTTGCGGTGCGTAAATTATAGCATATAAAATTGGATATTCAAGTTAACGGGCACGCGGGTCTCACTGCGCAAGCTCCAAGTATATAAAGATGTTGCCTTGCGTTGAGGGACATTATATTTTGTTTACTATAGACTTTTTATGAAAACGGTGATATAATATTTGACGTAGACAACACCACTACCGGAAGGTGACTCAAGTGAAGGTTTTGCGTAACATCTGGGAAGGCCATGGCCGCCGTCGGTTCGAGGTCGACGCGCACCTCGCTCTGAAGGGCGAGCTCCTGCTGCCCGGCCTCAAGCTGGCGCGAAGACTCCAGGCGCTTTTGCCGGTGCTGGGGGAACTCGATGGGCAGAACAGCCCTCAGTACCCGCTCCACATCGGCAAGATCACCGATAGCTCCTTCGTGGTCAGCGGCAAGGTGGCCGACGAGTTGTACGTGACGCGTATCACTGACTGCGTCGCGGAAGACCTGGCGACGATCGTCACCGGGCCCAACCGCGTCAGCGAACACCGACTGACTCAGTTCTACGCGAACCTGCCGTTCACCCGCTGGGACATCGGCCACATCGGGGAGATGGAGCGAGTGGGCGGCGTGCGCCACCTCGACCCCTCGTTCTACGGTCGCAAGGCGATCGAGGTCTTCGTCGAGCCCGCTCACGGACACGACGCCGACGAGCAGGTGACCCGCAAGATCACGGAGTACATGACCAAGATGGTGTAGAGGGTGGGCACCCGCCCGCGGGCGGCCGGCATTCGCTGGTCGTCCGCGGGCAACACCCCAAGTTTTAAGACGCCGCAAGGCGTTATTTTTTATTCGCGGTGCTTGTCCAGCGACATAAACTTGAGTCGTTCTGGGTGGAAGTACAATTCAACCGTACCGGTCGGCCCGTTGCGGTGTTTTTTAATGAGTAGTTCGGTGACGTGTTGGTTTTCGGTTTCTTTATTGTAATAATCTTCGCGGTACAAAAACATAACAATGTCGGCGTCTTGTTCGATGGAACCTGATTCGCGCAGGTCTGACAGCTGTGGAATTGGCGGCGTGCGGCTTTCGACCGAACGGCTCAACTGACTCAGCGCCAAAACTGGCACGTTAAGTTCGCGCGCCACAAGTTTTAGTCCGCGCGAAATTTCGGAAATTTCTTGCACGCGGTTGTCGCTACTGCGTCCGCTGCCACTCATAAGCTGCAAGTAGTCGATGACGACGAGGCCAAGCGGCCGTTCGTGGGCGGCGCGGCGGGCTTTGGTGCGCAGTTCTAGCACGCTCATGCCCGGCGTGTCATCTATAAAAATTGGCGCTTCGGCTAAAACGCCCATGGCGTGGCTTAGTTTTTCGAAGTCGTCGTCGGTTAAGTTGCCGGTGCGAATGTTCCAGGCGTCAACCCCAGCTTCGTCAGCTAACATGCGGTCGACGAGCTGTTCTTTACTCATCTCAAGGCTAAATACTAACACCGACTGTTTTTGCTGCACGGCCACATTATGCGCCAAGTTTAACGCAAAGGTGGACTTACCCATTGCCGGGCGGGCGGCTAAAATGAGCAGGTCGCTGCGCTGCAATCCGGCCATCATGTTGTCGAGGTCGCGGTAGCCGGTCGGGATGCCGCGCATTTTGCTTTTGTCGCGGTGGAGTTCTTCCATGCGGTCAAAGCTTTCGGTCAAGATTTGCTCGAGGCTGGTGAGCTCTTGGCGCAAGGCTTGGTCAGACACGGCAAATAGTTCGGCTTCGGCGCTGGCCAGTAATTCATCGCTGTTTTTGGCTTCGTCAAACCCAAGCTCGGCAATGTTGCCGCTAGCTTTAATTAAGCGGCGGCGCATGGCGTTTTGGGTGATGATTTCGGCGTAACTTTCGGCGTGGGCGGCAGTTGGGACCTGGTTGGTCAGTTCGGTTAAATAATCGGCGCCACCGGCGGCTTCCAGCGTGTCCTTTTTTTTGAGCTCATCAGAAAGCGTTAAGAGGTCAACTGGTTTGTGGTGTTCGTACAGCATGACCATCGCGTCAAAAATGGTTTCGTGGCGCGGGTCGTAAAAATCGTCGGCGTGGAGTTTGTCGGTGACGCGGGTTAGCACGTCTTCGTCAATTAAAACCGCGCCCAAAATGCTAATTTCGGCGTCGAGGTTTTGAGGCGGCAATTTACCTTCGGGTATTTTTGGTCGCTTATTTTCGGCTGGTTTTTTGCGTTGTTCAGGCATCTATAATCTCCCCGCCGCCCATAATTTTGGCGACGTTTGCAAGCGCTGGGTCGGCTGGTGGTGGGCCGGGCGGTTGGGCATCGACGCTGACATCGGTTTTTATGGTTGGCGCGCCGCCGAGTTCGGTCATAAAAATGTGGGTCAGCGCGGCTTTTTGTTTGACGTCGTCTAATTTTTTGCGATGCAGCGCAAATTTAAAAAGTAGCGTGAGTTCATTAGTACTGGCGTCGAATACCGGCTGAGCCTGCTTGGCAACGCTAAATAGTGGCGGGCTAGTTTTTTTAATTGCCGCCAAAATTTTGTGCCAGGCTTCGTTGTCAAAGTTGGTAAGTGGTTCGCTTTGCGGCAGCTCAACCGGTGTAGCGGCCGGTTCTTCTTTTTTGGTAGCGAGTTTTGAGGCCGGTTTTTGCTTAACGACCGGCGCACTGGCGATTGTTGCTGGCGCTGTAGCCAAAGCTGGTGCAGTTTTTGGAGCTGGCGCCGCGGCAGGTGCGGCTCGCATAAGTACGGTTAAGAGTTTTAAATCGGGGTTATAAGCGCGTGGCACATCAAGCAATCCGTCTACAACTGCATATAAATGTGGTTGTGTTTGCGCGGCAACGGCCAGCGCCTTGCTGAGCTGCGCGACAAGGGTACTGGTGTTGGCGCCTGTGGCAGCGAGTTCGGTAAGCGTGGCGGCAATTGCTGTTCTATCGCCTGCTTTCACTGCTTGGACTAAACCATGAATTTTTGCATTCGGCGCCAAACCAAGCATCGCAGCCACGTTATCGGCCGTAATTTTATCTGTTGCTGCGCTGGTAACTTGGTCAAGCAAACTAACGCTGTCGCGGAAACTGCCGTCGCCGTGCTCGGCGATCAGCGCCAGCGCGTCGTCATCAATTTTAATCTGTTCTTTGTCGGCGATTGTGCGTAAGTGTGCGGCGACTTTGTCTGGCGCGCCGGGCTTAAACGCAAACCGCTGGGTGCGGCTAATAATTGTTGCTGGCAGTTTGTGGGCTTCGGTCGTGGCTAAAATAAAGACGACGTGCGCTGGTGGTTCCTCCAATGTTTTTAATAGCGCATTAAAACTTTCGCCGGTCAGCATGTGGACTTCGTCAATTATATATACCTTATATTTGGCACTTGTTGGCGCGATGTAAACTTTGTCGCGCAGGTCGCGGATGTCGTCAATACGGCGATTACTGGCCGCGTCGATTTCGATAATATCTAAATGCGGCGTGTCGCTGTACGGCAAGCCGTTAATCTCGTGCGCCAAAATGCGCGCCACACTAGTTTTGCCCACGCCGCGCGGGCCGGTAAATAAATAGGCATGACTAATGTGACCGGCTTTGATTGCTCGGTCGAGTGTTTGCGTAACGTGCTCCTGCCCCACCAATTCCCCCAGCGAGCGCGACCTGTATTTGCGGTAAAGCGCCTGTCCCATACGTGTTTTAAGTATAGCGTATGGGGTTGAAATTAGCATTGTAGTATTTACTCGCCGCTGGCTTTAAACTTTAAAACCAATGGTGAGCTGACAAGCAGCCCTTGTGGAAACGTTGTTGGTGCGGCGGCCTGTGGGAGCGCCGCCGCACCGAGGGAGT
>DATIJQ010000022.1:0-4478 GCA_035478375.1 Saccharimonas sp. (SeqCode) | reverse complement strand
GATGGCCATAATGCCGGTCATCATTGGTTCGCCGACGGTTTTGCGAGCGATGATGCCAGGTGCTGGCTTTTCGACTAACCCCTGTTGTTTGGCTTTGATTGGACCTTTGCCATCGAGCGGATTGCCCAACGGGTCAACGACACGGCCCAAAAGTTCCGGCCCAACCGGTACGGTCAAAACGTTGCCCTTTAGTTTGACGCGAGCGCCGGCACGGACTTGACTGTCGTTACCAAGCAGCACGGCACCGATTTCGTCTTCCATTAAGTTGAGAGCAAAGGCTTCGACAGTGCTGCCGTCGGTGCCAGCGATCTGTAAGACTTCGTTAAAGCCAGCATTTGTTAGCCCGTACACCCACGCCACGCCGTCGCCGACGCGGGTGACGATGCCGGTTTCTTCGAGTCCTTGCTCACTTTTGAGCTGGCCAATGGCGGCTTGTAGCTCAGTTGATAATTCTTTTACGCTAATCATTGTATTCCTCCGGCAATGTGGTTAAGCTGGCGTCGCACGCTGGCGTCGAGTTGTTGGCGAGGTGTGCGTACAATAATGCCGCCGAGCAAACTGGGGTTGGTATGGGCCATAACGTCAACGCTTTTGGCGCCGGTTGTTTTGGTTAGCAAGTGGGTGACGGCATCTTTGGTGACTTGGCTGGCAGGAGTGGCGGTTTGGATGTCAACACTTAAGCGGCCTTCTTGCACGTACAGTTCGTCGGCTACATCTTGCAGTAGTAAATCAAGCTGCGCCGTTTGTTTGGTATCAATTAAATAAGCGGCGAGCTGACGGACAAGTACACTTTTGTGTGTCGGCTGTTCGCGCAGAGTGCGCACAAATTCGCGAGCAATGCGGCGGCGACTGATTTTAACCATTGTTTGTCCCTTTAGCGCCATTTAAAGCTTTGGCAATTAAGGCCTCGTCTTTTTTGGCGTCGAGTTTTTCGCCAATAATGCGTTCGGTGGCCAGGGCAACAAGTTGGGCGGTTTCGGCTTTAAGGGCGGTGCGGGCTTTGGCGATCTCGACATCCATTTGACTTTTAGCTTCGGCCACGATGTGCTCGGCACGGGCAGCAGCTTTGGTTTCGGCGGCTTCGATCATTTGCGCGGCCTCTTTATGGCTGGCGGCAATAACGTCGTCGGCTTGTTTGCGGCCTTCGGTTAGCATGTCGGCAATGGTTGCTTCGGCTTTTTTAAGCTTTTCTTCGGTCTCGGCGGCTTGGGTAATGCTTTTTTCGACCGTTTTGCGGCGGTCATCTAACGTTTTTACCAAACGCTTAAACACAAACTGACGCAAAATAACCAGCACAATAATAAAGGTGATGAGCTGGAACAAAAACGATTGCACATTCAAACCCAGCGCTGACAAACCGCCAGCGCTCGCGTCATCTGCAAAATGGGTGAGCGGCAGTAACACGGGCACGCTTACCTCAGCTTGTGGTGAACACGATTAACAATACAAAGGCCAAAACGGCGTCAACCAAACCAGCCATAATAAAGGCGGCCGACAGGACTTTGCCCTGTACTTCTGGGTTGCGGCCAATCGACTTAACAGCCGAGGCGCCAATTAAACCAACACCTAACGCTGGGCCAATCGCACCAATGGCGATGGTCAAACCTTTAATCAAGTTGGGGTCAATTTGTTGCATAAAAACTCCTTTAGTCCTTATTTAATTACATCCGTCGCCGGTTTAATAGTGGCGTTTGAATGGTCTTTATAATCCTCATGCTCTGGCGAGTCGCTGTTGTGGGCGGTCGCAATACTGAGGTAAACGGTAGTTAACATAATAAACAGGTAGGCTTGAATAACACTAAAGAACACTTCCATTAAATAGACTGGCGTCATTGCGGCCCAACCAAAATTGCCAGCCAACTCGCCCATAACATGTATTAAAACTTCGCCGGCGTAAATGACGCCAAACAAACGCATGCTGAGGGTTAAAATGCGGATGAATTCGCCCATGACCTCTATGAGGCCTATAAAAAGGTTCATTGGGTTCCACGGTTTATCGGTAAAATAATGCTTTAAGTGACCAATAATGCCAAGCTCTTTAATAGCGTAAAACTGTACGGTAACAATGGTTAAAACGGCCAGCGCAAGCGTGCCGTTAAGGTCGGTCGTAAATGCGCGGAGCAGGGGGATCTGACCATTTTGCGTTGCCACAACCACCGTGCCAACGCCCGGGAACAAACCTGACAAGTTAGCAAATAGAATAAAAGTGAAGAGCGTAATTAACAGGGGTAGATGTTTGTAGGCTTGTTTGCGGTTGCTAAAGTTCTCTACCGCGATGTTGAGCAAAAAATCAATCAGGCTCTCGACAGCAAAGCTGAATTTTGACTTTGGTTTGAGTGTACTTTTGCGTGCCGCCACCATAAAAATAATAATCACGACAATGCCCGTAATAACGCCAAACAACATTGAGTTAGTAACCGCCAGCGGCCCAACATGAAAAACAGGCTCGGCAGCCAGGGGAACGCTCGGACCATTTGCTGCAAATACGCTAAGCATACGCCCCCGTTGGCGCAGCATAAGTAAGCCCAGATGGTACAACTATAATTTTCATCTCTGGCGACAGTATAGCAAAGGATTGTCCGTTGGCCAAGCCTTACGACAAATCGGGCTTGCTCATTGTAGACAAAAAGTATATTATTAGCCTCCAACCAACAAAACTACTGTTGGCACGCACCCTGCACGTAAGGAGATGCGATGGCTTCCTTGGAAGACGCAGCCAAAACGCATGCGTTCGCGCTCAGGCAGATGGGCGAGATGATTGTGTGGCTGACGCATGCGGTCGCGGGCTTCGAACAGCACGCTGCACGCTGCGACCGGAGCTCAGTGTGGGAGCGCGGACTAATCGCCGAAAAATCTTTTGGCGCGACCACCCTCAGGGTGTCTGACATCCGGAGCAACAGACGGGCGATCACAAAGGGCACTCAAACGGTACGGCGCCACGCGTTACAGTTGACCGTCGACACACTCGACGCCGGCACGTGCGCTGCAATATTGGCACTGGTCGATTCCTTAATCAGCACTTCGACGGTAAAAACGACACGTGCGGTTCGCGGCTGTAGGACGAGTTTTGCCTGCGTCATTCAAACCAAGAAACTCCAGTTGGCGTACAGCTGACGCCAACCATGAACCATTTCCCCCAGCGGGCAAACGCACTCTGCCGTGCAGCCGTCGCTGGCTGTGCAGGGTGCGTTTGTTCCAGATTATTTATTAAACAGTCGTTTTGGCTGTTTTTGTTTGCACCAATTATTGACATTATAAGCATAATATGCTAAAATATATACACCTCAACAACAGTTGTGGTTTGCACCCTGCACGTAAGGAGACGCCCGTGGGTTGGATCAAAGAACTTTTAGACCTTATCAAGGAACTCTTAGACCTTGTCAAGATGGGAGGTCTGAAGAACTACGAGAAGGTGCAGTTCGACAAGTTCGAAAGAACTCTGAACGATCTGCGCCGTACCATGACCACCGAAATGCATGCGGCCATCAGAAAAAAGGAGGTCCTGGAAGCAGGGCACATGATCGACCTGGCATGGACTGCTAACTTCCCCAAAAGGACTAGGGAGCTCATTGCGGTCAGGTTCAGCCCCATTTCTGTGGCCGGTTGCCTTGACGGTTTCATGAAAGTGTATGTCAGTGCTGGCAGCTACGAGCTGTTCCGCGCCTGTCGCACGCTGATATTGAGACACGAGGCCGTGAAAGTCGAGGTCTTCAACAACAACTCCTTCGACGCCACGGTCCCCCTCTCCAAGCTCAACCGTGTTCTGCAGTACCAGGAGACTTTTCCCGAGAAGTTTGGCAATAATAACTAACGAACGCACAGCATCCTGCATGCTGGCGCGTTTGGCCAGCTCTCCCCGTGCAGGGTGCGTTCGTTCGAATTTATCTACCTACAAAGCAGCCAAGTGGCTGTTTTTGTTTTGCCCGTAATTATTTGACAAATATGCAGTAAGATGGTATCATAATTGATAGCCAACGCAGGATAACTTGCCACGGCAAGCACCCTGCAAACTACGGAAACGGGAGACGATCCAATGTTCGGTTCCAGGACGCGTCGACAGAAGGCCATCGAGCGCGCTGGCACCCTCGGTGCCATCATCATGATGGTGGGCGAGTGCCGTGCCCGCTACAGTGCCGAGCTGGCGAAGCGTACCACGGACAACAACCCCTTCGACTCGGGGCTGCACCAGCTCGGCGGCCAGACCTTCGGGTACACCAGAGTGACCATCACCGCGGCCACGAGGGCGGACGAGAGCATCAACCCCACCTTCTTCAACGTCGGGGTCACCAGCCCCGACAAGAAGCTGCTCGCCGCCCTGCGCTACGCGATCGCGCGGTTCCAGTGGGCGAGCCCGAACATCATGGTCCACGGCCACGCCTACACCGTGAAGGTGAACCCGGCGGTGGCCAAGGCCTACCTGGAGATGCCCCGCAACACCGTCACCAACTGATCTCCCACCGCGGGCGCCCCCGCAACAC
>DATIJQ010000021.1:0-5700 GCA_035478375.1 Saccharimonas sp. (SeqCode) | reverse complement strand
GCCGGTTGCTCATGGTTGGTTTGCTGACTGTTGGCGGCGTTTTGTCCACCACTATTGTGACTGGGCTGCTTTGATCGCTTTCTAATCCAGCAGAAACCGCCGTAACGGTGTAACTTTATGTGCCGTCGGTTGCGCCCGTGTCATTAAATGTTGTGCCGGTAGCTGTGCCAACTTTGGTGCCGCCGCGGTACACGTTATAACTTGTGGCGCCGTCAACTGCGTTCCAACTTAAGGCCGGATTATTGGTCGGCGTAGTGCCGGTCAAACCAGTTGGTGCGGCGGGTTTGACTTGTTGAATTTTGGCGACGTAAATTTGCGCGCTTTCGTATGCGAGCTCCGAGCCATCGCCAGTCAACGTAACTGTTCCTACACGGTAATTACCGCCATTAACCACCAAAAGTTGCTGGCCGGTCTGCATATCCATAACAAAATCTTGGTTGTTAGTGGTGTGGTTTCTGTAGCTCATGTAGCGATCATTTGCGCTGAACGAAACACTATCGGCCTCGTTAACTAAATATGGATTTTGTGAGATATTCGCGACAAGCGTTGTGGTTTGGCCCGTCGCAATAGTCGTCTCTACTAAATCTACCGCGCTTGTCTGAAAATTAGTCGTGGCGTATACGGCATTCGCGTTGTCGTGGGTAAGCACCGCACCACTTGTTTCGTTCGCAATGGTCGGCGTAAATTGCTGCGCTACGCCAGTCGCTATGTTGTAGCGGAACAAACCGGCAAAAACACCGGGGCGCGTCTGCTGGACGGTAGTGTGGGCAACGTACGTTATATAATTACCGTCGTAACTAATGCGGGGGAATACCGCACCGTCGGGCAACTGCGTCGTAACGCCAGTGGTGCGATTGTACACATACGACAGCGCGCCACTTTGGTCGCCACCACTCACCCAAGAATTAAAATTACTGTAGACAATAAGATTGCCGTCGCCACTTATTGCTTGGCCACCGGCGAACATGTCCTCCGTGCCGCTGCTAATTAAGGTCGTCGTGCCGGTTTGCCGATCGCGCAAAAATACACTGTTGTAGGCTGTCGGGGGTTGTGGTTGCCCGGCCGCTAGGTTGGTTGCGCTTGAATTAAATACCACATACCGACCATTGTTACTGATCGAAAGCGCCGGGTACGTGCTGGCGTCAGGATTGCCAGCGCTGCCGTCCAACGCCTGGCTAATCATTTCCATATGGTGCGCTTGCCGGTCATACAAATATACTTGTGGGCCGCCGTCGGTCGCAATAGGAACGGTAAGCATATTGTCTGACGACGAGACAAACGCAACATACCGGCCATCTGGCGTAATGGTTGATATACCATTAACAGAATCGCCCAGACTACCACTTGGCGTCGCGCTTATAAGCGTCGTACCAGTCACGCCAATTTGCGCGTGTGCCGCGCCGGCAAAAAATGGCGACGCCACTAAGGCAATCGCCACAAATCCTGCTGCTAAAATTTTTCGCACCTTACCACCCTCCGTTAATGCCTTTATTATAGCGCACATTTTACTGCCTGTCCCCGCGAGTGGGGGACAGGGGCTCAGTAAAAACAGGGGTTAGAAATACCAGCGCCAGGTGTCGACAAGCTGCCAGCCGCTGTCATCTTTTTCGTAAAGCCTCAGATCTGACTTTGTGCCACCTAACTTTTCAACTTTTGCATTAATTTGGTCCTGTTCTTCTGCACTGGGGATAGGGTTGTTTGTCGCGTGCATAACGCCGCTCCAAACAGTGCTGTTTCCTAACCTCATTTGGTAGGCAGGCAAAAATAACTCCTTATCACGCAGTCTTGTAGCTGAGCCTTACCGATTATACCAGCTTGCGGCCAAGCGTTAGCCGCTTTGTAACCTCGGCAATCTGCATCCACAAAAACGACCATGCCCACACCACAATGACCAGCCACAACGGAATCGCCGCCACCAGCCAGCCGAACAACGCCAGCGCCGTGGCCAAAAGTTGCGTAGCGCTGGTGGCAATTATGACTTGTTTACTTGGCCAAAACCGCCACCATTTTTGCTCGGTGTGCGCTACATAAATGAGCATGTGGCCCGACACAGTCAGCTTTAAAAAGTAGGCGGTCTGTATGGCGGCCAGCGACAAGTGCCACACATTATTCATGATGATAAACAAAATAACGCTGTTTGCAACACCGGTCAATCCAAAAATTGTGCTTTTTATAAACCGCTCACGCACGTTGATTTTGGCCGGCCGGTGCGGCGCATTTACGCGGTCGTAGGCCAGCGAAATAATTGGGATGTCATTTAAAAAGGCGATGAGGATAATTTGCAGCGCGGTCAGCGGGAACTCGCCGTACATCATGCCAAGCAGGGCAATGCTGACGACCAGGCGAAAGCTCTCAGAAATCCGGTAAACCGAATAATTGTACAACCGCGCAAAAATAGTGCGCGCTTGCAAAATGGCATCTTTTATAGCGCTGAGTCCGGCGCGAGTCAAGCTTATGTCGGCGTCTGAGCGCGCGGCGTCAACAGCTCCTTGCACAGCAATACCTACATCGGCGGCAGACATGGCGGGCAGGTCATTAATGCCATCGCCGGTGACGGCCACAACATTGGTGGGGAGCGACGTTTTGACCAGCGCCAGTTTGTCTTCGGGCAGCGCTTCGGCTAATCCGCCGTGCTGGTGTAGCCATTCGGTTGTGTTGTAGAATTCTGCACGGCCGGCAACCGCACCCGCAATGCCAACATCAGTCGCAACACGCTGGGCGATTGGCTGCGCGTCGCCAGTGACCATTTTAACGGTAATGCCCTCGCGGCGCATAAAGCTGATGGCGGTTTTGGCGCTGGGGCGCGGTTCGTCGGCCAGTAGCAAAAGTCCGATCAGCATCATGTCTTTTTCGGCCGTGCCGTGCCTATTATGGGCTATGGCCAGCGTGCGGTAGCCGTTTTTGGCGGCTTCGGCCACGTCATGTTTGCACTGTTCTTTTACCGCGGTCGGAGCGTCAATGTACTTTAATACGGCAAACGGCGCGCCACTGGCAATGGCGGTGTTGCCAACAATCGCCGTGTTGTGTTTGCGCACAGAATCGGCTGGAACCGCGTGGTCAACCTCAATAAGTTTTAAATGTTTGGCGTTGGCCGCAGCTTTAATTGTATCGTCAATGACGCTGCGCACTTGTTGCTGAGCGGCGGTTGCAGCCAGGTGCAGCACGTCGTCTTTGCTGGCGTCGCCGTAGGCAATAATGTTTGCGACGCTCAATTTATTTGCGGTGAGCGTGCCAGTTTTATCGCTCAAGAGCAGCGTGACATTAGCAAAATTTTGTAAGGCCGACAGCCGCCGCACAACAGCACCTTTTTGGGACAGGGCAATGACGCCGACATTAATAATCAGCGCCATGACGGTTGGTAGGCTTACCGGAATGCCGGCAATGACCAGGCTGAGATCGAGCCGCAGCAACTCAGTAAACGGCGCTTTAGCCCAAAATACTAGTACAACATCTAAAATGACCATAGCGCCAACGCTGATGTACGACAAGAACCGCGCAATGCGCAAGACATCCTGTTCGAGTAAACTGCGTTTGTGTGCCCCTTGCACCGCCAGCAAAATTTTGCCGTACCGCGTGTGCATGCTGGTGGCCGTGACCGTTCCGGCTAGCTGACCAGTGGTAACAAACGAACCCGAAAACGCCGTGTCACCAACATTTTTAGTGACCGGCAAGCTCTCACCGGTCAGCGCCGCTTGGTCGATGCCGGCGTTGGTGGCTTGTTCGACGCGGAGGTCGGCCGGCACCACATCGCCAACGCCAACACGCACCACATCGCCGGGTACAATTTGTTCGGCCGGCAATTGTTGCCACTGATCATCACGCAGCACAGTCGATTGCACGACCAATTTTTGTTGCAACATAGCGAGCGAAGCGTCGGCGCGATGCTCCTGCCAAAATTCAATGCCCACGTTAAGGATGAGCAAAAACAGCACAACGCCGGCGTCAAAATATTTGCCATCAATCCACGATAATATCGCGGCAACAACTAACATTATGGTAATGGGCGAGCGCAATTTTACACCAAGCTTAGCCAAAAAACCGCGGCGCTTTGCTGTCACCCGGTTTGGGCCGTAATTAGCCAGGCGCCGGGCCGCTTCTTGGTGAGTTAAGCCTTTTAGCGGAATATGCATACTTCTTATGGTACATAATTATCTTGGAATTTGAAAAGCCGTGCACCCCACTTAAGGGTACGCGGCTTGGTTGAGGGGGGGCTGCTCAACCAGCAGTTGCACGTAGGGTGTATGTGCTACACGTCGTAGCCGAGGTCAAGCAAAAAGCGCTTGACCACCGGCGCGATGTCGCTCGGGACCTCAGGCGGGCAAAGCCCACCCTTGGAACCCTCGGGTGTCATACGGTGAACGCCATCCGGCGTAAACCATAACCGCAAAATGGCACTAGCAACATCCTGCGAACCGTCGGGAAGCACGACCAGCATGCCGGAGCATTGGTGAGGCCTTGCATCGCTGGCGTGACCGTGGGTCAGGTAAACCCTAGCGACGACTAAACGTTCGCCAAAGCCACTCAGCCGGCGGATACTAAAGCGCGAGCCCAGGTCCTCGAGCAGACTGTCTTCGGTCGTACGTTGGGTCCAGTCGGCGTAGCCCATAGCTGCCTCAGCCACCTGGCAAAACGCAGCTTCAGACAAGGCGGTGGGTCGGCTCACACTGAGTGGATGCAGCTCACGGAGTTCCTCGCCTGACAGCACCGGCAGCGGTTCATCCACCGTCGGCACATCACGCATAGGCACCTCCAGCAGCACGCCACCTTGGGGGAGACCGTCCCCACACTGGTAGCCGTACTGCACCAAGCGCAACACGGCAAACGCAAAGGTCTGCGTAACGGCGTAGCCGCGCGGACGACGATTTAACAACTCACTGTACTGCTCATCGAGCAAAACAGCAGCGTCCTCGCCACCCCATTGCAACTCGCCAGAGTGGTAACTGCCCTGTAACATGTCAGAGTAGACGCGCCACAGTTTACCGTTGGGATCACGCACAACCACATTGGGTTCATACCATGTGGAGAGCGAAAACCCGGCGAACTCGCGCAAAATTGTCGCTGGCTTCAAACCAGTCAACGCCGCTAACTCATCCAGGCCCACCCAATTGAGCTCACGCGGGTGGTCAAGAAGCGTCGTCGGGTCTAGCATGTCGCTCGGCAAAATGCGGGGCTCGCCATCGAACGGCGCCCTTTGGCCGAACTCACCCTTGTTGATCTGCCGCGGCACAAACAACCGACGATGACACGTTGCCCAGCGTCCGTACGACGGATCGTTATTGTCATCGGTAAAACCAACAGCCACGAACGGCTTCAGCGACGAAAGCATGTACTTAAACTCGCTTGACGCGTAGCCCAAGCCATGCGGCGCCGTAAACAACGAGTCCCTTCGCGTAAAAATGAGCGAAGCCTCGTCAACGCCGTACACCCGCACCGAACGGTGCGACAGCTGAGTTAACGGCCGCCTATAGCTGGGCGTGCGCCGATCGTCTGGATGAGGCCTGCGGCAAGATGCAACCGGCACCCTATCAGCCACGTACATGCCTTCGAACTCAGCCACGTTTTTTAATGTCGCCTTACTCATCACTGCCTCCATGCGGTAACAAGGTCACCAGGCAAAACTACCGCCATCCCACCTGGCGTTGTTGCAGACGCGAGACGTGCACGAAGTAAAATTCGCGTGTTTATAATACCATAAAATCA
>DATIJQ010000020.1:0-20355 GCA_035478375.1 Saccharimonas sp. (SeqCode) | reverse complement strand
GGCATCAAACTCAACCAACAAAAAGTCACCATGGCCAAAATTACACTGGCTAAAGGCGACTTGCTGCAAGCCGGCAAACGCCGTTTTGTAAAAATCGTGTAATGCTTGAGGCGCCGGTTAGTACTGTAAAAGGTGTGGGCGCGGTGCTCGCAGACAAGCTTGCTGCGCTTGGCTGCAAGACCGTGCGCGATTTATTGTACTTTTTTCCGCGCCGGTACGAGGATTTTTCGCACATCACGCCAATTGCCAGCCTAACGCCAGGCAAAGTCACGGTTAAAGCTACGGTCGAATCGGCGACTGGCCGCCACATCCGCCGCGGTTTGCATATAACCGAAGCGGTTTTAAATGACGGCAGCGCCAAAGTGCGCGCCGTGTGGTTCAATCAAAAATACCGCGCGGCGCAGTTGGTAAAAGGCGACGAATACTTTTTTTCGGGCGTTTACGATCTGCAGCGTAATCGCTACGTGCTGCAAAATCCGGCGACCGAACAAGCAGCAGGCGCCGGCGTCAGCACCGCGCGTATCGTCCCAATTTACCGCATGGTGGTCGGCTTAAAATCGAACCAAATCCGCAAAGTTATGCACGAGCTTTTGCCGCTAATGGCCATGTTGCCAGAAACATTGCCGCCGCAGCTTGTGGCCAACCAAAAATTGCTCAATATAAATGATACGTTGCGCGAAATTCATTTTCCAACAACGAGCCAAAGGCTTACCGAAGCCCAAAACCGTATTTCGTTTGAAGAAGTCTTAACGCTGATGCTTGCCAGCGCCTACAACAAAAAAGACATCGCCAGTTTAACGGGTTGGGAAGTGCCATTTAATGCCGCAACTGCCAAGCAATTCACGAGCGCCTTGCCGTTTGCGCTAACCAACGCCCAACGTGGCGCGGTGTGGGAAATCTGCCAAGATATCGCCGGCGCTTCGCCTATGAATCGTTTATTGCAGGGCGATGTTGGCTCTGGCAAGACCGCCGTCGCCGCCATGACCGCGTTTATGGTCGCCAAAGCTGGCTTGCAAACCGCATTTATGGCGCCAACCGAAATTTTGGCTACGCAACATGCGCAGTCTCTGGCGAATTTACTCGAGCCAATGGGCGTGCGCGTGGCATTACTAGTGGGCTCAACAAAACCCAAGGCTAAAGAGGCTACTAAGTTACATGTTGCTCACGGTGACGTCGATGTTGTAGTTGGCACGCACGCACTTATTCAAAAAGATAATGTGTTTAAGAAATTGGGCTTGGTTGTCATAGACGAACAGCACCGTTTTGGCGTTGCCCAACGTGCTGAACTACTGCAACAAGGTGCGCGCATGCCGCATTTGCTAAGCATGACTGCTACGCCAATTCCGCGCAGCTTGCAGTTAACGGTGTACGGTGAGCTCGAGGTTTCAATTTTGAATGAGCTCCCTAAAGGCCGCCAACCAATCGCTACAAAAGTCGTCTCACCGCTAGCGCGCCACACCGTGTACACGCATATCGATGCCGAAATCGCCAAAGGCCGCCAAGCTTACGTAGTTTGCCCGGTGGTGGCCGACAGTAAAGACGCCGAGCTAAAAAGTGTAGAAGCAGAGCACGAGCGGCTGACAAAAAGCATTTTTAAACATCGCCGTCTTGGTTTACTACACGGCCAATTAAAAGCCGACGAAAAAGAACGGGTGATGCGCGCCTTTAAAGACAAAAAGCTTGATTTACTTATTTGTACTACTGTTATTGAAGTCGGTGTGGACGTGCCTAACGCCACCGTCATGGCCATTGAAGGCGCCGAACGGTTTGGTCTGGCACAACTACACCAGCTGCGTGGCCGCGTAGGGCGAGGGAGCGAGCAGAGTTATTGCTACCTTATTCCGACCACTGCTGAATCGGTCAGCCAACGCCTACGTGAACTCGAAAAATCCACAGACGGCTTTTACTTAGCCGAAGCCGACCTCAAATTACGTGGTCCTGGCGAAATTTACGGTCGCGCCCAACACGGCGAACTCAATCTGTCATTTGCCAACCTGGCCGACACCAAATTACTTAAAAAGGCGCGCGATGTGGCCACAAAAATCGTTGCAACTGACGTAAGTCTGGTAAAATACAAACAGTTATGGCAACAAATTAACCGCTACCGGCGGCTAACCAAATTAAACTAACATGTATTCTGGAACAACCCTACGTAACCATTCTGGTCGCTTAATTGGCGCACATCAAAAGCTCGATCGCGTGTCGCGTCGGGCGCTCGAAGCTGCGTTGCCTGGCGTTAACTTCCCGACTATTAAAGAGATTTTACAGTTCGAAGGCAAAAACGGGCCTGATGGCATTAAAAGCAAATCGCCAGCGCAAGACGAGCCGTGGCATTATTACGATCCGACCGACACCAAAGATACGCTGCTTATAAAAATGATCGAGCAGCACAGTAAAAATTTGACCGCAGCGCTTAAAGCTGGCCGGCGCGAAAAAGCCGCGTTTGAAGCAGCGTGGCAGGCACATGCAATTGCCGATGGCTTAACACCGGCGCACCATTTCCCGTTGGCCGAACGTCTAGAGGAATTACGTGGCGAAGGGCTAGAAACTCGTACCAGTATTAAAGATAAATTAATCGTCAAGGGCGAAGGCGATAGCAAAATCGAAATGCTGGCTAAAAACTGGGAAGTTTGGGGCGCCAAAGGTGTTATGACCACTCATGGTTTGTATGAATGGGGCGTGGCGACCATTATTGCGCCGCTGCGACTGCGACGCGGACGGCCATCGCAAGATGACCTTAAAGAAGTGCTTACGACCGGCGTTATTCCTATTTTTAAAGACGCGGCACGTCATATCTACGAATTGCAAATGTACGATCGGTTTACCCAAACCGGTTGGACGCGTAACTTGGGCCGCGAAACGCGCGAGGTGCTGGCGCCTCAAATTGTGCGTGTTATCACTCTGGCGTGGTACGAAGCCGCGGCCAAAGCGCAAGGCATAACGGAGTAGCCGCCGTGCGCATGCGTGTTGTTGCTGGCAGTTTGGGCGGACGTTTTTTTGATTCCCCAGACAGCGCCGCGACCCACCCCATGGGCGAACGCGTGCGCGGCGCGTTGTTTAATATTTTGGGCGATCTTGCTGGTAAGACCGTGCTCGATCCATTTGCCGGTAGTGGTGCCATAAGTTTTGAGGCCGTGAGCCGCGGCGCAGCGAGCAGCCTAGCGCTCGAAAAAGACCGCGTGGCTCAAAAAATAATTGCCAAAAATATCATGATGCTCGGTGTGGACGATCGCGTGCAATTAATAAAAGCTAATTGTCGTACGTGGAGCGGGCAAAACCCTCACGCAAAATTTGATCTTATAATTGCGGACCCGCCATACCACGACATGCAGTTATCCACAATTGCGTTGTTAATTTGTCATTTAAAACCCAACGGGCTTATGGTATTATCATACCCAGGTAGAGGCGTGGCGCCGACCGTTAATGGAGTTGTTGTGGTGGACACGAGATTATACGGAGATGCGGCGCTTGCATTCTACCAATCAAGGCAGTCCTGAGGTGGGCTGCCTTTTAGGTTGCTAATTTTATTGTATAAATTGTCGTGATAACTAACTTTAGTATATAGTTAGTTGGTTCGTTAAAAAAACAGATTGGTTGGCATGGCTCCCAAACCGAATATATACGAAATCGTCGAAGCTGCCCTGCTCGGCACGCTTACACCCGACGACATCGCAGGACGCAACAAACGTATACGAGCGATGGTTTTTGTCGCTGTTGCACTGGCGGCCGGCGATAGATTTGTAGGACCGCAACTGCAGCTAAAATACATGTTGCAAGATTTTTACGAGTTGTTTGGTTGTGGGTACGACAAGTATACAGTCGCGGCGGCCGGCATGCGGCAAAACCTCTATAAGTCATGGCTGCAAAAAGGTGCGCCAAACCACGGGCGTATGACGATTCTAAAGCCTCCGCCTGGTCTTTGTGAGCTGATCGAAAGGCTGGGCGATAACCTACCGGGGGTTCAGGCTTTTTTGCGTCGAGTTGACAAAATCGAGTCGGAGATGCTCGCGCAGGGGAAGCTTGATTATTTAAATAAGCCACTCGTGCTGCCGAAACCGCCAGTATAAACCAACCGAGCCGAGATTTAACGAACAAAGCCGCCCGTGGTTTGGGCGGCTTTGTTTAGTGTTAGTTTACTTCTGCTAGCAAGGCCAATGGCCAACCTAGCGCCGTTTTGAACACTAAGCTGGCCGTGCCTCGTCACTACAAGCAGCAATAGTCTGCATGATAGTCAACGCTTTGGACAAAAACGCCCATACCTTGCAACGCATTTTTGAATGCAATTACGCAGGCGTGGCCGCCCGCTAGTTTTTTGCTCTGGTCGGCCGATACTAGTTGCGTAACGGGCACTTTAGGCATCTGAACGTTGTACAACATCCTAAAATTATGCATGTCAGGAGGCTCAAAACCGGGCAAGAAATCGCAAAGTGTTTCGCATTCGTTGTGAGTATCTGTGCCGCAACGTTGTACTGTAACATGAAGCGTCACAACCGTTATAGGTAATGCTGGTTGCACTAGCTCTTTAAGGCGCGCGATAGTGGACTCGGCGCCCTCTTGACGCACGCGGACACATATCACAGCATCGTTATCGTGGTAGGTGACAGGATCTGTTAACGCAACCCCGATTACAGCAAGCGCGGTATGGGTTGCCCGAAGCTCATCAGGTGCTGTGTCTTTAAACACAATACCGTAATACGGCGGGTCTTCACCCATAAAAACAAACGCAGCCTTCTTTAGGTTCATGCTCTACCCTTGCTAGTTGGACGAGACGTGAGTATTATACCTGGCCGCTTAATTTGTCGCAACGCGCAAGGTCTCACCAAGTTAAAAGCTCAACCTAATGGCTGAGCTTTTAACTTGGTGCGCGAGAGAGGACTTGAACCTCCACGCCTTACGGCACATGCTCCTAAGGCATGCGTGTCTACCATTCCACCACTCGCGCATAAAATTTGTGGGAAACTAAGGCCATTATACAGATGGAGTTACGCCTAAACAAGGCCTGCTTGCCAATTGTCGTGCTCAGGATCGCGAAGCCGCGAGTGGCAGCCGACGGGGCGGATCGGCTGACGAGGCTCGCGGGGTGGTAGCACTTGAAACTCTGATCTACCCATGCTACTCTTTACGCGTATGATGCAACACTTGCAACAACCCTCACATATTCAGCCGGCGCGACTCGGCTAGTTTTCGTACTCAAAAATTCGACTACCAAAAACGCGCCGGGAAGCCTCGGCGTTTTTATATTCTGTTACAATAAAGCAAGGAAAACACTTATGGCAATGCTCAGTACCCAACCCTACAAAGGCGCGCGCGATTTTTACCCCGACGACATGCGCGTGCAAAACTACCTATTTAGCGTGTGGCGCAAAATCGCCCAGCGCTATGGCTACCAAGAATACATGGCGCCGCTTTTAGAGCCGCTCGACATTTACGCCGCTAAAACTGGTCAAGAAATCGTCAACGACGAAAGCTACTTATTTACTGATCGTGGCAACCGGCAAGTCGTGATCCGTCCCGAAATGACCCCCAGCGTCAGCCGCATGGTCGCCGCGCGTCGGCAAGAAGTGACCTATCCGGCGCGCTGGTATTCTGTGGCCAACTTTATGCGCTACCAACGCCCGCAGCACGGTCGGCTGCGTGAGTTTTGGCAACTTAACGTCGATATTTTTGGCGTAGCCACCATTGATGCCGAAGTCGAACTTATTAGCATGGCTGACCAAATCATGAAAACATTTGGCGCCACCGACAAAATGTACACCATCAAAATTAACAGCCGCAGCCTGGTTAATTTTATGATGACCGAATATTTGGAACTCGACGTTGTGCAGGCGCAGCTAATGATTAAATTATTTGACCGCAAAGACAAAATCACTCCGGCCGAATTCCGCGACCAAGCCGCCGACATCTTTGACCAGCCAAAAGTGCAATCTGGCCTCAAAAAAATCGCCCAGCTGTTTGCCGCTAAAAGTATGGGCGACTTGCCAAAGCAAATTTTAGACTCAAACGCCATCCGCGAAGTCCAGATGCTGTTTACGCTACTGCGCGAACATGGCGTTAAAAGCGCCACGTTCGACATTGGCCTTATGCGTGGCCTCGATTATTACACCGATATTGTGTTTGAAGTTTTTGACACCAACCCAGACAACGCCCGCTCGCTGTTTGGCGGCGGCCGCTACGATGGCTTGGTCGGGTTATTTGGCGTCGATCCGGTGCCAACTGCCGGCTTTGCAATTGGCGATGTCACCTTTAAAGATTTTTTAGAAACGCACAAACTCATTCCTACCCTGCAAACCGCTACCGAAGTTTACATTGTGGTACTTGGCGACAATACGCTTAAAGGCGCCCAAAAATTAGCAGACCGATTGCGCACCGAAGACGTTAACACCGAACTCGACATAACCGGCCGCAAAATCGACAAGCAAATTAAAACTGCTGTCAAAAAAGGCATACCGTTTATTTTATTTGTCGGTCAAAAAGAGCTAGACGAAGAAACGTACACACTAAAAGACGTGGCCAACGAAAAAGAACACAAGTTGTCGTTCGCGCGCCTGGTTACAAATATAAAAGATTATCGCCACCAAGAAGATGATGTGGTGTAGCTACTACCCAATAAACGCTTACGCTCGCATTCTCATCTGACACCCTGTATACTTATAAGATATGAAGCACGTTATTAAGAACCTATCCGACACAAAAAAACAAATTACCGTCACTCTCGCCGCAGATGACTTGGCGCCGATCCAACAAAAAACCCTTGCACGCTTAGCAAAAACCGTTAAGGTTGCAGGCTTTCGCCAGGGTAAAGCGCCGGCTGAGGTTGCTAATAAACAGCTCGACCCAAACCTTGTTAATCAAGAAATCTTGCAAGATGCAGTCAACCAAAGCGCTGTTACTGTTTTTGATGCCGAAAAAATTATGCCGCTTGACCAGCCAAAAGTCGACGTGGCAAAATTTGTGCCTGGCCAAGAGCTAGAATTTACGGCCGAAGTCGAAGTCGTGCCCGCCGTAAAATTAGGCGACTATAAAAAGCTAAAAGCGACAAAAGCAACAACTGACGTACCAGCTAAAGAAGTTGACGAAGTTATTGAACGCCTGCAAACCAGCCTCGCCACTAAAAACGATGCTGACCGTGCCGCCAAAGATGGCGACGAGGTTACAATCGACTTTGCTGGTTCTGATGCAGATGGCAAAGAGGTAGCTGGTGCAACCGGTACGGATTATGAGTTGGTGCTTGGCTCGCATTCATTTATCCCGGGCTTCGAAGAAGGCATTGTCGGCAAAAAAGCCGGCGACATTTTTGACCTGCCGCTGACCTTCCCTAAAGATTATCATCACAAACCGCTGGCTGGCGCCAAAGTCATTTTTAAAGTGACTGTTAAGACCATTAAAGAAATCGTCAAGCCAGAACTTAATGACGAATTCGCCGCCAAAGCCGGTCCATTTAAAACATTAGCAGAGCTACGCGCCGACGTTACTCGCGAACTGACCGAACAAAAAGAGCGCGAAGCCGTCGACAAACTTAAAGACGATCTTATCGAACAGCTGGTAAAGGGTAGCCACATCCCGGCGCCAGAAATTTTAGTCACCGACCAAGCCGCTGCCATTGAGCGCGATTTTGTCCAAAACTTAATGTATCGCGGCATGACGCTCGAGCAATACCTCGAGCAACAAGGCCAAACCAAAGAAGGCTGGCTTAAAAAAGACGTGCGCGAGCAAGCCGTGCGCCGCGTGCAAGTTGGCCTGGCCTTGGCCGAACTTAGCAAGATCGAGAATATTGAGGTCAGCCGCGAGGACCTCGACGCCAGCCTTAAAGCCATGCTGGAACGCTACGGCAAGTCGCCCGAAATTGCCAAACAGCTCGACACCGCCGAAGCTCGCCGCGATTTAGCCAACCGTTTAATGACCGAAAAAACTGTTGACCGTTTAGTCGAACTCAACGCCAAGTAGGTTGCGTTTAACCAGTAACCTTGTTTTAATAAACTCGCAGACTTAAACCTACGGGAGTGGTTATGAAGACTAAGTGGTTGCAGCGACTTAATGTGGCTTTTGGCATTGGGCAGCTTGCGATTGCCCTTATTGGGCTACTTGCCCTGGCACTGTTTATGTACCTTCATGCAACCTATACCCTTGAACTCAAAACTCGCAAGGATATCGGCGCGTGGCTGTCAGTTGCGGCGAGCGTTTGTGCGCTGTTTGGTCTTGGGCGCGCCTTTGTCAGGATCGAACTCAAGTTGCGCCATGAGCAGTGTGGTAGCGTGATCGCAGTGTTTTTGATCGCGCTCGTTGCCGTTGGCGCGGCGTACCTCTTTTTTAACTGGTCTTTGCCCTCCACGTAACTGTTGTCTGTCCCGCCAGCGCCCGTTTGAGGCGCTGGCGGTGACTAGCACTCTTGACGCGCGAGTGCTAATTTTTTATGATTAAAGTACTATGACGAATCCAAAAAACTACCTCGTACCAACAGTAATCGAACGCAACCCAATGGGCGAGCGCGCCTACGACATTTACAGCCGCTTGCTAAACGAACGCATTATATTTTTAGGCGAAGAAGTCAACGAACACACGGCCAACTTGGTAGTCGCCCAGCTTTTGCACTTGGCCTACGAAGATCCTAAAAAAGATATTAGCCTCTACATTAACAGCCCTGGCGGCAGCGTATACGACGGCCTGGCAATTATTGACACAATGAACTTTATTAAGCCCGACGTACAAACTATTGGCATTGGCATGCAAGCCAGCATGGGCGCCGTTTTGCTAAGTGCTGGCGCAAAAGGCAAGCGCTTTGTGCTGCCAAACAGCCGCGTTATGATCCACCAGCCGAGCGGCGGCACGCAGGGCATGATGACCGACATGGAAATTAGCCTTAAAGAAGGTATCCGCACCAAAGAATTGCTTGTAGAGATCATGGCCAAAAACACTGGCCAAAAACCAGCCAAAGTCCGCGCCGATATGGAACGTGACTTTTGGATGACTGCCAAAGAAGCCGTAGGCTACGGTGTTGTTGACGGCATTATTGAAAAATCTTAGGTTCTAGGGAAAGCAAGAGATTCCCTCGGCCGAGTAGTATGAGATCAGAGGCCTAGCTTTTTACACAAAATTATTTTAAAATAGGCCACAAGCGACACTCAAGCGAGAGGCAGTTCTGTGTCTGACACGAATGTGCACCCCGGTTTGGACGTTGCTCGATTGGATTGGAAGGGGCTTAATTTTTGGGAGCTCGGATCGCGCCTTTACGCAATTGTCCAGGGCAACCCTGGCCTCGAGGCGGATTTCCCGGGCATAACCCAGCGGTACGCCACGCCGCTCACCGTCACTGGTCTGCTGTGGGAGCGTCTGAAGCAAATGCGCGACAGCGGCGGCAAATTCGTCGCCTACATCGTTTTTTATGGCCAAAAGGCCATTGGTGTGGCGACTGTCGAGCAAGACGAGCTGTGCGAACAGTCCGAAGAATCAAACCCGCCGCCCGTTGCCGTCGGTCCCTGGCTGGCTTACTGGTTGGATGACCAAAGGCCGGAGGCTCAGCGGCACCTCGGCGTTGCGATGCTGCGGCTGATCGCGCATGACATCATCCGCAACAGTAAAAACGCGGCTATGTTCGAAAGGCCGTTTACGCTGGTGCGACCCGACAACAGCCGGTCGCTGAGCATTCTCGCGAATCCCAACAACGGTTTCGGCGGTTTTGTGATCCCGCCGGCCAGCGAGGCCAAGCTCTACGTCGCGCCCACCGCCAAAACACCGATGCTTCTGGTGAAGGGCAACCTTACGCTTGATGAACTACGCCGCGCCGCGTAGTTGTCGTCGCCGTCCGCCCTGTTGCCAAACGACAGGGCGGACGTTGACTTTTGAATAAACCATTGCAAATTATACAATATAAAATTATCAAACTCCTTGACGGCAGTGGAAAACTCACGCATAATACATTGTAAGAAGTAGTGTAAGGTAGGTAATTTATACTCATACAACGCTTGGCCAGCGGTTTTTATGGGACCTACCTAGTGGATCTTCGGGGCCGCGATTTTTTATGTCGCGGAAGTGCCACGAAATAACTAAAAAACGACAGGGGCATTTTTGGATGAGCACCAAAGCTAGCACAAAGCCAGCCGACGCTGTTCGTGTCCTCTTTACACAAGACGACACAGCACTCGCGCTGCCTAATCTTATCGCCCACCAGACTGACAGCTTTAAATGGTTTGTCGAAGAAGGTTTGGGTGAGATTTTTGCCGAAATTAATCCTATTGAGGATTACACCGGCCAAAAACTTGAATTACGTTTTAAGGGTTACCACTTTGAAACGCCCAAAACCAGCGAAATCGAAGCGCGCGAAAACAACATTAGTTTTGAAGCGCCACTAAAAGCCAAAATCGAACTGACCAACAAAGTAACTGGCGAGGTTAAAGAGCAAGAAATCTACCTTGGCGACTACCCATGGATGACTAACCGCGGCACCTTTGTTATTAACGGTGCGGAACGCGTTGTTGTCAGCCAGCTTATCCGTTCGGCCGGCGTATTCTTTACTGCTGATGCCGCTGCTGGCCGCAATTACTACGGCGCCAAAGTTATCCCAGGCCGTGGTGCATGGCTTGAATTCGAAACCGCCCAAAGCGGCGTTTTGTACGTTAAAATTGACCGCCGCCGCAAAATTCCTGTTACCACCTTGCTGCGCGCCTTAGCGTATCCGACCAACACTGCCATTAAAGACCTCTTTAAAGATGTCGACACAGGCGACATAAACTACATTGACACCACGCTCGACAAAGATCCAGCCAAAGGTGCCAACGAAGCGTTAATCGAAGTTTACCGCCGTCTGCGCCCCGGCGACTTGGCCACTGTTGACAACGCCCGTGAATTAATCCAGCGTATGTTCTTTGACTTTAAGCGCTTTGACTTCAGCCGCGTGGGCCGCTACAAAATTAACCAACGTCTTGGCATTGACATAGCTAACACCGCCGAAAACCGCGTCATGCGCATTGACGACCTCGTCGCTATTATTAAGGAGCTCATCCGCCTTAACAACACGCAAGACGCTGCCGATGACATCGATGCTTTGGGCAACCGCCGCGTCAAAATGGTCGGCGAATTGGTCCAACGTCAATTCCGCATTGGTTTGCTGCGCATGGAACGCAATGCCCGCGATCGCATGAGCATGTGCGACATCGAGACCGTCACCCCCGGTCAGCTTATTAACGCCCGCCCCGTCGTTGCTGCCGTACGCGAGTTCTTTGCAAGCAGTCAGCTCAGCCAGTTTATGGACCAAACCAACCCGCTTAGCGAAATCGCCCACAAGCGCCACCTTAGCAGTACTGGTCCTGGCGGTTTGAGCCGCGAACGAGCCGGCTTAGATGTCCGCGACGCTCACGCTACCCACTATGGCCGCCTTTGCACCGTAGAAACTCCTGAAGGCGCCAACATTGGTCTGTTGCTTAACATGGCTAGTTATTCACGCGTTAACGAATACGGTTTTTTGGAAGCCCCATACCGCAAAGTCGTTAAAGGTAAGGTCACTGACGAAGTTGTGTACTTGGACGCCGTGCAAGAAGCAACCGAAATCATTGCCGAATCTGGCAACCAATTGACCAAAGACGGCAAATTTGCAAGCGACCGCGTGTCGGCCCGCATCCACCTAAAACCAGGTGAAATCGACGCCAGCGAAGTCACGTACATTGATGCCGCTCGCAAAGAAATCTTAGGTAGCACTGCCAGCTTGATTCCGTTTATCGAAAAAAACCGCGTCGACCGCAGTTTGACTGGTTCGAACATGCAAAAACAGGCCGTACCACTGCTTAAACCAAGCTCGCCAATCGTTGGCACCGGCATGGAAAAGGCAATTGCCCGCAACAGCGGTCAAATGGTAGTTGCCGAAGGTGACGGCGAAGTTGTTAAAGCCGAAGCTGCCGAAATTCAAATCAGGTACAAAGACGGCGTAAAAATTTACACGCCGCAACATTTTAAACGCAGCAACGATGGCGAAAGCATGACCGACCGCGTTATTGTTACCCGCGGCCAAAAAGTCAAAAAAGGCGACGTTTTGACCGAAGGCATGAGCATTGCTGACGGCGAATTGGCTGTTGGCCGCGACCTCATTGTGGCCTTTATGCCATGGGGCGGCTACAACATGGACGACGCTATTATTTTGAGTCAGCGCATTGTTAAAGACGACGACCTGACCAGCATCCACATCACCGACTACATGGTCGAAGTCCGCGAAACTAAGCTAGGGCCAGAGATTGTCACTCGTGACATCCCGAACGTTAGCGAAGACAGCTTGCGTCACCTCGACGAAAGCGGCATCGTGCGCATCGGCGCCGAAGTCCATGCCGGCGATATTTTGGTGGGCAAAATCACGCCAAAAGGCGAGCAAGAACTCAGTAGCGAAGAACGCCTGTTGCGCGCTATCTTTGGCGAAAAAGCCAAAGACGTCCGCGACACGAGCCAACGCATGAGCAACGGCAAACACGGCAAAGTAGTTGGCGTAAAAGTGTTCAGCCGCGAAAACGGCCACGAACTCAAAGCTGGCGTATTGATGCAGATCCAGATTTTTGTCGCCCAAATGCGCAAAATCAGCGTTGGCGACAAGTTAGCCGGCCGCCACGGTAACAAAGGTGTTGTTGCCCGCATTTTGCCAGTCGAAGACATGCCATTTATGGAAGACGGTACGCCAGTAGATGTCATTTTAAACCCGCTGGGTGTGCCGTCGCGCATGAACCTTGGCCAGTTGTTTGAAGTGCATCTTGGCATGGCCGCACGTGCCTTGGGCTACAAAGTCGCAACGCCACCATTTAATGGTGTGCCAATCGAAAAGATCGAAGAAGAACTCGCCAAAGCCGGTTTCCCAAGCAACGGTAAAGTCCAACTATTTGATGGCCGCACCGGTGAAGGCTTTAAAGAGCAAGTCGCCGTTGGCAACATGTACATGATGAAACTGCACCACATGGTCGCCGACAAAATCCACGCCCGCAGCATTGGGCCATACACTATGGTCACTCAGCAGCCGCTTGGTGGTAAAGCACAAAACGGTGGCCAGCGCTTTGGTGAAATGGAGGTGTGGGCACTCGAAGCTTACGGCGCCGCAAGCACCCTGCAAGAAATGCTCACCATTAAATCTGACGACACCTACGGTCGCGCCAAAGCCTACGAATCAATCATTAAAAAAGAACCGATTACCGGGCCAAAAGTCCCCGAAAGCTTTAACGTGCTCGTAAAAGAGTTGCAGGGGTTGGGTCTGCGCGTCGACTTAATCAACCGCGCCGAAGTTATTGATGCCGAAGACGTTTTGGCCAGCACCATCCACGAAGAAGCCGCCAAGCCAGCCGACATCACTGCCGATCCAAGCGTGCAGCCACTCGACGTAACCGTTGCTGACGAAGTCGACGAATTTGGCGACTTAGACCTTGGCGATGGCATGAGCGTGCAACTCGCCGACGAAATGAATAACGATGATGATGCAGCCCTGTCTGCACCTGATGACGAAAAGGAGGTAGCATAATGGCTCGTTTAAGTCACATGACGACCAGCATTGCGGATTTTGACGCAGTGCGCCTAGCCGTGGCCTCTGCCGAAGACGTAAAAGAATGGTCATACGGCGAAGTTTTAAAACCAGAAACCATTAACTACCGCACTCAAAAACCAGAACGCGACGGTTTGTTTTGCGAACGCATTTTTGGGCCGGTAAAAGACCTGAACATCCACGAAAATAAATATAAAGGTGTCCGTAGCCGCGAAGCTGCCGTCGACAAAAACGGCGAAATCGTCACCAAAAGCATTGTGCGCCGCGAACGCATGGGGCACATTAGCCTTGCGAGCCCAGTTGCTCACATCTGGTTCACCCGTGGTACTCCAAGCGCGATGGGCTTGTTGCTAGGACTAACCGTCCGCAACATCGAACGCGTTGCTTACTTTGCCAGCTACATTATTAAAAGTGTTGATGTTGCAAAACGCGACCAACTTACGGCCGATAACGAGGCTGAATTCGAGGCCGCAAAAGTCGCTATTAAAGCCCGCTTCGAAAAAGAAGCAAACGCCGATGGCGCAGATGTCAAAGCATTGGCAACTGCCCAGAGCAAAGAGCTCGACGACGTAACCGAAGCGTACACCCAAAAGAAATCGCAGCTCGAATCCTTAGTCAAAAGCCAGCTTATTAGCGAAACCGACTACCACAACCTGCCCGACGATTACCAAGCTATCGTTAGCGTTGGTATGGGTGGCGCTGCACTGTACGAGCTTTTGGCAGAGATTGACCTCGACTCGTTGGTAAAAGAACTCGCCGAAGAATCTGAAGCAGCCAAAGGCCAACGCAAAAAGAAAGTCCTCAAGCGTCTTAAGGTGTTAGAAGGCATGTTACGCGCCGGCATTAAGCCGACTAGCATGTGCCTGACCATTTTGCCAGTCATTCCACCAGACCTGCGCCCAATGGTGCAACTGACCGGTGGCCGCTTTGCAACCAGTGACTTAAACGACTTGTATCGCCGTGTGATTAACCGCAACAACCGCCTTAAAAAGCTCATTGAGCTCAATGCCCCAGAGGTAATTCGCCGCAACGAAATGCGCATGTTGCAAGAAGCGGTCGACGCATTAATTGATAACAGCGCCGCCCGCAGCGGCCGTGCCGTCAGCGCAACCGGTGGTCGCCGCCGCCTCAAGAGTCTTAGCGACATGCTTAAAGGCAAGCAAGGCCGTTTCCGCCAGAACTTGCTCGGTAAGCGCGTTGACTACAGTGGTCGCTCGGTTATTGTTGCCGGTCCAGACCTTAAGATTCACCAATGTGGTTTGCCAAAGCTCATGGCTTTGGAACTCTTTAAACCATTTGTTATTGCTGAACTTTTGGCCAACGAACACGCTCATAACATTAAGAGTGCGACTCGCTTAATCGAAAGCAGCGACAGCCTGGTTTGGGACGCGCTCGACGAAGTCATTAAAGACAAGTATGTGCTGCTTAACCGCGCGCCAAGTTTGCACCGCTTAAGTATCCAAGCTTTCCAGCCAAAACTGATCGAAGGTAAGGCTATCCAGCTGCACCCCTTAGTCTGTAAAGGTTTTAACGCCGACTTTGACGGCGACCAAATGGCCGTGCACCTTCCGCTCAGCGCTGACGCCCAACGCGAAGCCCGCGAGCTTATGAGCGCTACCAACAACTTGCTCAAACCTGCTGACGGTTCGCCAATTCTTAACATTAGCCAGGACATTGTGCTTGGTTGCTACTACCTGACATACCCTAAACCAAGTGCGCAAATTAAAGAACCAAAGCGCTTTGCCAGCGTTAACGAAGCAATTTATGCCTACGAAAACGGCGTAATTATGCTGCAAACGCCAATCCGTGTCGAAGTTAAAGGCGAAGTCCGCGACACCAGCCTTGGTCGCGTGTACTTTAACGAAATCATGCCAGCCGACTTTGACTACGTCGAAGACGTAATGGGCAAAAAGCGTTTGGCTAAAGTTTTGGGCCGCATTTTTGAACTGTATGGTTCAGAAACGACCGCCAAAATTGCCGACGACGTTAAAGACTTGGCGCTAGAATACGCAACATTAGGTGCTGTGTCGACCGGTATGACTGACTACTTTGACGTAAAAGAAGTTGACGGCATGATTGCCGAAGGCGACAAGCGCGCCGCCACCATCAGTGACCAATACGAACAAGGTCTAATTACCGACGACGAACGCTACAGTTTAACACTAGCCAACTGGCGTGCCGTTGACAAAAAGGTAATCGAGCTACTGCAAACGCGCCTCGGTCAAGAAGACACCAGCGTGGCTGTCATGGTTGACTCTGGTGCGCGTGGTGACCTCAGTAACGTTAAGCTCGCAACTGCCATGATTGGTATCATGGTGGACGCCACCGGTAAAGAGATTGAGTTACCGATCCGTTCTAGCTTTAAAAAAGGTCTTAGCCCGCTCGAAGCTTTTGTGGCAACCCGTGGTACGCGCAAAGGTCTGATTGACACCGCGCTTAAGACCGCTGACTCTGGTTACTTGACTCGCCGTCTTGTGGACGTCAGCCAAGATATCTTCACTGTTGCTGACGACGCCGAAGATAAAGGTTTTGCCATTTACCGCGCCGAAACCGACGAAACCATGATCGCCTTTGCCGACCGCCTATACGGCCGTTATGCTGCCGAAAATGTTAAAGGTCACGTTAAAACTGGCGAACTGATTACGCGCCCAATTGCCGATGCCATTGATGCCGATACCACAATCGCCAATGTCAAAATCATGAGCGTCCTCAGTGACACCAGCCTGCGCGGTATTACGCCAAAGAGTTACGGCATTGATATGGCAACCAACAAGCTCATCGCCGTGCACCAACCGGTTGGCGTTATTGCCGCCCAGTCGGTCGGTGAGCCGGGTACGCAGTTAACACTGAACACTTTCCACGCCTCGGGTGTGGCCGGTGAAGACATCACCCAAGGTTTGCCGCGTGTCGATGAGCTATTCGAAGCCCGCTCGCCAAAAGGTCAAGCTTACCTTAGCGAAATTGCCGGTACGGTTGATATTTGGGAAGATGGCGACAATTACGTCGTTCAAATCACACCAGATAAAGGTCGCACCGAAAAACTCGAACTCGACGGCCGCAAAGCCCAAATTAAAACCGGCACCGAAGTTCTTGCTGGCGACGTTTTGGCCGCCGATAAAGGCGACGCCCGTCCGCTAACCGCACCGTTTGACGGCGTGGTTGAGGTTACTAAGACGCACATTGTGCTCAACCTTATTAACCAAACGCCTGCTCGGTACGAAATCCCAGGCTTTAAGCAGCTCAGCGTTCAAGCTAACGACCATGTTGAGGCAGGCGACCGTCTTACTAGCGGTTCGATTAACTTGCACGACCTCATGCACCTCAAAGGTGTTGAAGCGACGCAACGTTACATAATTAACGAAGTGCTGCGCATTTACGCTGCACAGGGTCAAAACATTGCCGATAAACACCTCGAGATCATTGTGCGTCAAATGTTCAGCCGCGTACAAATCGAGGATCCAGGCGACAGCTTGTTTGTCACTGGCGACATTGTGTCTAAAGCCGCTGTGGTTGAAACCAACAAACAATTGGTAAATGATGGCAAGCAACCATCGCAGTATACCCAGTTGTTGCTTGGTATCACTAAGGTGTCGATTTGGAGTGACAGCTTCCTCAGTGCCGCATCGTTCCAAGACACGACCCGCGTGCTGATTAACGCCGCAACTAGTGGTCGCGTTGACAACTTGTATGGTTTGAAAGAAAACGTTATCATCGGCCGCAAGATTCCTGTCGGCACCGGTGTAATGACAGCCGAACCAACTGGCGACGAACTCTAGTAGTTGCTAGCGTACGCAAAAACACCGCTCGTATTTACGGGCGGTGTTTTTGTTGGTTCAAAAGTGTGAGGTGGCGCACACACGCCGGGCAGGTGAGTGCCTGGCGTGTGTGCGTTTTTGCGCGCGTTACTGGTCGGTTTGCTTGTCGGCGTTGCGGACTGCCCTGTCCACCGCTGCATCAGTTGCAGCAGTCTTAACTACAGCGGCTGCTTCGTTGGGTAGTTCTTTCCCCACGACGACTTATGACTCCTTTGCGGAAAGCTCTGTCTCTCGGACGTTGTCCTCGTCTTCGGGACCATCCAGATACGACATGTGTACCATCTTTAGCCGTTATGCAATGCGCAAAAAACGCGCCTCACCAAATATACCTCAAACACTAATTTTTGTGAATCTGTTTTTGCCACAATCTAAAGTAGCGACCTTTTAGGTCGAGCAATTGCTGGTGTGTCCCATCTTCGATAATTTTGCCATCATGCATAACCAAAATACGGTCCAGCCCGGCGAGCGTGCTTAAGCGGTGGGCAATAACAATTGCGGTGTGTTTACCGATAATGGTGGGTAGGGCTTGTTGGATTATTTTTTCGCTTTCGGTGTCGAGCGCGCTGGTGGCTTCGTCGAGAATCATAATAGGCGCGTTTTTTAAGATAGCGCGCGCAATCACAACACGTTGTTTTTGGCCGCCGCTTAATTTGACGCCGCGTTCGCCAACCATGGTTTCGTAACCTTGTGGCAAGGTTTGAATAAAATCATGAGCGTGAGCGGCGGTAGCGGCAGCAATTATTTTTTGCTCGGTTACATTGGCATTAAACATGGCGATATTCTCGCGCACTGTGGCATGGAACAGCAGAGGCTCTTGCGGTACATAAGCGATTTGCTGGTGCAGGTTTGCCTGGGTAACATGCCGTACATCGGTGCCGTCAATAGTAATAGAGCCGTCGGTGACATCATCAAATCGCAAAAGTAAACTAGTGAGTGTACTTTTGCCGGCGCCACTTAAGCCTACAATACCGACATGCTGGCCGCCAGGTATGGTAATGTTGAGGTCATTAAACACCGCAATTTGCTCGCTGCGCTGTTGCGCCGGGTAACTAAAATCGACGTGCCGTAAGGTAATAGTGCCTTTGGTGATGGTGAGTTTTTTGGACTTTGCTGGGTCGCGGACGGTTTCGGAGTCATTGGTGAGGTAGGCCAGCGTCGGGTAAATTTTGGTGACTTGGTCGTCCATTTGTAACACCAGGTTGGGCAGGTCGCTAATACTGCGAATGATCTGGAACATATAGGTAATGGTCAAAATAATAAGCGCAACAGACGAACCCCTCGTTTGCACGCCATTTACGACAACAAAAAAGGCCGCGGCAACGCCAATTGCCGTAGCAAGTTCGCGCGGCAGATCTAAAAAGACACTAACTTTGCGACGTAACCAAAATGTTTGCGTTTCTTTTGCTTGCAATTCGTCAAGCGTGGTCACTGCTTCGGCTTCGCGTCCACCTGACTTAAAAGCTACAATATTTGTAATGTGATCTGACACAATGCCGGTAACGCGGCGGTAGATTTCGTGCGCTAGCTCACGATACTTGGTAGCTTTTGTTGATGCCCACGTAATATATATGGCCTGCACAATTATAATGGCAAGCGCCACAAAGCCAAGTGCGGGGCCGGCAAAAAACAGCACAACAACGGGGGCGAGTAGCGAAATAATCATGCGCACCACGTCACCACGAATAAGCCGATTCAAAAACATAAGACCGTCAAGATGTTGCCGAAACAAACTCACCAAATAACCAGTTTGGTGGTCGCGGTAAAACGCCATATCTTTGCCGGTAATTTTTTTGTAAAAGGCGAGGCCGAGTTTTTCGTATGTATGGTTTTCTGCAAACACAGCAACTAGGTCACCGACTGCGCCAATAAGCGCACCGCTGCAATATGCCGCCAAAAACCAAAGTACATGTTGTTGGGCATTGACTAGGTTATGATTGGCGAGATCGGCGGCGAGCTGCGCCACAATAATAGTCACTACTACGCGTTGTAGCAGCGTACGAATAACCTCGGCGACAACGCCAAACCAAATGCCAGCGTGACGGCCGTAAGTGTTTAATAAGAATGAGTAAACTTTTTTATTCACAACCAATGTATTTTGCCACACATTGGCCGGGAGTGCTAGGGGAAGTTGCGCGTGCACGCCGCCGAAATGGGGGCGACGTGCACGCGGTGCATCAGTATTGGGTGATGGGGTCGGGCTCTTCCGGTTCGGGCTCGCTGGACACGATGTCCTCAGTGTCCGGCGGAATGCTGGGCATGGCTTCACCTCCTTCGTCACTTGGTGCTACAAAATAATCGTAGCACTTACCGGTTGCGCGTCATGGTGCATGTGACGTCGCAATTGGCGTGAGTGCACTCGCGCGTCAGCTCTTCACCAACAGGCATGTCGGGCACATTGACTGTGTCGCCGTAGTCATGCTCGCCGTCGTGTCCAGTCCCCATAATTACCCCAGATGCAGCAAAAACCGAGCAACTTTTGCCCGGACCTCTAAAAGTACACCATTTTTAAATTTGCGGCAAGCATACTTGTTGCAAGTCACGATTTCTGTTACAATAATATGCGAGTTTCACTTCAACCAATTTGGTAGTTTTTAAAGGTGTTGTACGCTACCACATTCGTTGCATAAGTAAGAACGCGACGCAGTGCTTACCACACTTCGACCCGCGTTATAAACCTAAAGGAGAAGCACTCAAGTGCCAACTATTAATCAGTTAGTCCGCAAGCCGCGCAAAACGGCTGCAAAAAAGAGCAAATCGGTCGCTTTGGGCCGGATCCATAACGCTCTTAAGGGCCGCTATTACGCTGCAAACGCGCCGCTTAAACGTGGTGTTTGTATTAAAGTAACTACCCGTACACCACGTAAACCTAACTCTGCGTTGCGCAAAGTCGCTCGTGTCCGTTTAAACAATGGTTACGAAGTTTGGGCTTACATTGGTGGCGAAGGCCACAACTTGCAAGAACACGCAGTTGTGCTTATCCGCGGTGGCCGCGTGCCAGACTTGCCAGGTGTGCGCTACCACATTGTTCGCGGTACGCTCGAC
>DATIJQ010000019.1:0-4970 GCA_035478375.1 Saccharimonas sp. (SeqCode) | reverse complement strand
GGATTGGCGCATAGTTGACTGGACGCTGGTGCTGTAACAAGCGCTCGAGGTCAATTTCAAAACCAGCCGTGTAATCTGGCAATTTAAGCCCTTTGCGCGCGGCGGCGTGGTATTCGCCAATAAAACCGCCGAACTCGCCCGCTTCGCCAAGCAATACATAGCCCGAACGCTTTGGCTCGAATGGTGCAAAAATTTGACGACCGACTTCAAACGGTGATTCTTTGCTTGCCGGTACAATTTTATAAGGCACGTGCAGGTCAGCTAAAATGTGCTCGAGGTAGTGTTTGGCTTGGTAATAGGCGGCGCCTGGCAATGGTTTTTGTGCGGCAAAGACAAAAGCTAATGTTTGGTATTCGCGTGGTAAACCATCGCAATCCATATCTGTTTTTATGTGGATTTTGTTGAGTTCAAACAGTGCGTGGGTGCTGTAGCCGGCTTTAATATTTGGGTGGACTTTTTCGAGCAAACTTGGGGTGAGGCTAAGGCGATAATGCTGCAATTCGGGACTCAGCGCGTTGCGGATTGCGTAAGCATGCTCGGGGTTTTGGCCAACGGTTTGCAGTAATTTTGCAGGTACAAAGCTGTAGGTTTGTAGTTCGTTGGCGCCAGCTGCGGCAAGCGTGTCGCGCAGGCGATTTTTTAGCACGTCCATTGGTGGCACGTCTACGGCTTTAGTGCTGCGGGTTGGCAGGTTGTGCGGTAAGTTTTCGTAGCCTTGCAAGCGGCCGACTTCTTCGACGATATCTTCGGGAATCGTAAGGTCAGTGCGCCAAAATGGTGGCGTTACCAATAGTTCGTCGCCGTGGGTTTCGACCGCAATTTCGACATTATTAAGTGTGGTAGCCATGGTTTCGGCGCCAAGTGCGCTGCCTAAGCGCGCGTTTATAAATTCGCTGGTTGTGGTAATCGGTGTGCGTGGTTTTGGCGCATATTCATCAACGATGCTACTGGTCTGACGAGCGCCAGCCTGCGCGAGTTCCGCCACAACTTTTGCCAAAACTGGCGCAGTTTGGCGCGGGCTTTGGCCTTTACTGTAGCGCGTGACGGCGTCGGTAAAAATGCCATGCGCCATAGAGGTGCGGCGGATGGTAAACATGTCAAACGTAGCAACCTCTAAAATAATGCGTTTTGTTTGATTGCTAATTTCGCTGTTTTGGCCGCCCATAACACCACCAAGCGCAATTGGGCCAGCTGGGTTACAAATAAGCATGTCGTTTTTGCCAGGGGTAATGGTTTTGCCGTCGAGCAGCGTCAGTGTCTCACCGGCTTTTGGTTTGCGTACAGTGATATGCGCTTTGCCATCGACTGCTACTTTGTCAAAGTCAAAGGCATGCAATGGCTGACCGGTCAAAATCATGTAATAGTTGGTAAGATCGACGATGTTGTTAATGGGTCGAATACCGAGCCGCGTCAGCACACTTTGCAGCCACAGCGGACTCGGCGCAATGGTAATGCCGTCTAAAACCACAGCCATGTAGCGCGGCACGAGCTCGGGAATGTCGTTGGTGACTTTTAGAATATCCTGCGGATCGTCAGCTTGCGGCAACGCTGCGTCTTCGGCGTACCATTCAGGACTTACAAACGGCAGGTTCTGAATGCCTGCAATTTCGCGCGCCACACCCAAATTACCAAACCCGTCGGGCCTGTGGGTGAACATTTTATTTTCGATATCAATAATGGTGTCGTTTAAATCGTAGGCGTCGGCCAAAAGCGTGCCGGCCGGGGCATCGGTATCGAGTACAGCGACCCGATGGTGGTCGTCGTTAAGCCCCAATTCTTTGCCCGAACCAAACATGCCGTTGCTCATTTCGCCGCGCAATGGCCGGGCTTCCATGACCACTGGCGCGTCGGTGCCAAATGTACTAGGCACGGTTTGCCCAGGCGCAATCCAGGCAACCTTATCGCCAACCTGCAGCGCGGTGTCGCCCGAAACAATTTGCACATGGTCTTTGCCTGTAAACATTTGGTAGACGTTTAACTTGTCGGCGTTAGGGTGCTTTTTAACCTCTGTTATCTCGACAATTATGATGCCAGCGTATTTTGGCCCTAGCTCAATTGTTTCTTCGACCGCGCCCAACTGCTGACCGATTTTAGCCACTAAATCAGCAACCGGCAAGCGCCATTGTTGCTCGCCCGAATACCATTTCATTAATGCTACAGAAACTTTCATTTGAATTGCCTCAAAAATTGTAATTTACCAGCCTGGAAGTGGCGGATGTCCTCTATGCCGTATTTCATCATGACCAAACGGTCGAGTCCCATACCCCACGCAAAACCGCTGTATTTTGCGGGGTCAATGCCACCTTCGCGCAACACGTTTGGGTGGATCATGCCGCAGCCCAAAAGTTCGATCCAGCCTTCATATTTACAGGTGGCACAGCCGGCTTCGTGGCAAAATGGGCAGCTTATGGCGAACTCAAAACCTGGCTCGACAAACGGGAAGTACGACGGCTGGACGCGAAATTTAAGGTCAGTTAAGTAGTAGGCCTCTAAAAACGCTTGCAATGTAGCTAGCAAATGGCCAACGTTAATGTTTTTGTCGACGTACACGCCTTCGATTTGGTTGAGAGTGTGCTCGTGCTTGGCATCGAGGTCCTCGTTGCGGAATACGCGCCCAATAATAACGGTGCGGATTGGCGGTTCGCCCGCTTTAAGCACACGATTTTGCATGGTGCTGGTGTGGGCGGGGGCGATGAAGCCTTCTTGCGTGGTAAAGGTGTCGTAGTCGTCGCGCGCTGGGTGGCCTTCGGGGAAGTTTAGGGCTTTAAACATATGGTAGTCGTCATCTAGCTGGCGAGAGTCAATGCATTCAAACCCCATGCGCGCAAAAATGTCAGCCACGACTTGGCGCTCGGTGCTAAGTGGGTGCCTGCTGCCGACTTCGGGACCGAGTAAACTGGGGCGCGTGCTGTTTACGTCAAAAGGCGCTGTTGGATCGAGCGGTTTTACAGCGGCGGCAGCTTGGGCGGCTTCAAAACCGTCAACCATAGCCTGTAATTCTTCGCGTACGGTGTTAACCGCTTGACCGTAAGCCGGTTTGTCGGCAGCTGGTACATCTTTAATGCCAGCATATAATTTTTTGAGTTCAGGCGCTTTTAAAATATCCCGCTTGTCGGCGAGGTTAGCAAATTGAGCCTTAAGGGCGCGCAGTGTGGCGTCAATATCATGCATACTTGTCACTAGTATACGCTAGTTGGTGTTAAAAATAAAAAGCACAAAAACGACCAGCGCAATGACAGCCATGGCAATAACACCGCCCCAGAATATTGAACGGCCGGTGGCTTGCTGTGTGTCTTCGAGCATTGTGGCGCCAGGCTCGGGTTTGTCGCCGCCAATGTCGTGTGTGCCTTTAGTGCGTTCGATGAGGTCAGCGGCGACCTTCTCTTGCAATTGAGTACGTTGTTCGTTTTGGTTTAAAAATAATGCCATAACGTAATTATTGTACCATGGCTTTGGCGGCGATTTTGTTGCAATTTGTACAAAATTGAATGCTACGGTGGTGTGCCCGGTGCTACGCTTGCATCTGCGTAGCTACCGGGATGTCACCAATTTTTGTCAAGGAGTACGCCATGCGGCTAGGGCGTCGCAAAAGCGCTCCAGCCGGTCAAACTCTTCAGCCATTTTTGCAGCCCGTGCAGGCGTTACGTGTACGCGCCAACTCATGAACTGGCCGTGAACTTCTACAAGCGTTTCGTACATTTGGTCATTCGTCAGGCTGGCCGCATTAAGCCGCAGCATAAAGCAGTCGGCGGCAATTGACAGATGATAGTGTCTGTTCTTTAAGGCCAAAGATTTTGCGTCGATGGCGATTTCGACCGCCTGCTGACGTGTAGCCGGTTCAGCGCCTAATACTTCGGCATATACGAGCAATGCCATTATGTGATCAATTGCTGATTCATGCACAATTGTAAGACATTCCTGTTTTGCTGTCGTGTGTTTCAAACTGCCTCTGTTCAACGCTCCTACCAAAACAATCAGTTCGGAGATAAAACCTGGCGGCCTAAGCATGCTTACTCCTCACAAAAATTGATGCACCACAATAATATGGTTTTGCCGTGTTTTTGTCGACACGACGTCTTTTGCCTAGTACGCTTCCCTTCGTAAAATGCCAACACATTCTTTAAAAACTGGTATACTTGATTCATCTAGGAGGTAAAGACATATGGCAGTCACCGACAGCCCCGTTTCGACAGAACTAAAACCGTACATGATCACTGACCGCATGGAAATCTTGCGCGTTGTAATCGTTGGCATTATTGCTGGTATTTTGGTGCCGTTGCTTGGCATCGCTATTGCCAACGGTATTATTTCGCCCATTTTTTGCCACGCTAACGAAGGTTTTGCTATTTGCGCCGACGGCGGCGTCGTTGCTTACCACATTTCGGCCATTATTGTTGCATTAATAGTTATTGCCTTGTTTGCTAACTGGGGCGTGTTCCGGCCACTGCCACTGGTGCTTGCCGTAACCATTGCCATGTGGGGCTTTAAAAAATTTGTTGACCCGCTCACCAGTGGGGGTTGGCTTGAATATTACCTGTTTTCGACCCTCCTGACCGCCCTATGCTTTTTACTATTTTACTGGCTGCTGCGTCTGCGCAATTTCCCCTTAAGCATAATCGCGACTATTGTGGCCACAGGCCTGGTATGTTGGGCCTTAGTGGCGTAGTATAAGTGCGATGACGATTGAGCTTATTATTTTAGGAGCGGTGGTACTAGCGCTTGTAGCGATTATTTTTGTGCTGAGCCAACGGCTGCGCGAAAATAAAAATGACTCCGCCACAATGCTACTTAAACAAGATCTGCTCGCGCTAAACCAAGGCATTGGCGCTTTAAAAGAAGGCTTGCAAACGCACCTGACCGATCGGCTCGATAAAAATCAAGAACTCATGCGCGATTCACTGACCAGACAATTTTCGGCCAGCGCCAAGCTTATTACTGATGTCACCGAACGCTTAACCAAACTCGACGAA
>DATIJQ010000018.1:0-5555 GCA_035478375.1 Saccharimonas sp. (SeqCode) | reverse complement strand
GTAAAGGCGCCAACAGGCATACTAACCAGGAGACAAGGCCACATAATGCGTGGACTAATCCGTTTCATTAGGTTAGTCCGTTGCAACACCAGAATGGCTACTGATCGTATTATGTAGACCGCTCCAAATAGCCACACCGGCATACCGGTATGTTGCGTACGCGGCTGGAACAACCACAAGCAGGCAAAGCCTTCCATTTGCACAATGGCCGTGAGCAAAATAACGTATCTTATATCGGGCCGATTTTTTAATGTGCGACGCAAGGCAGCCCTAATTGATATGCGCGTTCGTCGCTTGGCAGCAACAAAATGTCTGGGTAACTTTAACGTACTAAGGCCCACGACAAGACCTATGGTATATACAAACGGTTGTACCAAAAATGGCCAGGTAGTGGTGCCAGCTGCTACAAGCACGCTGCCTACAATGGCGCCCACAAAAAAGGCGTAGCTGCGAATGCCAATTCGGTGCTTTTCGTATTCGCTATAGGCCTGTGCCCTTGCTGTAACGTCTGTTATGCGGCTCACCGACTGGGTCATGATCGTACTGGTAGTATTCGAAAGGGCCGAAAGGTACAGCCCGCTCATAACATAGCTAATTTCGAATTGCCAAAACGATTGGCACCACAAAAAGTATACGCTCTGTACCACCTGTATTATCATCCCTGTAATGACTATGCACCGCAAACTGAACTTATCGGCGATGTAGCCCAAAGGGATGTCAGTAAGAACCATCACCGAAGTAATGACCACTTGCAACCCAAAGATTTGTGACTGAGTTAGCCCTTGGTCTTTAAAATACTGAGCGATAAACGATGTTGCTGGAAACACCGACCATAAAAACTCCAGTGTGAGACAAACGCGCTGGTCGTGCTTGACTGCGGCACGCTGCATGTGCATCCAATCAGTAAAAAGAGCAGGCGTTGACGTACCAGGCTACATAATACTACACAAGCACGCTATATTATATTTAGCTGGCGAGATACTTTACGCCACGTTAATTACCTCTCGCTAAGCGGAAGTTGTTAACGTACTGAGAGTAGTAACTATCGAGCTAAATAGCCGCCATTCACAAAGATAGTCTGTGCCGTGACCCATTGTGAGCCTGGTGAAGCCAGGAATTCAATAACAGGCACGATGTCCTCGACGCGGCCAAGCCGGTGTGCAACGCTGGCTTGTGTGGCGCGGGCTACTGAGTCGGGCGTTTCGGCGCCGTGGTAGAACGAATCGTCCAGCGGTCCAGGTGCGACGGTGTTGACGGTCACGCCGCGATCGCCGATCTCGCGAGCGAGTGCACGCGTGAACGCCTCTAACGGTGCTTTGGCGCCAGCGTACACTGAATAAAATGGTATTGTCGCACCCAAGATGGTTGTACCTAAGTTGATAATGCGTCCGTTGTCGGCAATGGTCTTGGCCGCCTCTTGCATGACAAAAAATGCCGCCTTAGCATTAATGCCGAACGAGCGGTCAAATTCTTCTTCAGTCACGTCGACCATTGGCTTTTTGATGACGATGCCGGCGTTGTTGACTACGATGTCGATCGTGCTGAACACGTTTTTCGCTTCCTCAAACATACGTTTGACAACTGCTACATCAGATATGTCGCCTTCAACCAAAAGCGCTTTGGTGCCTGCTTGCTCGACCAAACGAGCGGTTTCTTCGGCGTCGCTTTTTGCTGCTTCGTTATGGTAGTGCACGACGATGTTGGCGCCGTTGCGAGCCAGTGCTTGGGCATAGGCCCTTCCTTGGTTGCGCGCGGCTCCGGTGATAATAGCGGTCTTGTTGACTAGCACTTTATTGTTGTCCAAGAAATCCCTCCAGTTGCTTTATTCTCATTAAGAATACTACACAGAGAGACGCTCAAGCTATACGTTTCGCTAAGCCAAAAGGCGTACCGGTCTGGTCGCACCAAGTAATACTATGTGTGGGCGAAATGCTAAAAAGCGCTGTACGGTTAACGTTCCCAAAAGGTGCTATGTTCAAATGCGCCACTCCTCTTTTACTTTTGCAACCGCATGCTCAACCCAATCCCCCCAAAGTTTTTGCACACAAATGTTGGCTCTGCGGGCGTGCTCAGCGCGGCATTGTAGCGGTAATGTAGGTCGTTAAATTGCAGTAGTTCGTTGGGGGAATTAATGCGACTCATCATGAGCCAGCGGGCAAATGCACCACGGGCGATTTTGGTGTGGACGATTACTTGGCTCGGCTCATTAGTTTTAGGATTTACCGTTAAGAAACGCGGCGCGACCACACGGGCAGTATCAATGTAGGGCAAGATGGTTTTGGTGTACTCCACTGCGGACAGGTTGACAATCAGACCCTCTTTGGGTAGTGTTTTGGCAATGCTTGTGCCCCAATATTTGTACAAATTATCGAATGGCTGGCCGGGCAATTTATAGGCCATTTCTAAACGGTAAGGGCAAACGCCGTCGTAGGGGCGCAAGATGCCGTACAAGCCCGATAGTATCCGCAGCGTCTGCTGCGCGTAGTCGCGGTCGCCTTGTGACAATGTGTCCGCCCGCAAACCGCTATAAATATCGCCGACAAAGCTATCTATGGCTAAAGATTTTGACTCAGCAGTCCACGCCGCCAATGTGCCATGCACCTTATGCGCGAGCGGCTCAGAAATGTGCATTACCGTTTGCAATTTGGCGGCTGTGAGTGTTTGCAGGTACGCCGCTAGCGGTTGGGCTTTTTGCATAAGTAACGGCGTCGTTACTGGTGATTTTGCCGCAGGCGACCGCATTGTTTTAGATGAGTGAATAAGAACCGTAATCATTACGCCGTCCCAAAACGCTGGGCAGTACGGGCGTGGGCTTTGGTGGCTTCGACCTCGCGGTTTCGTGGCTCTGCCTGCGTGACCAGTGTGTTGATTAATTTTTGGGCAACGATTGTAACTTCATCAATCGCATCATCAAATGCTGCTTCGTTGGCTTTTGAAGGTTCATGGAACCCACTAAGCTTACGGACAAACTGCAGCGAAGCAGCCTTAATCTCTTCCTCTGTGGCAGGCGGGTCAAAGTTAAAAAGCGTTTTAATATTGCGGCACATAACAGCTCCTCATTATATGTATAGTATACTGCCGTAGGCGCGAATTATGTTGACAACGCTTTTCGGCTAGCGCCTCACGCATGCGGCACATATGGGGTTGCTAACAAACGTATAAGATTGTATGATATACGAGCCATCTTGAACGCAAGTTTGAGCGTCACCGTGAAACTCGCGTTGACGAATATATGGCCGAGACGAGTTAGTACCATGACAATGCACACTGGCCCCGACGGGTTACGTCAGGCCGATGATCTGTTCCGTTTTGTCTCGCAGCAGCACGAATTGTTGCAGCGAGTCGTGCGCGGCACTCTCGACATCGCGGTTGCACGGCGCGGGCTCCAGCACCTCATTTTGGGTGAGCCCATTGCGTCGTGCCAGCCGTCGCCGTACTTTGTGTCGCTGGCGCAGCAAATCGCCAACGTCGAGACCTGGAACGAGCAGTTTGGTTGGGGTTTCTCGGCCGAGCTGGTTGCGCGGCGGTGCCTCGAAGCCCGCACGTTCGATTGGCCGGGCGATCAGCTGCAGGCCATCGTGTTGGTGCCTTCGCTGGAGACGCCGGCCGCCACGCTGTTGGCGCTGATGACAACAATGTCGGACAAGCGACGGCGCAATGGCGCTCTCCAGCCGTGGCCCATGCAATTGCTGGACCGTGCCGCTGTAGACCCGTCCTGCGTCAAGCTGCTGGACGGCGCTGAGTTCCGTCCCAATAGCCTGGAATGGCGTTTTGTCGACCTTGGTAGTCACCTGAGTGACAAAGCCTCGTGGGGCGCGGACGGTCACTTGGCTAGGGCATCAGACTTCGTCACCCCGCAAACGGCTGCCCATGCCGAAGTCCTTGCTGCTGCCGCCCATTTCCCCGATTGGGTGAAGGCAATCACGAATGGCGACGCTCCTGGCGTGATGATCCCCGGCTATCGGCTTCTGCAAGCCGATCACAGCAACGTTGACCGCACGAACTACCTGAGCATCTATTTCGCTCCCGGTGACGTGACCGCCATGCTGCACGGCACTTCGTCTGAATCGATGTTTGGCGGCCGCGCCATCGCCACCGCTGGTCCGGTTCCGCTGGGCAAAAACCTCTAGCCGTCGCTGAGGCCTGTACATTGTTCATGGTAATGGCGGGCGTGTGACTTTGTTTGTCCACACGTCCGTCATCTACCTTGGCTTAATAATAAGGCTATTTGCAAACGCAAATTTTGTAGACGAAGATAAAAAACTCCTCTACTATACATTTATGTATAAACTTATCGCCACCACCCGAAATGATTATTTAAACGAACCCAAAACAACCGGCCGCGATCTCAAAGCCATCGACGCCTTTATACAAAAGGCTGCGCCGACGCTGCAACCCTGGTTTTATAATGTTGGACCAAAAGAAGCGGGCATGACGTTTAAAATGATTTCTTATGGTAAATTTACATATTCGCCCACCAAAGACCCGCACACGACTGTCACTTGGCCGGTCATTGGCATGGCGCTGCAAAAGAACTACATCAGCATGTATGTTTCTGTTACCAAAAACGGCAAGCCGTTGGTAGACTTTTATGCCGATCGTTTGGGTTACACACGGCGCGGCAACAACAACTTTAGCTTTAAAACATTTGAGCAGCTCGACAAAGCTGCGCTTGAACAAATGATTAAAGAGGGCGCGCAGATTTTTGCCGACGACCCGCTCAACCCGGTGCGGTTTAAAGAAGCGACCGCGTAAAGTCCTAGATTTTTAAAAACAGTCCGCATACCCGTTGGTTTGCGGGTTGTTTTGGTGGTGTGTTGATTAAGTACTGGTTATGTTGTATAATATTTTCCAAGTCTTCTCGAAAGGACAGGATATGTACATTTCGTCGTTCACGAGCATGCCGCACCATAACGGTCACGGTCTGGAGTTCGACAGCCTCGACGAGGTTGCCGACGCCATCCAGAAGCTCGGGGAGTTGATGGGCGAGCAGACGCCCAACGTTGACATGCTCATCAATCGTATGAGATCGAGCATCAAGAAAGGCGTCACCTACTCGGCGTTCGCCCACGCCGTGATGCGGAACCACCCGGACATGTCCGGGCACACCAGTCCCAGCGGCGTGGTGGCCAACTCAAGTGGTCTCGTGTTCGGCGGCAGGTTCTTCGTGCACAATGCCGAGGGGCTTACCCAGCGCCTGCCGTTCCAGCACCAGGAGATCCGGGTTGACACGCTCGTGTCTGAGGGCAAGCCGGATCGTTACCTGCTCAAGGTGACCGACAACAACAACCCGGTCTGGCGGCCGGGGCTGCAGAAGCCCGAAAACCACACCGAAAGCCTGCTCGCGCACGAGCTCGTGGGCGAACGCCTGCTCAAGCAGATCCGCGTGCAGGTGGACTACGTGCAGGCGGCGCGGGACATCGAGTTCGACTTCGTCCAGCTGCTCGATGCTCTGAACAGCATCGAGGAGTTGGAACGGACCGGCCTCAGCCCCGACGCGGCGGCCGCGGGCTACTACAAGTACCTGGTGGAGTGCCTGCGCAGCAGCCCGGAGG
>DATIJQ010000017.1:0-6965 GCA_035478375.1 Saccharimonas sp. (SeqCode) | reverse complement strand
CGACGACTGGCGCATGTTTGTCGAAGCGGTGCTGTGCCGAGCCGCTACGCTTCGACGAGTTGCGAGCGCGGAACTTATCCTGCCGCGCGACGTGTACAATAGGGCAAACAGCTTGGTGGTGGGGCACGTCGAGACACTTGTAAGGAACCTACCCACCCTCGACCCACAAACGCACGACAGTGAGTACAACAGTATGTGTTGGCACTCTGCCATCGAAAGGGCTGCGAAGGCATACAACGCATCGCTCCTCCCTTGAGGGCACGGCGGCCGGTTCGCCCGGTCGCCAACCTCCCAAAACCGTTGACAACCCCACAATACTTTTATATACTGCAAGGTGAACATTGCCAGAGACAGTAGCTGTTCGCAAGAACTTAAGCATGCTACCGAGGAAAATGACATAAAAATTTGTGTTTCTATCCGTCAAGAGTCTTTGGTAGTGCGAGAACTAAAGACTCTTTTTTGTGTCTAAGTTCTCAAACTGCAATTTAACAATCTGGCCGATAAAATAAGAGCGAATTTTGCAATTTTAGATAAAAAGGGGTGGCATTCGGCGGGGCAGCTCCCGCAAAATGTTTTCTGTACCCAGAAAAATTTTGTGGGGCGGACCGAATGACAGGACCCCTTCCAACCAAAATTGCAAAATTCATCCTCTGTAAATTAAAGGAGTTACTTTTATGGCAATCACCCGCCAAACAAAAGAAACTCAGGTAGCCGAACTAGCCGAATTGCTTAGCACCGCTAAGTTAACCGCCTTTGCCGCCTACCAGGGTTTAACTGTAAAAGAACTCCAAAGCTTACGCCGCGCTGCACGCGAGGCTGGCGTCACCATTAAAGTGGTCAAAAACCGCTTAGTGCGTGTTGCGCTTGGCCAAACCGACCAGCTCAAAAACGCCGACGCCAGCATGCTGCAAGGTCAATTACTGTACGCTTTAAGCGACAGCGACGAAGTTACGCCAGCTCAGGTGCTTGCCACCTTTGCTAAAACGCACACCGCGCTCAAACTTTTGGGCGGCATCGACGCTACTGGCACCGTGCTCGCCGAAGCTGACATTAAGGCACTTGCAAGCCTTCCTACCAAGGATCAACTCCGCGGTATTTTGGTTGGCACTATTGCCGCACCACTGTCAGGCTTCGTCAATGTACTGGCCGGCAACGTCCGTGGCGTGTTAAACGTTTTAAACGCACGCGCAGAAGCTTTGGAAAGTTAATTAGGGCACACGCCCATCAATTTTAAGGAGAACATCATGGCAGAAGAAGAAAAGAAAACTGTCGAGACCCCAAAAGAGTTTGAAAAACTCGTTGCCGAACTCGACAAAATGAGCGCACTCGAAATCAGCAAGTTTGTAAAATTCCTCGAGGAATACTGGGGCGTTAGCGCTGCTGCTCCAGCCGTAGCCGTTGCTGCTGCTCCAGCCGACGCTGGTGCCGGTGCCGCTGCTGACGAAAAAACTGAATTCACCGTTACCCTTAAAGACGCCGGCAGCCAAAAAGTTGCCGTCATCAAAGCCGTTAAAGAACTTACCGGCTTGGGTCTTGGCGAAGCGAAAGGTTTGGTCGACAACGTACCAAGCCCAATCAAAGAAAAGGTCAGCAAAGACGAAGCCGACGCCGCCAAAAAAGCTTTGGAAGAAGCTGGCGCAACAGTCGAAGTCGCTTAAGCACAACTACATTTCGGCCAGATTTGTACAAAAACGCCCGCCATGCGCGGGTGTTTTTGTGCTCAAAGATCACTAATGCCAAGAATCTGGCAAAGCCCAAAATCAATGACCGAGGGATTTGGCAACAAGATAAGTAACTAGCACCGATACTATTGTAGTAACAATCGTTGCTGTAATAGTACTTGCCCAAATTTGGAGCTTTTGAGAATACGGTTATCATATTCTTTACCCGCATATTTCATAACCAATTCTTCAAACTCTACCGTCCCTCAGTATAAGTAATGATCATTCCTTCTAGTATCGTATGACGAAGTCGTATAAGCAAGAAGATTTTTAGGCCGACATACTGGCGAGCAGAGCTATTGACTGAAAATAGAGATTATTGTAAAATCGTATAGCTTATCGCCCCACCCGGGCGATAGCTCTTTAATAATGTGTTGCAACTATTTTCCGGATGGTAGGGCAGGTGAGATCCGCCTGTCGCATCATCCGGAAAATCAGCTACGAGAAGATTGGACAACCATGCTCGTCATTTTTGGCGTTGTGTTGTTGGTGTGGGCCATTGGCTCCGCTTTTGCAGCGGGAGCGTTCAGTGGTATGAAGAAGCCGCTCGTGGTCATCGCCGTCGGTTTCATCGTGGCGCTGACGACGAGCGGGATTTCGTACCCGATCGCCCTCAGCGCATCACAGACCGGCGCGGTCAACGGCTACCACCAGTTCATAAACGGTACAGTAGTCAAAGTGCCACCGCCCTTAGTCGTGGAATGTAGTAGAGACGGCAGCTGCGATCACACCTACAGATGTGACCCGTACACCGAGACATACTACACGACCTCCACCGACAGCAAGGGCAAGATCACAACCACCGAGCACGAGGAGACTGAGTATCACCACTGCCCCGAAATGACAGAGGAACTCAGTTACACGCTGGACGTCACGACCGACGGCAAGAGCATCAAAACGCTCCCCATCGCGTTGGACATCTACGCGGCGAACCCCGTAAAATGGCGCGGTGACGGTGAAGTGACCGCCAGCGTTCCCCGCGGCGCGCCGCCCCAGTGGCAGCACGCCAAGGATTCGCTGGCAAAGGGCATTTCGGATCCGGTCACGCTCAATGGTGACTACGCCAACTACATTCTGGCCGATGAGGAGACGATTCTGCGGGCCAGTTCCAGCGACATCGACACTTTGCAGCAAAAGAAACTGTTGCCGCTGCCGACCGCCGGGACCGACCTCAAGGCAGACGACCTCAGTCCGACGCTCCATGCCAACATGGACGCCGACAAGGTCAGTTTTGTTGGCATGACACCGCCGGCCAACCAGGCCGACTGGCAAGCTGCGCTGATGCAGTACAACACTGTGTTGGGCATGCAGCACCAGGGTGACATGCACGTGGTGGTTATCAAGGATTCCACGCTCAAGGGCGTGGTTTCGCCCGATGCGTACGCCGCAGCCGTCAAGGCTTACTGGCTGAACGACTTGGGGAGGTTTGCGCTCGCCAAAAACGGCATCGTGCTGGTTATTGGCGTGAACGACAACCTGACCAAGGTGGAATGGGCGCGCGCCGACACAGGCATGCCGGCCGGCAACGGCTCCATGCTGGACTCGCTCAAATACAACTTGCCCGGCGTGCCCTTTGACCCCAAAAAGGTCATCGGCACGTCAACCGTGCATGTGGCCAACGGCTCGCCCAAGGTCACGTACAGCTTGGGCAACGGCGTGGTCGAGCAGGTAACACTGCACGATTTCCCGTTCGCGCGGGCATGCATGAACTGCAAGGACGAAGGCCAACCGGGCTTCGTTTACTTGCAGTCCGAAATCCCCATCAGCGGAGGTGCCATCGCACTCGCTTCGATCATCGACAGTCTGCTGGTCATTGTCGTGCTTGCCGTGGGCAGTTTTTTTGCCTACGAAAACCGCATGTACAACGACAGCAGCAGCTACAACCGTGAACGTCCGTACGTCCGATACTAGCAATAGGAACAGGAGAAACTGATGAACGGGAAGAAGATCGCCGGCATCGCCGTGGCAGTACTGATCGTACTGGCAGTCGTCGGTGTCGTCGGGTATTTCATCACGTCCAACTCGGTGTTGAGCCAGGGCAACAAGCAGGAAACCGACATCAGCGCCGTGTACGTCAAGGGCGCGACAACGCTCAGCGAGTGCACGACCAAGACCAAGCAGGCGGCCAACGTGGCCTCGGCGCATACCGATGCGCTGGACAAGGTCATCAGAGCCGCCGTCGCCGGCAGCGTCGGCAGCGACGGACACGTCACGCAGCAGAGTCTCGACAACGCTCGCGGTGGCTTCTACGCCGCATTCGTGCAGGCCTACCCGGACACCAAGGACCTGAGCAAGACCTTCAACAACGTGATGGCCGTCGTCACCGGCTGCCAGCACGATTTCAAGACGGCGCAGGATGCGGTCCAGGACCGCGTGCGTGCCTTCAAGGCGTGGCTGACCGGTAGCTGGACGACGCGTACCTTCGGTGGTGATCTGCCGAACGACGTGTTGGAGCTCAACCTGCCCAACCAGGCGCCCATCACTGGCAAGGCCGCGCTCATCAAGGTGAGCACGCCGATCCTCGACAGCGCCACCGCGGGCGCGTACTCCGGCAACGGCACGTACGACCCAGGCACGCCGTTCAGCACGTCGGCCCCGACCCCGGCGCCGACCACCACCTCGCACCGCTGAGCCAGTTGCAACACCGCCCGCAGCGTGACCACCCGGCCACGCTGCGGGCACCCACCCAAAATAATTGACCAACGACCCAAGCCATGCTACTGTTAAATGGCTTTTTATTTTACTTATGAACAAATCAGATCAACTCATCCAAGCTCGTCTCGAGACAACTTTAGCACGCTACGTTGCCATGCCAACCGTAACTGCCGACGTTGCCGCCTGCCAACAAGCAATCCAAACCTTAGCCGGCGAACTGGCTGCACTTGGCATGGCCACATACACCGGCAACAGTAGGCACCCCTGGCTTATTGCGACTGCCAACCCGCGCGCACAACAAACAAAACATGTCAAAATTTTATTTGTTATCCATTTTGATGTTGTCGCGCCAGCGCATAAAGACCATTTTATGGTAAAGACCACAGCCGATAAATTATACGGCCGCGGCGTTATCGACATGAAGTTTGCAGCCGCCGCCTGCTACGAAGTCTTTAAAGATTTAGCAGCCGATGACACCCTAAGCGCCTACGATGCTGGCGTTTTAATCACCACCGACGAAGAAGCAGGCGGCAAAGACGGCGCCGGCGACTTTTTGCAACAAGGGTGGCGTTGTGATTTAGCAATTGTTCCAGACGGAGGTCGCAACTGGAGTGTCGAAGCACGCGCCAAAGGCGTGAACTACATCTATGTCGTGGCAAACGGTCTTAGCGCCCACAGCTCGCGTCCATGGGAAGGCCAAAGTCCACTACAACGGTTTAGTAAAGGTATGCAAGAAATTGACCTGCATTTTAAAAACGATGACCCGCAAGGCCTGGTTGTGGCCATTAACACTATCGAGAGCACCAACGCTGGTATTGTCAACTCTACCCAAACACCGGGTTGGATTAAAGCCGGCATAAGCATGCGCGCGTTTAATACGGCTGAGCTCGAAACAGGTATGGAGTTCATCAAAAGCGTTGCCAAAAAATACGACTTGCAAATTGTACCGTCGCTGAACGACTCGCCAGTGCATATAATGCGCGAAAATCCGCTTGTCGAAGCGTTTATAAAAACTTTGACCGAGGTTCGTGGCAAGCAAACCGAATTTACCGATGCGCTTGGCGCCAGCGACGCTCGCCATTTTGCACGCCAAAACATTCCAACCGTGCTTGTGTACCCCGAGGGCGGCGAATTGCACGGCGAAGGCGAATGGCTCAAACGCACTGACCTCCTTACATATTACAAATTAATCCAGCACTACTTGCGGCACGTTGCGTTTAACGCCGACGGTTTGTCGCTCGGCAGCGCCAAACGGTTCACCAAATATCGCACGGTCTTTGCAAAAATGGTCGGACTTAAAGCAAAATAGGCTGTCATTACCACATTTTACGCTAGATTTAGCGTAGCTGTGGATAACTTTGTTGACCGTATAATGTGTAAGTGGTATGCTGATGGCAAGTAATCGGGCAGCTCGTGCCCGCAAACAAACAGAGAAGGAACCTACGTAGTGGCAGAATTACCAGAAAAGCAAATCAAGCGCCTCCGCTCGCTCATTCAAGATGCCGAGACAAACCTGTCTGCTGCCAAAGAATTGCTTATTAGTTTAGTCGGCGATGATTCACCGGCGCAAACTGCACTAAAAGAAGAAGTCGCTGGCAAAATCATAGAAGGCGTCTTTGACGGCCAAACCATGATTGGCCCCGACGGCAAAACCTACCCAGTGCCCGCCAACTACGCCAGCAAATCTAAATTAGTCGAAGGCGACATCTTAAAACTGACTATTGCCGAAGACGGTGCCTTTATTTACAAGCAAATCGGTCCGGTTGCGCGCCGCCAAATTATTGGCGAGCTTAAACAGCGCGACGGCACATTTTTTGTCGAAGCCGGCAGCAAAGAATACCGCGTGCTTATGGCCAGCGTCACTTATTTTAAGTGTAAAATTGGCGACCAGGTGAGCATTATTATCCCCGAAGATAACCGCGACGCCGAATGGGCCGCGGTCGAAGCCGCACTATAAACAAACGCGCCAAATGCTGGCGCGTTTTTTGTTAGCGAGGAATAGCCCTTGCGTCCGCACGAGGCGAACGCAAGGGGAGTGCAGTGATTATTCCTCGACCAGGCGTGCAGCGTTCTCGGCGCCTGCATTGCCCGGCCTATCCAGGCCATCGAAAACAGCGAAGCCCTGACGCCTCACCTCGGTGTTTGACACCGGCAGGTCGTCGTCGGTCACTTCTTCGTCTGTCATGGTACTCCTTTCGGATCAATCTCTGCGTTTTGACTATAGCACAAACAAAAAAGCCCGGTGGGCTTAGCATAATCATGGCTTTTCTGGCACCCGGAACGAACCGGGCGCCAGCGCCATTGTGCAACTACAAGCTACTCAGCACGCCAGTGACGAGTCCCTTGAGCGCCAGACAGTAATCGTGGCACACGTCGGCAGAGAGTGAGCCGCTTTCGATCTGACAAATCAGCTCGCGTATGTCGTGCCTGACCATGCCGCGCGCTGGGGCAAGAGCGGCGGTCGCCTGGGTAATGACATCTGTGCGCAATTTGGCCAACTCGTCTTCCGACAGGATGCGCCCCATGCGGAGTTGCGCGCCGTGCCTGGCGTGCTTGGTGCCAATGCGGAGTTGCGCTGCTGCCCGCTCC
>DATIJQ010000016.1:0-2773 GCA_035478375.1 Saccharimonas sp. (SeqCode) | reverse complement strand
GGGCTGACGTGGTTGCTCAGGCGGTGGCGACGTACTCACATGGGTCTGAGGCTACTGCGCTGAAGTCGTCCAGCTCACAGAAATCGATACCAGCCGGGTCGATTCCGGCCTCGGTCACTGCACCGAACAGGACGTCTTTCTGGAATTCATCGAAAAGTTCGAACGTATCGCACGCTCCGTAAAGTGTTATCGCGCCGGGTACGTCGAGCGTCGTCACGAGAACGCTCGGACCAACGAAATCTTTTTCCTGCTCGACCCTTTTGACGCCGGTTTTGATTGTGCCAAAGAGCTTTGTTGCCACGGCGAGTTCCTCGCCAGGTGGGACGCTAATGGTGGCCGCGAAGGTGTACTCTTCGAAGCTGGTGCCGTTGCTGAAGAGCGTCAACAGCTTCAGTGTGACGAGGTGTTTCAGTTTGGCGGCCACGCTCAGATCAGTCAACACTGTGGCTGCGCTGGCGATCCCAGCAGGGTCATCGGACACATTCAGCCACAGCAACTGTCCGGCTTTCACACCGATCGTCGGCAGGTCCTTGGTCGGTCGGCCTTCGATCGTCACCCTGCCCCACCCACAAGGATTCAGCACATCTGCGTCCGCCGCCTCGTCCAGCACCAAACGTACAGCGTGGGGCAACAGGGCTGTCTCGGTCATCAAGTTCCTTTCAATACGTCGTCCGCCGCGTTGAGCGGTTAGGCAATTATAATATAAAATTAATAAACCAACAATCTTATGTAAAAATCGTAAAGTTACTCCTAGCGATTACGGTTATTCGCAAAAATATATGAGTATGCTACTGCAAGTCCCCCTTTGCTACCCACCTATCAATAATAATGTGTGCTTCGCGACCAGAAGGATGGCGGTAAACACCTTCGGTTATTGCGCTGCCGTCATGCGCCTCGTAATGGACAACGCTGCGTAAGCGGTAGCCCCACCATTTTAGAATTTTGACTTTGACTCTGTATATTTGCATGACCCAGGCATGGTACTAATAGTTCGTTATGGAATTCAAGTAGGCGCCACCCCAATAGGTGTTGTAGTTTTGTGCGGTGCAGCCACTATTTTGACCATTTGATGCATAATTATTGCTGTATCGCTTATGGCAATAAAATGCTAAAAATGCATTGACTTTATATCAAACATGATATAATAACTTATATGACAGACACCGACTACAAGCAAAAGATTGGTAAATTAATCCAGCAAACCCGCCTTGATCGTGGCTTAACGCAGGCTGAATTTGCGCGCGCGCTTGGCACCAGCCAAAGTGCTATTAACCGCATCGAAAACGGGGGTCAAAACCTCAGCATGGAAATGCTAGCGCGCATTAGCGACGCCTTAAATAGCGAAATCGTTTCGCTGCATCGCCCCGGCACGCTCAACTTTCGTGTCGAAGGTGGTCATAAACTCAAAGGTGAGATCACGGTACGCACCAGCAAAAACGCTGCCGTTGGTTTACTTTGTGCTGCGCTGCTTAATAAGGGCACCACAACGCTGCGTCGCATGCCAAAGATCGAAGAGGTTAACCGACTTATTGAAGTCATGACCAGTATCGGCGTGAAGGTGCGCTGGTTAAACGACATGGGCGACATAGAAATTAAACCGCCCACCAAACTGCAAATGCACAACATCGACGCCGAAGCCGGCCGCAAAACCCGCAGCGTCATTATGTACATGGGCCCGCTGATGCATTTAATGCGCGAGTTTCGCCTGCCGTTTGCCGGCGGCTGCAAATTAGGCGAGCGCACGATCCGTCCACACTTGTTCGCACTAGAAGAATTTGGCCTGCGCGTCGACACCGTCACAGGCTGGTACAATTGCACAAGCACCCCTGTTAATCCAGGTAAAGTTGTTATGTATGAACCTGGTAACACGCCGACCGAAAACGCCATTATGGCCGCCGCCCGCACCGACGGTGTTGTCGAAATTCGCCGCGCCGCCAGCAACTACATGGTCGTCGACGTTTGCCATTTTTTGACTAAACTTGGCGTTAAAATCGAAGGTATCGGCACGCACACCTTGCGCATCCACGGCGTTAAAAACATCAACAAAGACGTCGAATACTGGCCGAGCGAAGACCCCATCGAAGCCATGACATTTTTAAGCATCGCCGCCACTACCAACTCGCCTATTACCATTCGCCGCGTGCCTATCGACTACTTGGATTTGGAACTTTTAAAGCTCGAAAAAATGGGCTTCAAATTTAAAACAAGCGAACCCTACAAAGCCAAAAACGGCCACACTAATTTGGTTGATGTCGAATGCAAAGACGCCTCGCACTTGGTCGCACCAGAAGACAAACTTGAGGCCCACGACGACCCCGGCATGAACATGGACAACCTGCCCTACTTTGTGCCAATTGCCGCTTCGGCCGAAGGGCGCACGCTGATCCATGACTGGACATACGAAAACCGCGCTATTTACTACACCGAACTGACCAAACTCAACGCCAACATAACGCTTGCTGACGTGCACCGCGCCTACGTAACCGGTCCAACGCACTGGCGCCCGGCGGAGGTCATTTGCCCGCCCGCTTTAAGGCCTGCTGTGCTAATTTTAATCGGCATGCTTGCTGCCAAAGGTGTGTCGGTGCTGCGCAATGTGTACTCAATTAACAGGGGTTACGAAGACCTTGCTGAACGCTTAAACGCTATTGGGGCTAACATAGAAGTTATACGAGAAATTTAGTAGGTCTGCCCGCCTGCCGCGTTCATTCTTCTCCGCCATCACCACTACGGCTGCAAACAGCAGCCTCCGTTCGCCACGGAAAGTGGATGT
>DATIJQ010000015.1:0-29626 GCA_035478375.1 Saccharimonas sp. (SeqCode) | reverse complement strand
ACTTTGGCAAAATAATAGCCAACATTGCCAAAGCCTTGCAGAGCAATAGTGAGTGGTTTGTCGAGTATATCGCGGTGACGCAGCAACTCGCGCAGGGCAATGACGCCGCCGCGACCGGTCGCCGCCTCGCGCCCTTCACTGCCGCCGCCTTGCATGGTTTTGCCGGTAAAGGCGCCAGGGTCGCGCTCGCCTTTTACATTGGCAAGTTCGTCGACCATCCAATCCATGATTTCGCCATTCGTGTTAACGTCTGGGGCCGGAATATCTTTTTGCGAACCAATGTGTGGGGCGAGTTGACGGGCGTAATCGCGAGAAATTTCTTCGAGTTCGGTTTTGCTCAAACTACGCGGATCAATCGCAACACCACCTTTACCGCCGCCAAGCGGCAAGCCAACGGCCGCGGTTTTAATGCTCATAAGCGTTGCTAAAGCGCGCACTTCATCTAAGCTGACGTTCGGGTGGAAGCGAATCCCCCCTTTGTGCGGTCCAAGTTTACTACTGTGTTGTACGCGGTAGGCTGGGAAAGTTTTATTGCCAGTGCTCACCGTAAACACATGCTCGTGTTCAGGTGTAATAAGCGCCTCAATTTTTGCCTCGTCATAGCCGAGTTCTTTTGCTGCTGTACGGATTGCGGCCTGGGCAGTCGCTAACATGCTGTTCACGGTAAAACTCCCAAAATTATATTCTTAGTATACCCTACGTTTGGCTATTTAGGCAGCTACCAGCCGCCTCCCCCACCACCGCCGCCTCCACCGCCAGCGCCACCGCCAAAGCCGCTACTGCCAGAACTGCTTGGGGGCGCAAAAGTCGTTGCCGCGCTTGTATTAAAAGCGTTGAGTGAACTGGCAAACCAAATTGCATTAAATGTGGCACTACCGTAATACCAATCTGGTGATTGTTGGTACAGGCCAGCCATTTCGCGTGCCCAATCTTTTTCGAGGCCAAACAGCATGGCATATGGCAACAGTTTTTCGTAGAGTTTTATGAGCTGGATTTTGTCATTGATGTCTATTTTTTCGGTCAGCTCACCGTGTGGACTTTGCAGCACTTTAAGCCGTTCGGCTTCGGCCAATTTTATGTACATTTTAAGCCCTAACAAGTAATCCTTCATGGCAGCACCTTTGGCGGTACGGGCAGCCATAATAAGCGCCCCGAGATTCAAAATAATACCCGTACCAAACAGACTTAAGCCAACAAATAAGCTTGCGTTTGTGCGTAAAAGAAAGAAGCCAACTATGTAACAAATAATGCTAGCAATGTGGTACGGTAATTGGGCACGTTCTGGCGTCGCTTTAAAATAGCCGTCCGTGGCGAGCTGTTTATTAACGCTTTTACCAAGTTGCTGCGATTGCTGCGCGAGTGTTCGCTTGAGGTCGCTCAGTTGTACCTTGGTGCCAATTTGCACTACCGTAAAAAGCATTTTGACGACTTGCTGTTCTTCGTCGCGCAAGCTATCTGGCAGTTTTATAAGTTCCAGCTCGTAGTCGGTACTGCTGCCAATCATTTTTTGCTTTTGGACTTCGTAAATTTTTATGTAATGGCGTACAGCAAGGTCAATAATGGTGGCTGAAATTGCTTTTGATGCAAATTTTTCGGTTAACACAGCGTTGCTGGCAAGCACACTAAGCTCTTTTGGCGGCAAATATTGCGGCACAATAACGCCTTTGCCCCGAGCGTCACGGCCATTGCGGCGCCAACCAATAAAAATGAACAGTGCGGCAGCAATTGGTAGCGTCAAAAATTCTGCAACGTTTATGAGTAATTGGCGAATGGCCGCTGGACTCATGCTGTAATCGGCAAAAGTACCGTTATTAAATGCCAGCACGGTGGTCATGGTTTCGCTTGGGGTGACTTGATTGAGCGTATTGAACGTAATAAGTTTACCGCCATCGCTTTCGTCCGCGACCGTACTTATGCAGTTAGTTTCTTCTGAATGCGTAAAACCAACATAACACGCTTTGCGGTCTTGTAGCGCACTCACCAAATTTGCAGGTACATGAATATGTGCCACAACTTGACCAAAGTATTGCTGCCACTGGTCGCCGTTTATGTCCCAATAAAATTCGTCGTGGTCGCTTAAGTTGAGGCTAACGCCGCGCATTGTATATGTTATGACATACGTCTGCTCGCCGTGCACATAGGTGCTGGCGTTTCCAATGCGCAGTACTTTGTTGTCATTACTGGTCGAGGTACTGTATGCCCAATCAGTGCCGCTGCCGTCGGTGACGCTTTGTACATTTAGCTCGAGCGAATGATTGCGGTAACTCTGCGGAATTGCACGTTCGATGCCGTGGTTTTGGTCAAAATCGGGAAAATCGGCGACGATTTTTTCGACTACCTTTAGTTCAGCAACATTGTCGCTGGCTCGGCTTAAGTAATAATCGCCCGTAAACGACGAAATAGTAAAATCTTGCGTACTAGCATGGGCGACAGTCGGCACTAAAAATAACGCTAAGACAGCTACGGCAACAAGGATTTTTCGCATGTTTTAAGCGTATACTGCGGTGATAAAAAGCGCAATGCTTTGCACTAGCGCTGCTCGGTGTTGTGCTCGAGCTTGTGAATACGGTCGTGATTCAAACCAAAATGGTGAGCGATTTCGTGCCATAATGTGTGTTTGATTTGGGCTTTAAGTGCGGCCATGTCGCCGCTTGTGCGCAGCATTGGGTTTTTAAAAATCGTGATTTTATCTGGGATTACTAGATTATATCCCGCACCACGCAGTGGCAATGGGATGCCTTGATACAACCCGTACAGGGATTGGTTGCAGTGTAACTTTAGTTCTTCGCGTTGCTGCGGCGTGGGTTCATCTTCGTACACAATGGCCACATTTTGCATGTTGCGTGTATATTTTTCGGGCAGTTCGTCGAGCGCCTCGCCTATAAGCGCGGCAAATTGGTCGTCAGTTACTTGCATTATTTTCCTTTAGGCTTACCGCCGAGCGCGTCGCTGATTTGTTCGAATGGCGAGCGTTCTTCTTGCGCCAAAGCATGCTTGGCAACCAGCTGCAGCGTCGCCAAAACTGCACCCACACCCATAAACAAATAAATTATGGTGAAGATCTTGCCAGTGTCAGTGTGTGGCTCCAGCGTGCCAGTGCCAACGGTGGTCAGCGTATTAACGCAGTAGTATAAAGAATCGACCAAACTCCAGTGTTCGACCTCCATAAAAAATATTGTGCCACCGACTAAAATAAGCACAACGAATGCTAGCAGCGCGCGGGCTTGCGGTTCGTGTTTAATACTGCGGCCAACGGCGCCATAGAACTTTGCGATCATTACAAAAAAGTCAATCATCCCCTTATTATACTCCTTTGCGTGCGTTTTTTAAGGCACTGCTTAGCCAAGCGAGTTCAGCAAAAACATGTGTGACGTTTTTAGTGTAGCGCGCAGCAAATTCTGGCTTTATGGTGCCGCTGGCATCAAAAATATCTTGCACTTTTGGGAAGTAGACGCTGTAGGGTGAGACAAGCAGCTCCATGCCACGCAGCGCAGTGGTAAGTGCTTCGACCGCCCGCACGCCTCCCCAGGCGCCATTGCTGCAGCCGGCAATGGCGACAGGTTTATGGTAGTAATTGTCGTATTCGCTGTCGAGCAAACGTTTTAAGCTACCAGGGAAACTGTGGTTATATTCGGGTGTGACAATAAAAAATGCGTCGGCTTTGGCGGTGAGTTCGGTAAAGGCTGGGTTGCGGTTTTCTTCATCGTTGCCGTCATGTGGCAAGTGATAGTCGGCCGGGTCGACAAAAATAATCTCGGTATGTGGCAAGCTGGCGCCAACGTTGGCTACAAAACGCGCCGCGCTAATCGACTCACGCTTAGGCCGCGTGGTGCCAGCAATAACTGCAATAATAATTGGCGTGTCCATGTTCAAACTGTAGCATGGGTTGCTGGCGCAAGACTAGCTATTTTGGACATGTACGGTGGCGGCAGTAAAAGCACTATTGCCGTCAGTACCAGTTACCAAAACGCTATCGTTGACATTCACCTTTTTAGAACCGGTGTTAAACACAGTGCTGTCGTTTGTGGTGATAGTTTTGGTCGTGCCATTGCCAGCAATAGTAAAGGTGGCGCCGTTGACCTGGGTTACAACACCACTCAGCCGAGTAACAGTACTACCGTCAGTGCCGTTAAAACCGCCCCGCATATCATGCGCGCGGAACGGGCCAACATTGCGCAGTGCTGTTGTGTCGATGTTAGGTCGGCGCGCCACAAAATGGAATGTGCTGAGCGAACCAAGCATAAAGCCAAGCGCCAGCACAATAAGGCCGCCAATAATAGCAACGATAACGCGGTGGTTGCGGGCTCCATGCATCACCGGTGGTTTTTGCTGCTGATCGTCTTTTTGCACTTCAGGCGCTTTTGTAACTTCTTTAGAGGTTTCCATATGAGTCTCCTTATGGCATAAATATACCGCTAGACTCTGAAGTCACGCTTAAATTATTCAATAATTTGCACATCACGCCAGAATGCGACGTAATTGCTAAAATCTTTACCCACAGTTTTAATAGCTGACGGTTTTGGTTCTGGGTAACTCCAGGCGTTGTCTGGGCTGACCACTGTATCTTTTTTGATATTAAAGTATTGGCAGACGCCTTTCCAGGGACACGTGTACGGAGTTGGACTCTTTTCTAAGTATTCTTGTTTGACGCTTGATGGCGGAAAATACCAGTTACCTTCAATAAAAATCAGGTCTTGTTTTGGTGCCTCAGCAATAACATTATCTTTCCAAACTGCTTTCATAACCGCTCCTTTGCTCACTTAAGTGTACCGCACTTGACAGTGGCGCACCACCCGCGTTTGGTGTAACGCGGGTGGTGGCCAGTGGTCACCGCGACAAAACAAATGACAAAACGAACAAACACAACGCAGCTCCGCCTGATGCAATGCAAAAGCCAAGAAACCTTGGTGCCATTTCTGGTTCGCGGCCGGGCCACTCAGGGTGTAAGGTCACTACTGCAAAAACCGAGGTCAGTACAAAAAACGTGCCTGCAAACACACCTACAAGGCCTTCTACCGCTTTCACTACAATGAGTTCCACGCAAAGTCCCGTAAGCAGTACGCCAAATACGGCGATTGCGCGAAGTGCCAGCGCCTTCATCACCCCACCCTTCTTGTCGAAGTGCCTGACTTAAGTGTGCGCTGGTGCCGCGATTTTGTCTAGCGGCCGGCTTTTTGCAAGCGCGCTTTATTAGCCCATTCGTCGGCGAGTTCGTTGCCGGGGTCATTATTGTGACCACGCACCCAGATAAGGTTAGCATTTGAAGCACGGTATAACGGGCAGACTTCTTTTACAATGTCGAGGTTTTTGATTTCGCCGCCGCTCTTTTTCCAGCCGCGCGCTTCCCAGGTCAGCGACCATTTGGTGATGACGTTAATCCAAAATTCGCTGTCGGTGTAAATATCGGCTGATTCGCTGCCGGCATCTTTGAGTGCGGCGATGAGTGCCTGACCTTCCATGCGGATGTTTGTGCTGTCATCGGCCGAGCCAAGCGCGCAAACTTCCATGTTTTTGATAACCGCCCAGCCGCCAGGACCGGGGTTGGGACTGCAAGAACCATCGGTGTAATACGTATTTTTAGGCATTGTTTAATTGTAGCGCATTTATGTGGTGAGTGTGCATATAAAAATGCTTGCGTTTTAAATGTAACCTTAAATTTAACTATATGTTCGTCAGTAAGTAAAGAGAAATTTCTTGCTTATTTTTTGGTTAACGCGCATAGTAAAAGTTATTAAGGAGTTGCAAGGTATGTTAGAACTTCCAAAACAGCGACGATCAAAAAAGGGTCTTATAGTTGGCATCGTAGTTGCTCTATTTATTATTATTGGCATGACCAACAATGGTCAGCAAGCAAGTTCGACGCAAAACAACGCGCAACCAACGCAAGCTCAGCCCCAGCAAACAAAGCCTGTTACTTCAAAGACTCCAACCGCCGCTACGGTAGCACCAGTACAACAGCAGACTAATCCAACTCCACCGCAGCCGGCATCTATAGCCAAACCAGCGCCCACACCTGCCCAAGCTCCTACTCCACAACCGACACTTAGCAATAACGACGCTTATACAAACAGCTCTGGCAACACTGTTCACTCACCCGCCACAACAAGCGATGGTAGTGTACCTGCAGGCGCAACAGCACAGTGTCGCGATGGCTCATATAGCTTTAGCCAGCACCGCAGCGGCACATGCTCGGGACATGGCGGCGTTGCAAGCTGGCTTTAGTTTTCAGACCGCTCGTGCAGGTTCGGATCAAAAGCCTTGGCTTTTTGTAAGGCCTGCCGCATGAGTTCTGTACGTTGGTTGTCGTCAAGCTTTGGTTGTTCGGGAATGACCTGTTTAGCTATATCAATAGACTCGGTTGGCTGGCCGTTATTGGCAGCCCCGCTTTCAGACTTTAACTGCGACAGAGTAGCGTCGTACGCTTTGACGTATGCTTGCTCGGCATCCTCATCGTCTAAATAATCTATTATAAAGTCCGAAGGTGTGCCTTCTTCTGACGTGCCGCCAGTAGGGTCCATAAAATCGAGCCGGGCCTTTGCTTCGCCTAATGCGTCGTATTCTTTGTTAGCGGCTGCCTGTTCGACAAGCGTGTGGTAGCCCTCGGGTTTACCACTCTTCACAAACGCATCAACAATCTTGTCGGCGACTTCATGCTGCTGCTCTTGTGGTTGTTGTTCGCCGGTCGATAATCCTTCTACCCCCATCTTGCCCCCTTTTTTTTAATTTGAGAATTTTATATCTGGGTAAATTGTCTTAGTCACATCGTCGATTTCGCGGCGGAGTTGCGGGAAGATAACGCCTTCGCGGGCGGTCACGCCCTCGAGCGTCCAAAACAGGCGTTCGCTAAAGCCCAAGCCGCAGGCTGGTGGCATGGCGTATTCTAGCGCTTCGACGTAATCAATGTCGAGCATCATGGCCTCGTCGTCGCCAGCGTCGCGCATGGCTTGCTGTTCTTTAAAGCGGTTTAACTGGTCGATTGGATCGTTTAGCTCGCTATATGCTTTACATTGTTCACTGCCACCAAGCAGTAAATTAAACTGTTCGGTGAGTTCTGGTTTGCCGGGCTGCGTTTTAGCCAGCGGTTGCAAAAAGGTTGGAATGTCGACCAAAAATGCTGGGCCGGGCAGCGTGGTGCGGACCTTTTTCCATAGTTTGTCGATGCCGCGGCTGCGGTTTTCGGTCTGTTCTACCTCAATATTGTGTTTTTTGAGCTGAGCTTTGACTTCGTCGAGTGTGCAGGTAAAAACGTCCAGGTCGTAGTGCTCGCGGATGACATCCACAAAGCTGACGCGCGGCCAATCCTCGCCGTCGGCGCCAAGGTCAACTTGCATGCCATTGGCCAGCGTAAACTGCCGCGTACCCCAGGTGGCGTCGGCAATGCGGCGCACGTGGCGCTCGGTTAATTTCATGCCCATGTTCCAGTCGGCGTAGGCCCAGTACCATTCCATGGCGACGTGTTCGGGCAGGTGTTCGTCACTGTAATTTTCGTTCCTAAAACGGGCGCCAATGTCAAAAACCTTTTCGTAGCCGCCGACGAGCAGGCGTTTTAGTGGCAATTCATGGCTAATGCGTAGGTAAAAATCTTGGTCGAGCGCATCCATATGGGTCACAAATGGGTTGGCGTCGGCGCCGCCGGTGGTGTTCTCCAGAATTGGCGTGTTGATTTCGACAAACCCTTCGCTTTGCAAAAAGTCGCGCGTGGTTTGCCAAAAAGTGCTGCGACGCAAATAACGCTGGTACACGTCGCTGTTAACGGCAGTGTCGACGTAACGGCGGCGCAGGCGTTCTTCTTTATTTGTAAAAGCGGCCGGCAGTTGACGCAGTGATTTGGTCAGCAAGCGCAGGCGCACAACTTCGATAGAGATTTCGCCGGTTTTGGTTTTAATGACCGGCCCGTGAGCCTCTATAAAGTCGCCAACATCAAGCAGTGACAACTGAGCAAAACTAAGTTGCGAATCAGGCGCACTTAACTCCCCCACTTTGTCGGCGCCCAAAAAAAGCTGCAGGCTGGCGGTAGCATCTTTAATGACCACAAAAGCAATTTTGCCGAATTTACGGATGTTGGTAATACGACCAACAACGCTAACTTGGTGGTTTTCGAGCTCGGCAAATTGTTCGGTAACTTCACCCAACGTATGCGTGCGCACGGCGTTTGCCGGGTATGGATTAATGCCCAATTGTTTGAGCTCGTTTAGTTTGCGGAGCCGCTCGTCGCGGAGTTCTTTGAGTGTTGCCATAGCTGCAATTATAGTATCACAACAGATGGCAACGTGCTAATAAAATCTGGGGACGAGCCGGGGGTGTTTTGGACTGTGCTGACGAGCGGCTCGGGTGAGCACGCCCGTCAGCGTCAGCGGAGTTAAGAGTTTGTGGCCTGCGCGAGGCTAGCTTGCACGAGATGATCGAGGTCGTAACGAGCGCCGTGGCTCAAATCATGGAGGTGGTTGCGGATTGATTTAACAACTTTCTCGATAGCTTGCGGCAGTCGGTGCTCTGAAGTAACTTGCACTGCCAAGCTCACACCATCAGCCGTGATCATCCAGTCGTAACAAGGTTCGCTCCCCCACCCCTGCATCGTCGCCGGCACATGAGCCGGAACTGCCGCTTCCAGAGCGATAATACTCTCCGTGTCGTCCGTCGTGTGCCGCAGAAGCTCAGCCAAGCTCCCCTCGTTCAGATGCACAACGTCGATGTCGACAGCCTTCGTCTCAGTTGGCGACGCGATAATCAGAGCACGCACCCTGATGGGCATTCTCACTCCTCAAAGGTTGATAGCTGACGTCGTAATACTAAAACATAAACCCTTCTACATCAATAGATTATTTAGCTGCATGGTATTGAAAAGCATTTTATGCCTAAATTTAAGATTTACGTTCTTTAGTTAGAATGAGTGGTTGGCTCACAAAAAATACCACCGGCGTTTGGTGGTATTACTAATAAATTTTACAGGGTCATGCTGACCGACGCGCTCGGGTAAGCGGGCCGGTCAGCGTCAGCAGGGTCAGCGATAGAAGCTGGGCTGAGACCTCTCCATAGAGAGGTCCAATTCATGTTGCGCGCGGGAAGCCACAGCGCTGAGAGCTTTACTAAGCTCCAAAACGAGCACCCCGAGCGCCTCCACCGCCGGCCGTTCAGATGTCACCCTGACTCTGGCGCTGACACTGTCACCAGTGTACATCACGGTGAAGTCCCACGCGCCAGTGCGACCGTACAGGGTTGCGGGCACGGTGGCGGCCAGGGCGTACTCAAAAGACAAAATGTTGCCCCGGTAAGGCGCGTACGCGAAGTGTGAATCCCACAAGTCACCGGACAAGTGGACGACGGGGATGTCGATAACCCTCGGCTCGCCATCAACAATGACACGCAGCGTGTTGAGCATCTCACTTCTCCCTCAAATCGAATTGCTGACTAAACAAACATTATAGAATATAAAGCTAAGAAGGTCAATGTTTGTACCTCAACAAAAAAGCGCCAAAGACATGGCGCTTTTTTGATTTTTTGTAGTAAAAATTAGCTAATCGCAGTAATCGCGTACCCAACATCACCACTTGGCGTTTTAATGGTCACGCTCTCGCCTACTTTTTTGCCCATTAAGGCTTGACCAATTGGCGATTCGTCGCTAATGCGGCCTTCTAATGGGTCAGCTTCTACCGAACCAACAACGGTGTACGTAACTTGTTTTTTATCGGATTTAAGGTCAACTTTAACACCCAACACAACTTTGGTTGGCTTGGCGTTGCCTTTAATAATGCCGGCGTTCATTAAGATTTCTTCGATTTCGGCAATACGGCTTTCGACCTGGGCTTGTTCGTCGCGGGCGGCGGCGTATTCCGAGTTCTCGCTTAAATCGCCATAATCGCGAGCGTCAGCGATTTTTTGAGCAATTTCGCCACGGCGCGATTTTAAATCGGCTAATTCTTTTTCTAATTCGAGCTTACCGTCAGCGGTAAGCTGGTATTGCTTTTTCATATTTTCCTCTTCTCTCGTTTTGTAAGATTAATGCAATAAATAAACAGGTAAACCGGGTTCTATGACTACTGTTCTTTACAATAAAAATGTGGTAATCCCGATTTATTCTGCACAGTATAGCAACGCGCGCCTAAGCTTGCAACAATTTACGCATGAGTTACATATGTTACCGTATTTAGCTAAGTTTTGCAAATAATTCGGTTTGGCTAAGCAAATGTAAGTCAGTGCCGGTGCGTTCTTTGAGTTCGAATTGGTTGTTGGCAAGGTGTTTTTCGCTGACGACAACGCGATATGGCAGGCCGATTAGGTCGGCATCGGCGAATTTTTCACCCGGGCGTGCATCGCGGTCGTCGTACAAAACGTCGATATTTTTAGCCTGTAGTTGTTTATACAACTCGTCGGCTGCGGCAATAACTTTGGGGTTTTCGCCCAGGCGCGCTAAGTAGACTTTAGCTGGGGCGATACTTTCTGGCCAGATTATGCCTTTAGCGTCGTGGTGGGCTTCGACGATCGCAGCCAGCGTGCGGCCAATGCCAATGCCATAACAGCCCATGTAGTATTTTTGACGCTGGCCGGCTTCGTCGGTGTATTCAGCGCTGTTCATTAAGCTTGAATAGTGGTAACCAAGTTGGAAGATGTTGCCAACTTCGATGCCGCGCTTTTCTTGCAGCTCGCCACCGTCGGGGCTGAGCATGCCTGGCTGTGCCAAGGCAATATCGGCTTCGACATCTGGTGTAAAGTCGCGGCCCATGTTTATGTTTACGTGATCAAGGTGCTTTTTGTTGGCGCCGCCATACATGTTACGGACGGTGCGCAGGCTGCTGTCGGCCACGACAATAACCGGGTAACCAGTGTTTTTACCTTTTTTAGCGAAGTCGACAGGACAAATAAAGCCGGGTTCGCTAGCAAGGTCGTTACGAATTTCTTCTTCGGTGGCAGGGCGTAAGTCCCAAGCGCCAGCAGTTTGCATCAGCTTGGTTTCATTTACGTCTAAATCGCCGCGAATTACGGCTAAAATGTAGCGCTTGGTTGCTTCGTCAAAGTAGAGCACGTCTTTGAGCTGTTGCCACAAAGGCAAATTGTGGAAAGCTTGGCCGTCAATCATGGTTGGACCGTGCTCGGCGGTTATTTGCTGCAATGGTTTTTGCTCTTCGCTACTGTTTTTGTCGTCAATTTTAAAGGCGGCGACATCTTCGTGGGCAGCATAACCACTGGTGGCGTCAATAAAATAGCGACTCTCACCCGCCGTTGCTTCGGCAACAAATTCATGGCAATATTCGCCACCAATGTAACCGTTGTCGGCGGCGACAACATCGACGTTTAGGCCAACTTCGGCAAAAATTGCTTTGTAGGCGTCCCACATTTTTTCGTAGGTGTCTTTAAATTGTTCTTCGGTGCTAAAGCTGTAGGCGTCTTTCATGACAAATTCGCGGACTCGCAGCAGACCGCCTCGGGCGCGCATTTCGTCGCGGAACTTCATGCTGAACTGGTAAATATTAAAAGGTAAATCTTTGTAACTGATGTTAAATTTGCGCACTAAATCAACGGCCATTTCTTCGGCAGTGCCGCCAAGGGCAAAGTCGGCACCGCGGCGATCGGTGATTTTCATTAGCTCAAAACCAGTGGTTGTAGTGCGGTTTGTTTCTTGCCAGAGTTCAAGCGGGTGCAGTACGGGCATGACGAGTTCTTGGGCGCCGGCGGCGTCCATATGTTTGCGCACAATGCTAATGATTTTGTCGTGGACTTTAAGGCCAAGCGGTAATAAATAGTAGCGGCCAGCGCTGGATTCGCGGATAAAGCCAGCCTGGGTGAGTAGGCGATGTGAATCAATTTTGTAATCGGCGCCGTCGGTTTTGCTTGGTTTGCCAAATAGGGTTGAAAGTTTCATGAGTGTGATCTGTTTAGGTAATTAAAAAGCTGAAGTTAAAAATAAAATAGTACGGCTATGCCGGAATTAGTGGAGACGATTTTTGCGCGTAAGAAAAAATGGGGTGGCGTTCGGCGGGGCGACCCCAAAAAATGTTTTTGAGTAATCTCAGAAAATTTTTAGGGGTGGACCGAACGACAGGACCCCTTCCAAACAAACGTGCAAAAATCATCACCACTTCCATCTAATGCACATTATAAACAAACAACATCAAGAACGCCACGCCATTTTTAGTTGCGTGCAGTAAAATGCCAGGCCAGACGCTGCCGGTTTTTTCGCGCATGTAACAGGCAACAAGGCTGAGAGCAAACACATCAATGCCCACCGAAATATCGCCATGCGCAACAGCGAACAACAAACTAACCACGAGCGCCGTAATTGGGAACGAAAAGACGGAGCGCACACCTTTAAAAATAAATCCCCTAAAAATGAGCTCCTCAGCAATTGGCACGATCACCACTAAAGCCGCAAATGCCAACGCTAAGGCTAACGGATTATGAGGCGCGAAACCAGTCACCTGCTGCGACTGAGGCAAATTTATAACTTGCGACAGAACGTACAAAAACAGGCTGCTAAGCGCAAAATACGCGCAAAAACCAATTGTCGCGCGCAAAATATATTCACCCTTAAAACGACTAAAGCCAATAAACGCGGGCTTTTGATTGTACCACGTCAAAAGTGTTACAACAGCGCCGATACAAAGCGCTTCAAACAGCGCGTAGACCAAAAAGTTACGCACGTTTTGGTCGGCTGGCAATAGTGGCAAAAACAGGGGCGCGACGTTGGTTACAAGCAATTCTGGCAACTTGTACGCCAAAAAGCCAAAAGCAACGCCCGCCACTGGCCCCCAGGTTTTTTTAGAAGGTTCGGCGGACATCGACAATAGTAATTACGAGTATCAAAATCATCAGCACAATAAAGCCAGCGGCTTGGATCGCCTCTTCGCGGTTTTCGGTCAGCGGTTTTTTAAGCGCACGGAACAGGAGCGTTACAAACAAGCGACCACCGTCAAGCGCTGGAATTGGCAGCACGTTCATTACTGCAAGCGTCAACGATATTATTCCAATAAGGAACAGCACCGGCACGACTCCCAGCTTGCTGCTATCGTGCAAAATCGAAATTATACCAATCGGTCCAGCAACATTTGCGCCAGCCTGGGCAAATTTTGTTTGGAATAAATCAGCAATCGTTGACACCAACCCCTTGAGCGTTTCGTACGTAAACTGCACAGTCACGCCTACCCCAACAATTGGCGCCGACCAGGTGGCGCGCTGGGCAACCTGTTCGGCCGGGCCAACACCTAAGTAGCCATTTTGATTGGTCTTGTTAAGTGTAACCATTTTTTGTTCGGTTTTACCGTTGTGTTCGAACACAAACGCTACAGTTTGGCCGGCGTGTGCAGCGGTTTGGCTTGCGAATGTTTCGGCGCTTTTGACTGGTACACCAGCGAGCGAAATAAGTCTGTCGCCAGATTGTAACCCAGCACGACTAGCCGGTGAATTTGGCGTGACATCAGCCGCCTGAATATTACTGTTTATTACCTGATTATCATTGGCAACCGCAAACTGATTTGGGAACACTTTTGGTAAACCCACCAGCGCCAAAATGGTAAAAATTACAATCGCCACCAGCCAGTTGACCATAACACCAGCCAGCAAAATTTTGGTTTTTACCCACAACGTTGCGCCACCGTAGGTGCCGGGACCTTTGGCCGAATCATGCTCGCCTTTTAATTTTACAAAACCACCAAGCGGCAGCCAATTTAGCGTAAATAATGTGCCATTTTTAAGCTTGCGGCTCCACGCTTTTGGGGGGAAGCCAATGCCAAATTCTTCGACCACAACTCCGTTGCGGCGTGCGGCAACGGCGTGGCCAAATTCATGCACCACAACCAAACCAATAAGTAATACGATGCCCAAAATAAACAGTAAAATGTCCACTTAATTCCCCCCGAACCGGCGATTGCGGTTGTTATATTCTTTAATAATGTCAGTGACGTCAGCGGTTTTAAGGTCAGGCCATAGTTTGTCTATAAACATAAATTCGCTGTAACTCGCGCGCCAGAGCATAAAGTTGCTGAGGCGTTGTTCACCACTGGCACGGATAATCATATCGACATCCGGGATTTCTGGGTGGTACAATCGCGCGCGCAACGCTGCTGGCGTTGGGTCAACACCGTCGGTAGCACATTTTTTTGCTGCGTCAGCGATTTCTTGCTGGCCGCCATAATTAAAACAGAATATCGCAGTGGCTCGCTTACAATGAGCCGTTTTGGCTTCGGCATGGTCAAACGCTTTGGCGACTTTTTCGGGCAAACCGTTGCGCGATCCTAACCGTAAAAGGCGTGTATCTTCTTTGAGGAGCTCTTTGACATCATCCCTAATTAAGGATGTAACTAGTTGCATAATTTTGCTAACTTCGTCTTCGTTACGTTTCCAATTTTCGGTCGAAAACGTATAAAACGAAATATACTTGACCCCAGCTTCGACGGCTGCACGCAAAACTTCTTTTATGGCGTTATGCCCAGCTAAGTGCCCTTCGTATGTTGGCAAACCGTGTTTTTTAGCCCACCGACGATTGCCATCAACAATAAAGCCCAAGTGTAGCGGTACTGTTGCGGCCTCGTTTTCCATGCTGCTGTATTATACCTTATTCTGACAGGTTATAGGGTCATTATTTCTTGTTCTTTTGCTTTGGCCATGGCATCGAGCTTAGCCTGGAAGGTACGAATATCGTCATCGAGTGCTTTTTCGATGCGCTTTACGTCGTCTTCGCTGAGTTCTTTTGCGTCTTTTTTAGCTTTAGCAGCCTTGATCGCATCGTGACGAACATTACGCAGTACAATGCGGCAGTCCTCTACCTTTTCGCCCAGTTGTTTGGCGATCTGCTGACGACGCTCGGTGGTTAGTTGCGGAATTGACACGCGCACCACGCGGCCGTCGTCACTAGGGTTGAGCCCAAGCGTTTGGTCGTCACGAATCGCCGCCACAATCGCCTGCAAGTTAGTCGGATCGAACGGGGTGAGTTGCAACAACTGCGGTTCAGGCACAGTAATTGTCGCCACCTGAATAAGCGGCATCTTTTGCCCATACGCCTCTACCATAATGCCGTCAAGCATACTGGGGTTTGCGCGGCCGGTGCGGATCTTTTTGAGCTCGTCTTCAAAATGCTGCAATGCTTGCTGCATGCGGATTTGGTATGGTTTGTTATCGAACATTAAAACTCCTCTTACCTATATAATACCAAAACCGCCGCAGGAGTACGAATGTAGTGTATACTTATGCTTAAAATAGGAGCGCGTATATGGACGACACAAAAAGATACGTAGAACAGATGCGCAAAGACGGCACAAATGACAGCGCCATTAAAAAACATTAGCTGCAAATGACTGGCAGCCTAACGAAATCGACGCGTTATTCGCCGACCTCAACAATACTCACCCTGTACCGCCACCACCACATAAAGCGCAAAATGCAAAGCCGATTGCTGTTGTTCAGCAATATTCGACGCTGGGCATGGAATACAGCATTATGTTTATTTCGCTGCTTTTTGGCGCGGTGTCGCTCGGCGCTGTTTTGCATAATCTGCTCGACTACTATAGTTCAGGTGATTACATACGGATGCAAGCAGAAAGCCTCTCTACCGCCGTCGGCTTACCAGCTGTGACCGCCCTCGTTACCGTCCCATTGTTTGTTATTTTATTCTTACGGCTACGTCGCATCGAAAAATCAACGCCAAATGTCCACAATGATGCCTCGCGGCGGCATGGCGTGCAGCTAACGTTAATTGTGTCGTTTATTTGGGGTATTGCTAGCTTGGTATTTTATCTTTACCAACTCATAACTCCTACTACTGAACTTATCCCTTATAATTACCAGGTTACGCAATTTGTGCACCTGCTTATTACGCTGGTAATTTGCGGCGGCATTTTTGCCTACTACTGGATTGACGAACACAAACAGCGCTGAGTTGCACGTTTGCCAACATTGTTTTATTGTATACGCTAGGACGACAGACAGGAGTTTGCTGTGCAGTCAGAAATAACGCACTGCACGCTTTTGGGTTTGGCGCCGTTGGTCATGCGCTGCCCGATACTTTATTTGACCACAACCACCGCAACCCAGCAAATTTCGATCTCGAGATCTTTGAGGAGGTTACATGAGGAGTTTGGCCCGTAATTGGGCGTTCTACTGTATGCCGCTGGCCCTAGTGGGGACTGCCGCTGCTGCAATAATAGCAGGCGGATTCCTGGGGTGGACCATTGTTGCCGTTTGTGCGGCAATGACCGGTGTATACCTCTGGGCACTGCTAGCAAACGCAGCGCAGCGGCCGCGGTCAGCTCGTGCAACACTCACCTCCAGGGCGTCCTAGCGATCCGCCCTGCGCCGCTTTTCGACGCAGGGCGGATCCGCAAATACTTGACATTGTATTATTACATCTGACCATCGAACTTCACACCTCTGGAGACGCTTCGGCGTCGCTTCTGACCTCACCCACGGTGTATACGCGGGCCCGTTGAGCAGTTTACTGCCGGGCACCGTCGGCTGGTGGAACAGTGACTTATCACCAATGCTGGCGCACAGTCAGCTCAGTCTACACCCCACGGCACGGCGCGCTATCCTGGTCGTCTGCGACCACAACGGTGAACGCCACAGCGTGTCGTTCGACTGCATACACGGCGCCGCCGAGTACGACCTGCGTGGTCCGCTCGACCTGAGCGTCGTCGTGTGCTCCTGAGAGTTCGACCGGTCCGTCCGACCCCTGGCCACGCCAGGGTCGGGCAACCGATCTGTTATTATCACAAAAAACCGACCTTTTTACTGGCCGGTTCTTTGTTATTTTAGACGCGAACTTTATTCGCTGACGCCAAGCTCAAAGCGAGCTATGCGGCGCACTATAATATTTTCGCCAAGTTTGGCAATATGGCTTTTGACTAATTCGCTCACTGTTTCATCTGAATTTTTAATAAACGGCTGGTCCATTAAACACTGTTCGGCAAAATATTTATTCAGCATGCCATCGACGATTTTGGGAACCATTGCTTCTGGTTTGCCCTCGTTCTTGACCTTTTCGGCGAATTCAGCGGCTTTTGCGTCGCGAATTTGAGCCGGAATTTGGTCAGCACTAACGTAGGTCGGGTTGGTGGCAGCAACATGCATAACAATGTCATGTGCCAATGTTTTAAAGTCGTCGGTGCGTGCGACAAAATCGGTTTCGCAGTTGAGTTCAACCATGGCGCCAATACGGCTGCCGTGCACGTAAGCTTCTATTAAACCTTCGCTAGCGCTGCGTTCGCCGCGCTTTTCGGCTTTGGTCATGCCTTTTTTGCGCATTTCGGCCAAGGCTTTGTCAAAGTCGCCGTTGGCTTCTTCGAGCGCCTTTTTAGCGTCAGTCAGACCAACACCGGTCAATTCTTTTAATTTTTTAATTTCTTCGAGTGATACCGCCATTTATTCCCCCTTTTTGTCGGCTGCGGCTTTGCGGCCAGCAACACCTTCGGCTACCGCTTGTTTTACGTAGTCGGTAATAATTTGAATGCTCTTAATCGCGTCGTCGTTGGCTGGAATGACATAATCAACAAAACCCGGGTTGGCATTGGTGTCAACCATGGCGACCACTGGAATACCAAGGCGCTTGGCTTCGTTGATTGCGTTTTCTTCGGCAACAATGTCGACAACAAACATAATGCCAGGCTGACCGTTTAAATCTTTAATGCCACCGTATTTAATGTTGAGGTCGTCGATTTCTTCTTGGAAGCGCTGTACCTCTAGCTTGTTGTAACGGTTCGCCAGTTCGCCCGAAACCATGCGGCTTTCTAACGACTTAAGATGCTTGATGCGACCCGAAATAGTCTGAACGTTGGTAAGCATACCACCCATCCAGCGTTCGGTTACAAACGGCATTTTAACTTCTTCGGCCGCTTGGCGCACAATGTCTTTGGCCTGGCGCTTGGTGCCTACAAAAAGTACTTGTTTGCCAGCGGCAACCTGCTTGGTAATAAACGGCAAGGCGACGTCCAAGGCTTCTACTGTTTTAGTCAAGTCAATAACGTGACTGCCGGCCCGTTTGCTGTGAATGTACGGCGCCATTTTTGGATGCCAACGGCTGGTTTTGTGGCCAAAATGCACGCCAGCGGCGAGCAAGGCCTTAATATCTACGGCTACTGCCATAATCCTTCTCCTTCCCCTGCGCTTACCCATTTGGGAGGATGTTTACGCGCGTCAGGGTGTTTCGTTAAAACTTATTACTCTTGTAGTTTACCCTATCTACCCCTGTTTGTCTATAATCATTTGCGAAAGCCGGCAAAAATGCTAAAACTAGCAAACCATTCCTTACAGTGATGGAGGTCTGACAAGTGTCCGAGCGTACGACCGAGGAGGCTTTTTGCCGGCACCTACGGGTGTTGGCAAAGCATGGTCAGCAGGCGAATCCGGCCTACAACCGAGCGCAAGTACTGCTCGCCCAAAGCGTTGATGCCCACTTGCACCCGAAGACCGGCGCCGAGTCGATACCAATGCGACAGCTTGTGGACTTCGCAGTCGGCATCTTTGCTGGCGCATTGGCACAAATGGGCTTCTCGCTCACTGACATCATGAATGCGACGCCGGAATTCGCAGCAGATGTCCGCACGATCGTGTACGACACCACGCCGCAATCCACACAGGCCTGACGGCCCGCACCGAAAGAAACACCCGCAGGAAGGGTACACCTTCCCCGGCGCCCTTCCTGCGGGCCTCTTTCATGCCAAACGGATTCGCCTGCGCTCTCCTCTTTACAAACTGTAAAAAAACAGATAGAATACATAAGATTATGAAAGCAAACCTTCACCCCACAACCTACCGGCCAGTAGTTGTGCAAGACCCAAGCGCGGGTTTTGCCTTTTTGACCAAATCTACGGCCAAAACTGACAAAACCATTAAATGGGAAGATGGCAACGAATACCCGTTGCTCGAGGTCTACATTAGTAGCGCTTCACACCCTTATTTCACCGGCAAAGAAACCCTCATCGACACCGAAGGCCGCGTTGATCGCTTTAAAGCTCGTGCCGAAGCTGCCAAAGTTCGCCGCGAAGCGCTCGCCAACAAAGCTAAAAAAGCTGTCGTCAAGGCCGCAAAAAAAGCCGAAGACGCTAACTAACTACAGGCGGTCACGCCTACTCCGGAGGCGCTCTAATGGGCAAAATAACGCTTAATGTGGAGCAACTTAACGCCGAACAGGCCGAACTTTCGGACTTTTTGGCGCGCCCCGACGCATTTAGCGATAAAAACTACGCTAAAAAAACCAAGCGTTTAAGTGAATTAGCTAACATTATTGCTTTGGGCGAACGGCAAGCGGCAATTACCAAGCAAATCGCCGAAGCACAAGAGCTTGCCGACGGTGATGACGAGCTTGCAGCACTCGCTAAAGAAGAAATTCCTGAACTCGAAGCCGAATACAACAAAATCGACGACAACCTATTCCGTCTGCTAGCCCCCAAAGACCCTAACGACGAAAAAGACGTCATTATAGAAATCCGCGCTGGCGCTGGCGGCGACGAAGCTAGTTTGTTCGCAGCCGAATTATACCGCATGTACATCCGTTACGCCGAAACGCACAGCTTTAAAACCGAACTCATTAGCGAAAGCCCCTCCGAAGTCGGCGGCTACAAAGAAATTATTTTTGGCTTAAAAGGCGCCGACGCGTACAGCACCTTTAAATTTGAATCCGGCGTGCACCGCGTACAGCGCGTGCCAAGCACAGAGAGTTCGGGCCGCATCCACACCAGTACCGTCACCGTAGCCGTACTGCCAGAAGCCGAAGAAACCGACCTTGTTATTAACCCCAACGACCTACGCATTGACGTTTACCGCAGCGGCGGCAACGGTGGTCAGAGTGTTAACACTACCGACAGTGCAGTGCGCATTACTCACCTGCCAACCGGTTTAGTCGTAACCTGCCAAGACGAAAAATCACAGATCAAAAACAAAGAGAAAGCCATGCAAGTTTTGCGCAGTCGGTTGTTAGCGCGCAAAATCGAAGAAGAACAAAGCAAACTTGCCGCCGAACGTCGCAGCTTAATTGGCTCGGGCGATCGCAGCGAAAAAATCCGCACCTACAACTTCCCGCAGGACCGCATTACCGACCACCGCATTGGCTACAGCCGCAGCAATATTCCGGGCGCGCTGAATGGCGACATTAGTGATCTCATCGAAAAATTGCAGGCCTACGAGCGCGAACTTATCGCCCAAGGCGTCGAAAACCAAACCAAATAATGAGCATTGGCGACTTTTTGCAGCAGGCAACGGCCACACTAACGCAGGCCGGCATTACAACAGCGCGACTGGATGTTTTGGTGCTTTTGAGTGACGCGCTTGACCGCGATAAAAGCTGGATTTTGGCACATAATAATGACGAGTTGCCCACCCGAACTTTGCAAGGTCTCCAGCAAAAAATTACCACACGGGCCGCGCGCACTCCCCTCGCCTACATCCGCGGTAAGCAAGCATTTTATGGCCGTGATTTTGCGGTAACACCAGATGTTTTGATCCCACGGCCAGAAACCGAAACGCTTATTGATTTGCTAAAAATCTATAAGCCAGCGCGCGTTTTAGACGTTGGCACCGGCAGCGGCGCGGTTGCCGTTAGCGCTGCGTCAGAATTGCCAAACGCTGCAATTGACGCCTGCGATATAAGCCAAGCCGCGCTGGACATTGCCGCAAAAAACGCCAAAGATTTAGGTGTAAATGTACATTTTATTGCATCTGATCTATTACAAAATGTACGTGGACAGTACGACGCCATCGCTGCAAATTTGCCCTACGTTAGCAAACATTGGCAGCGCTCGCCCGAAACAAACGCCGAGCCAAGCTTAGCACTTTTTGCCGAAGACGATGGTCTGGCACTGATTAAAAGATTGCTTGTACAGGCACCCGGCCACCTCAACCCCGGCGGTTACGTACTACTCGAAGCCGACCCGCGTCAGCATAAAACCATCGCCGTTTCACCCGGCTTTAAGCACGTTACAACAGATAACTTTATTATTGTTTTGCAAAAAATCTAGCGATATTCCGGCAAGTTTAGCAAGCCATCTAAAGACCCAGCTTGTTTAAGCACGTTGTAGCACAACGCATTGTCACCAAGCTCTTCGCCCAAACGCAAGCACTTATCAAAACTCATGAGTTCTACGCTGATTTTTTCGCCAGCATCCACATGCTGCGCGTCTTGCCGTATAAAATTGGTTGCCACAAAAACGTACACGAACGCTTCAATTTTATGCCCTTGCTGGCGCACATCGACAAGCTTAAAGTCTTTGAATGCCATGCCGGTTTCTTCGTGGAGTTCGCGTTTGGCACAGTCAAGTTCGTCTTCGGTTTCGACATCGTGGCGGCCACCAGGGAAGCAAATATCTTCGCCGTAATATGGCTGGCTCTCTTTTTGCACCACCAGTTTACCGTCTTTTACTCCAATAATTATGACCGTGTCAGGGCGCCGCAGCATTTCAAACGTTGCCATTGAACCGTCAAAACGTTTCTGCTGCCATTGGTAAACATCAAAAATTATACCTTTAAAAACTTGTGTAGCCTGTGGCGGAATGAGGTGGGCGTTTTTTGGGACAATACGGCGAATCATTGTTGTGGGTAATTGTTGAGTGTGACGCTAATTGTTTGTTCTTGGCCGCCGCGTACTACTGTTAAGTCGACTTTATCACCAGGGTTAAACTGCGTAAGTTTTGTCGCCAAACCAGAATCTGCAGTAATTTGCTGCCCATTGATTTTGGTAATAATGTCCCCGTCGCGAATGCCCGCTTTAGCCGCCGGGCTGCCAGCAACAATGCCAGATTGACCACTATCGCCATGCACATACGCACCGCTGCTTGTCGAAATGTTTAATTGTTTGGCAATCTCTGGCGTCAAGCTAATGTAACGAACTCCGAGATACGGTTTTTGTATTGTGCCGCCTTTAAGGACTGAGTTGATCTGACCTTTAGCGTCGTTCATAGGAATTGCAAAACCAATCGACTGACCATCTTGCGATACGGCAGTGTTCATGCCAATCACCTCGCCCTTGAGGTCAACAAGCGGACCGCCAGAATTACCTGGGTTAATCGCGGCATCGGTTTGGAACATGTCTTCGAGCTGCTCGGCCGTACCGCTGCCGCTTTCGTCGGACGCCTGAATCGGTCGTCCAATTCCCGAAATAATGCCGCTTGTCACGCTGTTACGGAACAAACCAAGCGCATTACCAATGGCTACGACTTGCTGGCCGGGTGTAATTTTGCTTGAGTCACCAATGGTGGCTGCGCTCAAATTTGACACGCCGTTAATCTTTAAGAAAGCGATGTCGTTTGACGGATCGCGACCAACAATTTTAACGTCGTTGTATTGCTTGCCGTCGCTCAACACCACAGTTACTTTATTTGTGCCACTTGGTACAACGTGCTTGTTCGTCAAAATATAACCATCGGCCGAAATAATGATGCCACTACCCGCACCTTGGCTAACCTGTGGCCCTAAAATTTGCGATGACGAATCGACAGATTCGGTCGTGATCGCTACGGTGCTTGGGCTGACTTTTTTAAATACCTCCGAAACAATTTCGCCCTGCTGCAACGCCAAGGTTTGCTTGTTATCGGTAATTGTTTTAGAAGCATCAGGATGGACCAAACCAGTAGCCAGCAACAGCCATGCGCCAAAAAAGCTAGCCGCTGCGCAAGCAACAATACCGCCTAGCGCCGTCCACATCTTAGGACGTTGACTAGTGGGCACCTTGTGCGGTGGTTCGACTGGAGTCGACGATGTGGTAACAGTTGATGTCTTTTGCTCAGTTTGTGTTGGTAACTCTGCCATAATCCCCCCTATATTCTTGCGTCCCAAGGCGAAAATAATAAAATAACCGCCAGTAATGCTACACCAAATAGTATCGTGCCGCGTAACATTTGACTTGTCATGGTTTGGTGCTTACTGGCATGATACATGCGCGCTGCGCAAAAACCAATAACCAACATAATAAGAGCAATTTGTGGCAATAAGATTGGCAAACCAATGTTGTAAACGTTTGTCCAACGGTAGCATAGCCAGCCTAGTTCGGTCACAAATAGGCCCCACAGACCAGGTAGCAATTCGACATATGATTCTTCGTAGTTACTAATAACGTGACGGGCGCACATGTAGCCAATCAACCAGCAGCCAATAAGCACGCTTACCTCTGGCAAACGATAAAAATGGAACAAAACCGTCAAACTCACAAACTGGGCGATGCCAGCCTGTAGCATAATGGCGTGCGCGCCAGATTTTGGTTTTAGCACCAAAAGCCAAACACCGTATAACACTGCAATAATAATCTGCAGCCACAATGCACCTGACGCCAAATACAAAAGCCCAACTGCACTCAGGCCAACCAGTACGTCAACTAAGTTTGCTTTTATATTTGCCCACCAAAAGCGCGGGCGCAGGGCAAAAATACGCCATTTACTTAGTAGCACCAACACTACTGCAAGGTATGGCGGGTCAAACAAACGGACCAGCGCCAGTACTGCCACTGGCAATAAGGCATTAAGCCCGATATATATCACCTCACTGACGCGCGTGCGCGTTGCTTTTGCACGTAATAGTTCCATCACAATAACTTTATTATAGCAGAGCTGAAACGATCCTTAAGTGTTTGATTTTTACCTAAACTATTGGCTCGACTGCGTTTGTGCTTGGGCGCCAATAATCACCACAAAGTCAGCACTACTGTTTATGCCTGTCGGCGTACCTTGCGTAACCTGCACATTGCCCAAAGTTGACTGTAATTTTTTGAGAGTACCGGGCTTTTTACCGCCGCTCAAGTCGTATAGCAAGACTGGTTTTGTACCGATGCTAGTTGGTGCGTTGCTGACCGTGCCAATGGTTATGCCTTTGCTTGCGAGGTCGGTCGCTTTACTCTGCGCCAAACCAGGTGTGCCAGAAGCATTGTAAACATCGACTTTGGCGTTTTCGAGCACCGCTGTATCGCCCTTAGATAGTGCCGCAGCCTCTGCCTGGATAGCGCTATAGTTGTACGTACCCGCATTAGGGCATATATCGCCACTACAACTGGTCGTTGCTAGTTCGTGTGCCGGGTCTTCGAGGCTCCACGACACCATATTTTTATCAGAAACAGTTTTACCAAGGCCCATGAGCGTTTTAACTTCATCAGCATCAAAGTTAGTGCGCAGGTTATTGCCTAACGTGTCGAGTAAATTGTTGACGGCAACTGGGTTTGTTAGCACACCGGCACTCACCGCTTTATCTTTTAGGGCAATGAAGATTTTGCGCTGGTTATCTTGGCGGTCAGGGTTAGAGCGGCTCAAGCCATACGTGCGACCAAGCGGGTCATCGCCACGTGCGCGAGCCAAAAACAGCGCTTGGGCACCATTAAGTGTGGCTGGTCCGTTGGGGTATTTTACGTTGTAACAAGTGTTTGGCCCTTTTGGACAATCCCAGTCAAAGTTGCGGTCCAAAATGCCGCGTGGGTCATCGCTTTGGATGTTTATAGTAACGCCGCCAACTGCATTGACTGCTTCGCGCAGTACTGTGTAGTTAACGTGCACGCTGTATTGCACATCGAGCCCAAATATTTCGCCAATCTTTTTGCGTAGAGCTGCGGCGCCAGCGTCTTCGCCGTTTTTGTCTTTTACGCAACTATATATGACATTTATTTTGCCCTGGTAGCCGGCGCTACAGCCGTTATCGTATTGCACATGTAGGTCACGCGGTACACTCACTAAAAAGGCGTCTTTGCGAGTTTGGTTAACGCTGAGCAGCATAATTGAATCTGTTAAATCACCGCCTGGGTGGCCTGGGTCGTCTTCTGAAGTGCCAAACAATACAATGTTTGACTGACCGTTCGCATCTGCTTTGAGTGGTTTAGCCTGACTAAAAATGGCGGCTATTGGATTCCCTTTAAAAATTTTGCCGCTTGTTGCTAAAATCTTGTAGCCAAAATACGCGCCAAAGCCCACGCCAATAACGAGTACGGTAATGACCGCCCATTTTATAATTTTTTTGATAGGCGGTTTTTTGCCAAGACCGCGTTTTTTGCGACCTGGGCGCGGCTGATTACTGCCGTCGTCTAAACTTAAATCAATGTCGACTTTTTGCTGTGGCTGTGGCTTTGGCAACGCCTTGCTGTTTGCTTGCTTGATTTGCTGGCCACCCACAGCGCCAGCGCGGGTTAATACAGTACCCGCTGGTGTTGTTACTTGTTTTGAAGGATCAATAAGATATTGCGATGGCACAACAGCCTGACTTGTGTCAGGTCGCACGCGCCCACCGTTATGATTTTGCGTAGGTCGTCGGCGCACCACAAAACCGTCTGTTGAAAAATGATTATTTTGCATAAACCAGTTCTTAAAACTATAGCGTTTTTGGCGCGGTTCGTAAACCGCTTTGGTATTATAGAATAAGTATGAATCCACAGTCAGATAATGTATCAGATGAACTTAAACCAGGCTTAAGCCGCCTACCCCAAGTCCGTGCTTCCGGTCAGTTAAACGTGCCGATGCGTGGCGTACAGGAGTTACACGATATTGATGATTCGGCTTTTAGCGAAAATACAAAACTACAACAACAAAATGTGCCGCAATTGCCTGTTGCTGTCGAGCAAGTAGTTACGCCAAAGCCGCCTACCACTGTAACGTCACCAGCACAACCTGTTGCAGTGCAGCCGCCAGTACAGCAACCTTTACCACAGCCAGTTACAACTACCCCTCAACCGACTGGCTTAGCGGCCGTTCCGCCAATGCCAGTTACCCCTGTCGAACCACCGCCAATACCGCAGCCCAAGCAAGCACCACAGCCAACGCAGGCAACACCAGTTGCCTTCCAACCACCGGCCACACAGTACGCGCAGCACACGCAGGCAACAGTTATTGAACGGATCGACGAAAAGCCGCAGCAAAATTCGCGCGATATAGAAGCCTTAATCGACCATAACCATCGCATTCAACGCCTCAAAACCTTTGCGTCGTTTTTGGCGTTTGCAGCGGGTGTGGTCGTTGCGGCGTTTCTTATAAACCAGTTCGTTTTTCAATCGTATTATGTTGACGGCACCAGCATGACACCAACGTTACAAAATGATGACCGCTTAATTATCGACAAGGTCGAACACACCATCGCTAATTTGCAAGGGCATTCATACGTCCCGCAGCGCGGACAAATTGTGGTGCTCGACAGTTCGATCGTTGGGCTGAACGGCCACACCGAACAACTGGTAAAACGTGTTATCGGGCTGCCAGGCGACACGGTTAGCATTAACAATGGTGTGGTAACAATTAAGAATAAAGAAAATCCTAACGGCTTTGACGCGAGCAAACAGCTGGGGCTCACCTTACAGCCAACCTTTGTAGACAGTCCACAGGAGTGGACCATTGACGACAGCCACGTGTTTGTTATGGGTGACAACCGGGTCGAAAACGGCTCGTACGACTCGCGCGCCTTTGGCCCAGTCGAAACCGACAAAATTGTTGGCCGGTTGTGGGCACGCATTTTGCCGTTCGATAAAGCACAGATTTTTTAGCGCTGCGGCGTCTCGCCTACACGTTTATTTGCCGAGCAGCATGGTTGTGATGCGCTCTAAGTCGTCGTCGTTTTTAAATTCAATCATTAGCCGGCCGCCGTGTGCCATGTGTTTGACGCTGACCTGAGTGCCGAGCCGTTTGCCCAAATTTACTGTGCCGGCGGTTTCGGTTTTAACCTTTTCGACTGCTGTTTTGCTGCTCTTTTCGCCTTCTTTGTAACCAATAACAAACTGTTCGGCTTTACGTACAGACCACTCGTTTTTAACAATTAATTGCAACAGCTCCTGTTGGACATCAGATTCTTTTATAGCCAGAATCTGCCGAGCATGGCCTTCGACGATTTGATTGTTTAACAGCGCCTGCTTAGCCTCTTTTGGCAAGCTTAAAAGTCGCAGCGTGTTACTAACCGTACTAACATTTTTTTTGCCAGCGCGTTTGGCAATGTCGTCTAATTTTAGGTTAAATTGCTGTTGTAGTTTTAGGTAAGCAGTGGCGATTTCGAGTGGATTTAGATCTTCGCGCTGTAAGTTTTCGATTAGTGCCAGTTCAAGCTTTTTTTGGTCATCGTAACTGCGTACTAAAGCTGGAATATCTGTTTTACCAGCCAGTCGCGAAGCTCGCCAGCGGCGCTCACCCGCCACCAACTCATACTTATTGCCGGCTTTAGTGACGACAATTGGCAACATCACGCCGTGTTCTTTAATTGAGGCAGCCATTTCGTCCAGCGCAGTTTCGTCAAAGTTGCGGCGCGGCTGGTGCGGGTTGGGCACAATGTCGGCGACTTTTAGCGTGCGGAGCTCACTTAAGCGTTCGTCTTGTTCTTGCGTCGGGTCGAATTCATCCTCTAACAATTGTGTTGGAATCAGCGAATCGAACCCGCGCCCCAACCCATGTTTTTGCGTTTTAGACACGTTGCAATACCTCTTTTGTTAGCATTTTGTAGGCGCGCGCACCTTTGCTCCAGCGGTCGTAAACGCCAACAGGCAGACCGTGGCTGGGCGCTTCGGCAAGGCGAATGTTGCGGGGAATAATAGTTTGGAACACTTTGCCAGGAAAATGCTTTTGCACCTCGGCCTGCACCTGCGCCGACAGCGTGGTGCGCGCATCGACCATGGTCATAACAACGCCCATGAGTTCGAGCTGCGGGTTAAGGCCTTTGCGCACCAATTGCATGGTTTCGAGCAGTTGGCCCAAGCCTTCTAACGCGTAAAATTCGGCTTGCACTGGCAGCAACACGTAGTGCGCAGCAATAAGCGAATTTACCGTCAGCAAACTCAAACTTGGCGGACAGTCAATAATAACGATGTCGTAGTCGTGTTTGGCCAGTCCTTGCTTTAGGCGCGTAAACCGGTGCTGCGCTTTGGCCAGCTCGACCTCGGCGTTAGCTAATTGCGGTGTGGTTGGCAATACGTCTAAATTTTTGTATTTGGTCGGGATAATGCACTCGGCTAATGGCTTTTCGCCACTCAAAACGTCAATAATTGTATGCTTGAGGCTGCGCTTGTCGATACCCAACCCACTGGTAGCGTTCCCCTGCGGATCAAAGTCCACAAGCAATACCCGCTTGTTGCTTTTTGACAAATAAAAGGCTGTATTAACAGCGGTCGTGGTTTTGCCAACGCCGCCTTTTTGATTGGTCACGGCGATAATAACGCCGCGGTTTGTGTTTTGTCCCTCACTCATAAGCTACCGACTATTGTACCACGGTTACGTAGGTGCGTGAAAACTTTGACATTCTTTACGGTCGCTGATAAATTTGCGAGGCGGTCCATGTACTAGCAGAGGGACAAAACGTGCATAACAATGACACACCCCACCCCTTTCATCCCTACAATACGCAAGTCGACGACCCAAAGGATATCCCCCTTACAAAGTTTGTTGAGCACACAATCAATGGATTAGCGTACCCTTGTGGTTTTTCGCTAGCCTGCGTGCCAGAAGCACCGTGCCCAGATAATTTTAATCCAGTTCGGGAACGGCCTGAGCGGGATTTTATTATCCGCAAGGGCAAAGCAGTGCTTTGTATGCGGCCCCGTTTGGCAGACAGCTTTATTAATGCAGCAGACTTTAGGCTTGCAACTGTTGGCGAAAAGGCAGCGACGTTCCGTAGTCTTGGCGAACTAAAACCCGAGCACAATACGCGTGCAGCATTCTTGGCAGGCGTCTGGGCCAAACAGCGATGCGACGAAAACGACTACACTATTATTGGTGTTGAACGCACAGCGCCAGTAGTCGTTTACGGTCAGCTCGGTCCCAATGCGGGTTACTTTAGCACCAAAACGGCTATTGCCTGGCAACGCTGCGGTCCGGGACTTTGGTTGGTCGGTGACTTTTACGATCCAGATGTAACCTGGATGATGTCCGACCATCATTTCCGTCTTCAGTTCGACAAGGTGATGAACGCTGACGGGGGTTGGTGGCACATCGCTTAGTGCATAGGCAGCAAACGCCCGGCGGCAACGGCGCCGCCGGGCTTAAGCCTTGTTTATAAAAGCACCCGCTTACTTGCGGGCGCTTTATGTTAGGCTGCGATTTTGCTAATTTGGATTTGCGTGTGCTTTTGGCGATGGCCGCTAATTGTTTTAACGCGCTTTTTAGCTTTAAAACGAATAACTTGTAGCTTATCGCCTTTTACAACAGGTTCGATAACTGTAACGCTGACTTTAGCGCCTTTGACAACAGGTGCACCAACTTTGCTGGCGTCGCCGTCAACAAGCATTAATGGCTCGAGGTCGAGCGTTTTAACGTCTTCGCCGAGCTTGTCGATTAACAGGGTTTGCTTTTCGGCGACTAAATATTGTTTGCCGCCAACTTTTATAACTGCTTTCATGTCTATTCTTTAGAGATTATTGTGGTATCTAAACGATTTTAACAGATATACGTGTGGGTGTAAAGCACCTAATGGTACAATGAGCCTATGAAACCACGCATTATTTTTGTCCACGGCAACCAGGCAATGAGCTGGGCATTTGGTTGGACGCCTTGGTTTAAGGCGGAACTCGACAAATTAGGGTTTGAAACTTTTTTTGAAACCATGCCCGATTCAATCATCGCCCGCGCCGAATATTGGCTGCCCTTCTTGGCAGATTACGTTGAGGTTGGCGAAAACGACGTAATTGTCGGCTGGTCATCTGGCGCGCTAGCAGCCATGCGCTACGCCGAAACGCATAAAATAAAAGGTTCTGTGCTTATTTCGCCCGCACACACCG
>DATIJQ010000014.1:0-31055 GCA_035478375.1 Saccharimonas sp. (SeqCode) | reverse complement strand
GCCGGTTTAAATGATTCGTCAACGCCGCAATAAATGGCCTTAACTTTGTCGGCTGGGAGTTTGTAATGGTCCAAGATTTCTTGCCGTGAGGTTTGGGAATCGGTAACAACCAGCGTGCTCGCCCGCGCCCAGCGCCCCGCATTGCCAGTCAGCATGCGTAAGTTGCGAGGTTCGGTAAATTGGGGAAAAATTTCGAACGAAATGTCGTGTACGTAAGTAATTGATGGCGAAAATGCCAGTGGCCACCGCTTAAAATTAGGGAATAAATAAAGGCCGCGGCCAAACAATAGATCAATCGGCGGCATGCATCGCACCCGCGGCCAATTGTTCCAAATACGCGCCAAAAATGGCACGTGAACCACGCGCACATTGGTTAACTGCCACTGATTTAGCAAATGTGCTTTGGCGGCTGGCGCCAATAAGCGAATGTCGTAATCGTCGTGCTTAGCTAATGCCTGGATCATGCGTAGCGTTAAATGGCCTATTCCGCTTAAGCGAGTTTCGAGCATTGGCCCAGCGTCTACAAAAAGCTTTGTGCGCTTCATGCTATTTAACGTCAACGCGCATTTGCGGGTTCACAGGGTATGGCGTCTTTTTAATTTTGTTGACCCTAAAGCGGAGGGCATCCTCCCACCAATCGCAGACGGTCAGAACGTCTTCGTGGGAGGCGGTAATGTTAAGCGCGTGCTGGCCGTCGGCAAACACGTTTGGTACGCGCCAGGTAACAGTGAGTTTGTCGCCCGGTTTGTAGGTGCTGGTTTTATATTCGGCGATGTGGGTGTTGGTGCCGAATAATTCGCGGCTGTCTGGGGCAACAATAGAAAACCCAAACACTGGTTTTTCTATTTCTTCGTTGATTGTAACTCTGGCGGTAATAACAAATTCGGGCGTGTCGTCATCGATAACCGCGGGTGTGACCTTAACGCTTTCGTACGTCATATTGTTGTCGCCCCAACGCTTTTTACTTTGCTTTTGAGTTGCATCTTTTGGCTCATTAAACATGCGAGTGTAGTCACGGGCGATGTTGTCTGGGTTGCCACTGGCCACCAAGCGGCTATCGTCAATTAGGATCGCACGGTCGCAATATTCTTTTACGGCACCCATATCGTGCGACACAAAAACGACTGTCGTGTCACCTTTTTTGATCTCTTTAAAGTAGTCAAAACATTTGCGTTGGAAGTCGGCATCGCCCACAGCCAATACTTCGTCGATAAGCAAAATATCTGCTTTGGCTGTGGTTGCCACCGAAAACGCCAAGCGCACCTGCATACCGCTAGAATAATTTTTGAGCTTTTGGTCCATAAAGTCTTCCAGCTCGGCAAAGCGCACAATATCTTTATATTGAGCGTCGATTTCTTGCTTAGAGAACCCAAGCAGCGCGCCATTTAAATACACGTTTTCGCGGCCGGTGAGTTCGGGATTAAAACCAACACCAAGCTCAATAAACGGTACTAATTTGCCGCGTGTTGTGACCGCGCCTTTGGTCGGTTGATAAATGCCGGCGAGCATTTTAAGCAGTGTGCTTTTGCCGCTACCATTGCGGCCGACAATGCCAAAGAACTCGCCTTTTTTTACTTCAAAAGAGACGTCGCGCAGGGCATGCTGTGTTTCGATGGTGCTATCTTTTGTTTGGAACAAACTAACAAATGCGCTCTTAATTGAACGGTTTTTTTCGTGCGGCAGCAAAAAGTTTTTAGAAACATGATCGACTTTTAAAGCGATTTCTTCAGCCATTACACATCCTCCGCAAAGTGTTTTGAACGGCGCCTAAAGTACCAGACGGCCAGCAGGGTAATGGCGCATACAATAATTATAGGCACGAGCCGCACCCATTCGTTGGCAAAAACACTCCCAATAGTTGGCGCTTTGCTGGTAATAAGGACAGCGCGTAAATCTTGGATTATTTGGGCGATTGGGTTGAGCATCATACCTTGCTGCACAGTTGCGTTGGTCACAAAACTTAGGCTATACAAAATTGGCGTCGCGTAAAATGCAGCTTGCATAAATAGCTCCCAAATGTAGCCAACGTCGCGCAGGCGCACGTATACAGCACTCAAAAAGAACGCCACGGCGATGGCAAAAATGAACAACTCAATAACCAGCAGCGGCACAAACCACAGTGCATCGATATTCGGCACAACACCTGTGGCAGCCATAAAAACAAAGACAATCACAAAGCTAATTGCGAGGTTAATAAGGGCCGAAAACGACCCCGCGAGCACAATGACATACTTAGGGAAGTTAATTTTGCGAATAAGATCCCCGCGGCCCACAATACTCGCTACGCTTAAGTTGGTGACTTCGGCAAAGTAGTTCCACACGACAACGCCCAGCAATAAATAAAGGGCGGGGTGGTCAATGCCCGGCAATGTTTTTACAAACTTACCAAAAATAATATATAAAATTACAAAAAAAGCTAGAGGCCGCAGCAGCGACCACAAATATCCGAGCCACGAGCCCTGGTAGCGCAGCTTAAGGTCGGTAATTACCAGTTGGCGCAGCAAAATCAACGAATAGCGGTATTTTTGGGAAAATTGTGCAAACATAAAGCTACTTTTATTTTAGCATATGTGCTCTGTATTTTAGATGTAGTATGATAAGAAAATGAGCACAAAACACATTCTTGTCACCGGAAGTAACGGATTTGTTGGTAAACACCTTGTCACCTTGCTTAAACAACAGGGGCACCGCGTTACGGCGCTGGCAACGCACGCCGACCCAAGCGTCGAAAGTCAGGTAGACAACGTTGTAACGTGCAATTTAACAGACGCTACTTCGGTTGCAAATGTCGATTTTAATGGTGTTGACGCTATTGTCCATCTTGCCGCCTTGTCGTCGCAAGGTATGTCATTTGACCAGCCACAAAAATTTATCGCCGATAACAGCGCAATGGTCATTAACGTATACGAACGCATTTTGGCTCAAAAGCTAGAACAAAATCCACGCGTCGTTATGGTCAGCTCCGGCGCCGTGTACGACAGCAACCAACCAATGCCGCTGACCGAATCAAGCGCGCTCACTCACGGCTCACCCTACGCCATAAGCAAAATTTTGGGCGAACATTTGGCAGATTACTATAAAAAACGTGGTATCGAATCTGTTGTTGTCCGCCCTTTTAACCACACTGGCCCCGGCCAAGGTCCCGGCTTTTTGCTGCCCGATATGGTTAAGCAACTAAGTGAACTAGGGGAGAGTGGTGCACTTAAAGTCGGTAACATTGCCACCCGGCGCGATTACACCGATGTGCGTGACGTCGTTGAAGCCTACATAAAACTCGCCACAGCCGAAACGTTACCGCACAATTTATATAATATCTGCTCTGGCGTCAGCCGTTCTGGCGAAGAAATTATCGCGCTCATCGCCAAAGCCTTATATGGCAATGACGCCACGCCAAAAACAGAGGTCGACCAAAGCCGTATCCGTCCCAACGACCCTGCCGAAATCTTTGGCAGCAACCAACTCCTTAAAGATGACACCGGCTGGACGCCACAAATTCCGTTCGACCAAACTGTGGCCGATTACGTAGCCTGGTTTAAAGCCAACCCGTTTTAGCTAAAAAGCTCTGGCATCGCCAAAACCAGCGCGCCAACAACGCCGCTGGTTTTGATTTTATTTTGTAGCACCGCTTGTTTTACCTCGGTTGGCCGCATGAGTTTGACATGGATTTGTTCGCTGACTTCGTGCGCCGTGCTAGTCGTCTTTTTGGCGCCGCGAACCCTAAACACATGAATAATATGCGTCGCTTTTGAAGGATAATCGTACAGCTCGCCAACTTTTTGAATGTCGGTTGCCGTGTAGCCAGTTTCTTCTTGCAGTTCGCGCAGGGCTGCGGCTTTAGGGTCTTCGGTGCCGCGCACAATGGTGCCGGCCGAGGTTTGCAACATGGTGTCATTAACGGCGTAGCGATATTCTTCGAGCATGATTAAATTGCCGTGCTCATCTGTCGCCACACAGCTTACAACGTCATTAAATTCGATGACAGAATAGTCGTTTAGGACCTGGCCACCAGGCAACTCAACCGCATCTTCGTGCAAGCGCAGGTAGCGCGTGTCATAAATTGTGGTGCGTTTGAGCTGCTTCCAGGGCTTGTGCGGCATTACTGTAATTCAGCAATGCGTTTGTTGCGTTCTTCGATCTTGAGGTCGCTTTCGACCATCATTTTAATCAGTTCTTCAAAACCGACTTTTGGTTTCCAACCTAATTGCGTTTGGGCTTTGGTAGAATCGCCAATTAGCAGGTCGACTTCGGCGGGGCGTTCAAATACTTTGTCGTATTTGACGTACGGTTCCCAATCGTCGATGTCAACGGCTTTAAAGGCGACGTCGAGTAGTTCCCGAATGCTGTGCGTTTCGCCCGTCGCCAAAACGTAGTCGTCTGGTTTGTCTTGCTGCAGCATTAGCCACATGCCTTCGACGTAGTCGCCGGCAAAACCCCAGTCGCGTTTGGCGTCGAGGTTGCCAAGCACCAACTCTTTTTGCATGCCAAGTTTAATGCGGGCAACAGCGCTGGTGACTTTGCGAGTCACGAATTCGTAGCCGCGGCGAGGCGATTCGTGATTAAACAATGTGCCAGTGCAGGCAAACATGCCGTAACTTTCGCGGTAGTTAATGGTGGTGTAATGGGCAAAGGCTTTGGCGTTGCCGTAGGGGCTGCGCGGGTGTAGCAAGGTGGTTTCTTTTTGGGGCACTTCGTGGACCTTGCCGAACATCTCACTGGTCGAGGCCTGGTAAAAACGCACTTTGTCGGTGCCGCCGGTAATGCGGATGGCTTCGAGCAAGTTTAAAACGCCAACGCCGCTGACCTGTGCGGTTAAAATTGGCTCATCGTACGAACCGCGCACAAAGCTCCAGGCGCCCAAGTTGTAGACTTCGTCAGGCTGAGCAATGGTAAGCGCGTTAATAAGCGATACCATGTCGGTTAAGTCGCCTTCGAGGAGTTCTACATCTGGGATCTCGCGCTCAACAACGTCCCGTTTTGGGTTATGCTGGCCACGCAACAACCCATATACTTTGTAGTTTTTAGAAAGCAAAAGTTCAGCAAGATACATGCCATCTTGGCCGGTAATACCTGTCACTAACGCTCGTTTTTGGGTCTCTGCCATGTAAAATTATCCTTATCTCTTAGTTAAAGAAACCATAGGGAAGGGGCCCGGTTTCGCATTTTCATTATACAATAGGTAAAAGGCTAATCCATGAAAATTGCAATAGATGCGCGCATTATTAACTCTGGCACCGGTCGTTACATTGAACGGCTGCTGCATTATTTAGAACAGCTCGACAACGTCAACCAGTACTTAATTTTAGTACGCCGTGCTGACCTACAGTACTACACGCCTCAAAACCCTAACTTTACAATTATTGAAGCTGACTTTAAAGATTACAGCTTTGGTGAACAGTTAGGCCTCGCCCGATTGCTTAATAATCTCCAACCGGACCTGGTGCATTTTTGCATGCCGCAACAACCACTTTTGTACACCGGTCCAACGGTAACTTCTATTTTAGATTTAAATCTGCTGCGTATTACCGCCAACGACGACATGAACGCAGTCGAGCTGCGCCTTAAAAAAGCCATCTTTGGCGCGTTGCTTAAAAAAGTCGCCCGCCGCAGCCGCCATATTTTGACGATCAGCAACTACAGTAAAAAAGATATCGTGCATTATTGCCATGTGGATCCGGCCAAAATTACCGTCGCTTACCTAGCTGCCGATAAATTCGACGGCGCGCCCGAACCCATGCCCGCCTACACTGGCAAACATTTTATTATGTATGTAGGCAGGGCAGAGCCATATAAAAACAATCGGCGGCTTATGCAGGCACACCAGCAATTGCTCGCTAACAACTCTGAACTGCGGCTGCTTATTGTTGGGCGCCAAGATGCTCAGCGCCTGGCCGACATGCAATGGGCGAGTGAGCAAGGTTTTAAAAACATCGACTTTTTAGGGTTCGTGAGCGATGCGCAACTCGCCTGGCTCTACGCCAATTGTCGCGCCTACGTGTTCCCATCGCTTATGGAAGGCTTTGGCTTGCCAAGCTTGGAGGCCATGACCTACGGTGCGCCCGTTGCCAGCAGCTTTGCGACTTGTTTACCCGAAATTAACGGCGATGCGGCTGTATATTTTGATCCAGAAAACTTGGCCGACATGGTTCAAGTTATTGGCAATCTTATAAATGACGAGCGTCTGCGCGCCGACTTAAAAGCCAAAGGATTCCGCCAGGTTAAAAAATATTCTTGGCGAACAATGGCCGAACAAACGCTTGCCATGTACAACCAGGCTTTACAGCAGAAAACAGATTGACTACTGTTAGCCAAAAATAGGGCAGAAGCAGGCGGGGAGTCGCTTGCAAAGAACCTCATTACTGTAATTATATAAATCAAGACATTTACTGCGACAATAAGTTAACTTAGGTAACAACCGACGCATTCCTTACTCTCCCCTCGCCCTATTTGCTTTTTTATTTTTTTGTTAAAAAATATGTATTTCAGAATTACTGATGAACTATGCACAAAATGCGAACCAGGCACGTTGTCGGTCGCCCGCATAACTCACTGGAATAATGTCCATACTTCCCTACTGTTGGCAACCGGACAGTAAAATACTACTGATTCACACAATAAAAAACAACCCTTGCATGGGTTGCGAACATGGAACAACCTGCCCGCCGCGCGTGTGCGCGATGCTCGGTACCAGCGAGCACTCCCCTGGGAGAACGGACAGGTTTTGGTGCATGGTTAGATGAAGGTCTGCAACACGTCGTACGCCATCTGGCGGAACGCCGGGTGGTATACGTCAATCGGGCTGTTGGCGATGGTTGCGACCGGCGTCCAGTACAACTGCTCGTATTCCTCGTTGGGCTTGATCGGCTCGTCCCCGTAGCGGTAGACGAACAAGGCGCTCAACATGTGACACCCGTTTTGGACCGGCTCCTGGGCGCGCGTGTCCCACTGGAGGGAGTAGAAGCCAACCGGCTTCCGGCTCAGACGCAAAGGGTCCACGGTGAACCCCAGCTCGCGTTGGACGTTGCGGGTTGCGGCCGCGACCCAGCTCTCGCCAGCGATCATGCTACCCCCGATGACCCAGTCACTGGGGTGCGGTTCTTGCTGACGAACGCCGACCAATATCTGCGGACCAGCACTCGTGTGCCTGATGACCGCGATGTCGGCACAAACCGGGATAAAGCGGTCGAGCCCTCGCCCATACGTTACGTCGTCGAGACGACTCGCTCTTGATGCAGCCCCGAGATCCACGTCCCCCTTGCGGGTCACGTACTCTCGGGTGTCGTTGTTGGCCTTGACGTCGTGCAGGTAATTGATGCGGCGCCTGAGCGCTCCGAGCATCGCACTCACCTTCCATGCTGGTATGTACTCTAGCGGGAAGTCCCCACTCAAGCTATAAGATTATAGCATACTAACAATAATATGTCAAAGCCTCACAGATGTGAGGCTTTGTAGTAAGGATAGTTCTTTTTATTCGCCGATTTTGCTGATTACCAGATGGCGGTCGCGACCGTCGCCCTCTGATTCGCTGCGTAATTGGCCAAATTCTGTGACCACGCGGTGGGCAGTGCGGCGGTCGGCCGGACTCATCGGTTTGAGATGCATGGGCTCGCCAGTATTCGCTACTTCTTCACACCATTCGCGCACCTGGTCCGCAACGCGTTCGGCACGGTGCTTTTTGTAATTGGCAACATCAATATTAACGCGGGTCAGTTCAGCTTCTTTATTTTTAAGACCCATACTGAGCAAAAATTGCAAGCTGCGCAATGTCTCGCCGCGCTGGCCAATTAAAAAGCCGTTAAGGTGAGTCGAAGGCACAGTAAGTTCGATTACCTCTTCGTCTTCGTCACAATGCGCAGTGACGTCGGTGTTGAGGCCAAAAAATGATAATAAATCCTCAAGGTATTTCTTTGCAAAATCAATCGAAGCGCTGCGGTCCATTGGCTAGCTCCTTTTCTTTTTACTACTCTGGCTCGCCTTCTTTTTGGGTTTGGCGACGGGCTCGGCAACAACTTCTGCAGCCTTGGCGTTTTTAACTTTCGTTTTAGTTTTTTCGCTAATTTTTTCGAGATCAGTTTCGTCTTGTCGTAGCGCACGCCCCTGCTGGAAGATAGCCACAGTACTCCCAACAACCAAGTACACAACCAGCGCGCCGTCGAGGTACATACCAATTAAGAAAGTAAGTGCCGGGAACAAAAAGCTCATTTTGCCAGTCATTAAAGCGCTCATTTCGGCTTGGTCGATTTGTTTGCCAGAAGCTTGTTCTTTTAGCATATCGCGCAGACGGCGCTTTTCTTTTGGTTTTGGCAGTAATTGCTTTGATTGGAAGTACTGCAACCCAGCAGCCACTACAGCCAAAACAAACAGCGGCCAGTAAATACCACTACCCGCTTGAGTAGCACGCTGACTCAGGTCAATAATGCCGAACAAATAGTGGTTTAGCTGACCGTGGATTGCATCTTGTATGCCAGGAATCCCCTGCAAAAAACTGTACGTGTATTTTGTAATATTAGCGTGGTTTTCGGTAATAAGGCGCACGACCGAAAACAGCGAAATAAACACCGGCAGCTGCACTAACAGCAACCCAATTTGGCCAAACGGGTTAACGCCGCGCTCGCGGTATAGCTCTAACATAAGCTGCGATTCAAGCTGTTTATTACCCTTAGCTTTTTGCTTAATCTTAGCGAGCTCAGGCTGGATTTGGCGCATCACCTTTGTTTGGTGCAGCTGTTTTTTGACCAGCGGCCACATTGCCAGACGCACAATCACCGTGAAAATAATAAGGGCAACACCAAAGTCGTGGCCCGGAATAATACCGTAAATAAACACCAATATGTTAAAAATTGGCTGGATTAAAATAAGATCGAATATACTCATACTGCCCTATAGCATATCAGATAAGGGCTGGTAGTGGGAATACTATTTTTGCAAATCGTCAATGGGTTTGTCGACCCAGAGGTGGGAACGCTGCAAGGCTTCGGTAATTTCGGCTACAAGCTGCTCGTGCGACAGGTCAATAAGCCCCGGGTCGTAGACCGTAAGCAAGATATCGTGCGCTGGTGCAATATGCTGCCAATTAGTGCGTAGGATCTCGAACACGCGCCGCCGCACTCGATTACGCTTTGGCGCCGCTTTAAGCACTTTTTTACTGACAACCACCGCCAAACGGCTATGCACACGCCGATCATTTGGCGCCACACGCAATGACACGCTTTTAAAACGGTACGTTTTACCGTGGCCAAATAAGTATTTGAGTGAACCATAGCCGTGGAAGCGGAATTTACTGGCAATCATACATGTATCCAATCTCTTATTGTTTTGGCAATCGCCTCACCAAGTGCTTTGTGACCACTTTTATTTATGTGTAGACCGTCATCACCGGCACTAGCGACAGTGGCAGCATCTAAAAACAAACTGTTACTTGTGGCGGCGAGTTTTTTAATTTCAGGCGCAAGCTGGGCCGAAACACTGATTGACGCTTGCGTAAAATCGTCGGCATACAACTCGTCAAATACTGGCGTACCGCCAACAATATGAATGGGGCTGACAAATAAAACTTTTGGCGTTTCGCCGCTACTGTTGCGCGCGCATTTTGTGATTGCATCAGTATAGGCTTGCAAACCGCTTGCCACTCGCGCAGCTGACGGCTCGCCAAACTTTACCTTTAGGTCGTTGGTGCCAAGCATAATAATGATACCATCTAGCGGGTTGTGGCTTTTTAGACAAGGGTAAAAATAGGTTAAACCGTTACGGTCGAACGTATCGTCGAGGTTGGTGGTACGAGCACACATCCCCTCTTCGATAATATCTGCCTTTTGACCTAAAATTTGTTGCAAAACGCCGGTCCAGCGCTCGTTTACAGCAAGGATCGTGCGGTCACCCCACGTATTTGAATCGCCGTAGCATAAAATGCGCGTTGCGTTTGGGTTGGTAATCATTGCCACCCATAATAACAGATGTACGTTAATAAAAATAGCCGCCCGGCGTGCGAGCGGCTATTTTATTTAAGCGCTACCAAGTGCGTAGCGGCCTTTAGCGCGGCGGCGGCGGATGACGTCTTGACCGCTTTTGCTTGCCATGCGGGCCCGAAAGCCGTGCACTTTGTGGCGGCGAGCCACTTTTGGCTGGTGAGTACGTTTTGGCATGAATGCTCCTTTTGATTGTTGCGTATAAAACTACCCACTATCTTGCCACATTTATCCACAAGCTGCAAGGACTTTTCCACAAATTATCAGATTACTCGCCTGACTGTGTATAACTATCACTGCTATTGACCATATAACAAAAATAAGGCTTACGGTTGTGGAAAACCCGCCTGGCGAGGTATAGTAAAACTAATCAGTCAACCGACAAAAGTGGAGAGGGAATGAAAAACGCGCTGTGGCAAACAGTACTTGGTGAAATTGAATTAAGTGTCACTCATGGCACCTTTGTCGCCTGGTTCAAAAACACCGAACTTATTGAGCAAACCGATGACACCATTGTTATTGGCGTGCCCAATGTATTTGCCAAGCACCAGTTTGAGGTTAAGTTCAACAAACAAATCGCCGCGATTCTAGAAAAAAACGGCGTGGCCGTAAAAAAAATTACCTATGCCATAAATTCAGGCAATAAAAGACCAAAACCAGCCAGCGATAAGCCACCATTGGTCGCCACTGCCCCAACGACTGACGCTGCTGCAGCAAAAGTCACCCCCCGCAATGTCAGCGGTCTCAACCCAAAGTACACATTTAGTACTTTCATTGTTGGCGGTAGCAACGAACTCGCCTATTCGGCCTGCATGGCCGTATCGCGCGACCCAGGCACTAAATACAATCCGTTATTTTTGTATGGCGGCGTGGGACTGGGCAAAACGCACCTTATACAAGCTGTTGGTAACGAAGTTGCGCAGCAGCAACCTGGCTCGCGCATTTTGTACATTTCGTGCGAGACATTTGTAAATGAATTCGTCGACCACATTCGCTTTAAAAAGAAAGACTTTGCCGACCGCTACCGCAACGTCGACGTCCTAATTGTTGACGATATGCAGTTTATTGCCGGCAAAGAAAAAACACAAGAAGAATTCTTCCATACTTTTAACGCCTTGCACCAGGCCAATAAACAGATCATTTTGAGTAGCGATAAGCCACCAAAAGCAATTCCAACGCTCGAAGATCGGCTGCGCTCGCGCTTTGAGTGGGGTATGGCCATCGACATACAATCGCCTGACTTCGAAACCCGCTGCGCCATCCTGCAAATAAAAGCCAACCAGAGTGGCGTTAGTTTGCCGCGCGACACAGTAGAATTTTTGGCCGGCGCCATCCAAACTAACATCCGCGAGCTTGAAGGTGGCTTAAATCAACTGCTAGCTTTATGCGAAATGCGCGGCATGCAGCCAGACCTCGCCACCGCACAGGCCATGCTTGGCAACGTCCGCGCCAGCCGACCGCACCACGTAACGCCGCGGCAGGTCATCGAAAAAACCGCCAAGCACTTCCAGGTCGAACCTACCGAAATCATGAGCCCTAAACGCGACAAACACATTGTTATGCCGCGTCAAATCGCCATGTATTTGTTGCGGAGCGAGCTGCATTTGAGTTTCCCTAAAATCGCTGTCGAACTCGGACGTAAAGATCACACCACCGCTATTCACTCTGTCGAAAAAATCGAAAAGGCTCTAAAACTCGACCACATTGTCCGCCAACAAATCAGCGAAATTCGGGATAAATTATATGTCTAGCATGGGGAAAAACTGCGCACAAATTGTGGGTCAAAACTGGGAAAAGTTCTGTACACGTGTCCACATCATCCACAAAGATGGTTGGCGAGCTACGGACGCACCGTACTTATCCCCTGCTCTTTCCCCGCGTTTTGCCAAGCATTGCACACAATTTGTATGCGCAACTGTGGACAAAATAACAGGGGTGGAACTATACTTTTCCGCCGAGTCCACAGCACCTACTATTACTATTTATATATAAATACATAGGAAAGGCCCATTATGAAATTGACTGTCACCCAGGAAAACCTCAACCGCGCCTTACAAATTGTTGGTCGCGTAGCGTCGGGCAAAACGCCATTGCCGATTCTTAATAATATTTTGTTCAAGGTCGACAATAATCGTTTAGTGCTTGCTGCAACTAATTTGGAGCTGGCCATTACCCAACACATTGGCGGCAAAATCGAAACGCCCGGCAGTCTGACTGTGCCCGCCCGTTTAATGAGCGAATTTATAGCCAACATACCAAAAGATACCGTCGAACTGGAGGTTGACGGCACCAAAATGCACATTCGCTGCGGCACCTACACCAGCACTATTAACGGCATGGCGCCAGACGAGTTCCCCGAACTACCAACCATTGAAGAAAAACAGACCATCACCATCCCAGTTGCCCAATTTAAACGTGGTTTGCAGCAAACCGTCTTGGTGGCGTCAACCGACGACACTCGCCCTGTTTTGACCGGTGTTTTTTGCCACACGTTTGAGGGCAACTTGTACTTGGCGGCGACCGATGGCTATCGCTTGGCCGAACGCCGTCTTGCACCAAGTACTCAAGAGATTAGCGCGATTATTCCGGTCAGCACTCTTAACGATGTTTTGCGCAGTATTAGCGACGACATAACCGACGTTAAATTAATGTTCGATGACAACCAAGTCCGTATTTTGCTTGATGACACCGAGGTGACCTCGCGCCTCATTGACGGCACTTTCCCGGACTACCGTACACTCATTCCAAAAGAAGGCGGCGCCACAATTACGCTGCCAAAAGATGAGTTTACGCGCGTGACCAAAGTCGCCAGCCTATTTGCGCGGGAATCAGGCGGTAGTATTACGCTCAACGCGAGCGCCGAAGATGGCAAGCTAAGTATTCATTCTGTTGCCAGCCAGTTAGGCGAAAACACCTCCGAAATTACAGCCGAAATTAGCGAAGACACTCAAGTTGCCCTCAACTCACGCTACTTAATGGAAGCGCTGGCTTGTGTTGACGCGAAACAAATTGCCTTCCGCTGCAGTGGTAAACTTGCGGCCTGTGTGGTGACGCCAGCCGAAAGCGAGCCCGACTACCAACACATTATTATGCCGCTAAAGAGCTAGGGCGGGCGTGTGGCGAGCTTCCATTCGCTCCGTTTGCAACATTTTAGGTCATACGCCGATTACACGGTGGAATTTAGTGATGGCGTAAACATAATTGTTGGCCCTAACGGTAGCGGCAAGACTAATTTGCTTGAGGCGCTGTATGTTTTGGCGACCGGCGGCAGCTTTCGCGGTCATGACCGTGATTTGCTAAAGCATAGGCAAGAATGGTTCCGCATTGACGGTCAATATGGCGAAGAGCAGCGCAGTTTAACCTATCGTCAAAATGGTGACACGGCCGAAAAACAGTTTGTGATTGATGGCGCCAAAAAAGCCCGCCTCACCCATCAGCAACGTTTGCCGGTGGTGCTTTTTGAGCCTGATCACCTGCGGTTATTGCGCGAATCTCCAAGCAAGCGACGAGATTATTTGGATGCGCTTTTAACTCGTCTGCAACCCGATTTTGCCTGGCTCAAACATCAGTTCGAACGCGTTTTAACCCAGCGCAACGCAATGTTAAAACGTCGGCTGCCGAGCTTCCAACTCGAAGACCAATTATTTGCCTGGGACATAAAATTTGTAGAGCTCGCCGAGCAAATTGTTGCCCGACGCGAACGTTTAGTTGCCGACCTACAAGCTCAGGCTAGCGACGTCTACAGCAGCATCGCCCGCAAACCGCATGTCGTCGCGCTGGAACATCAAAGCATCGTGGGCGGGACGAATTACCATGACAGCCTGCTGCGTGCGCTCAGCGAGCGTTTAACGCGCGACGTGGAACGCGGTTTTACCAGCGTCGGTCCGCACCGCGATGATTTTAGCGTTTTGTTAGACGGTGCACCGGCTGCAAATGCGGCTTCGCGCGGCGAAACTCGTAGTCTGCTGCTCACACTAAAAATTATCGAGCTGCGTTTAGTCGCCGACCAACAAGATGCCACGCCGTTATTGCTGCTCGATGACGTTTTTAGTGAACTCGACGCCGCCCGCCGCCACGCTTTGGCTGAGCTGGCAAAAAGTTACCAAACGCTTATTACGACTACCGATGCCGACGCTATAATTGAGCACTTTCAGGGTGGTTACCGCATTATTGCTACAGAGAATCCTTGAATAAGCACCCAAACTATGTTCTAATCTTACAGTCCATCCCCAACTTTAAGTTGGTGAATTTTGAGGAAGTACCTAGGTCTAGCGGTAATTGCAACGCTTTTGGCGACCGGCTGTACGACGCAGGAAGCTGGTGCGGCAGATCCGCAGACTTCAGTCGTCGTTAGTCCTAACGGCGGTAGTTACGCTGTCGGTGGTATGACAGTTGCTGTTCCAAAAGGTGCAGTGGCGAACCCAACACTGCTGACCGTTGGTGATACGCGCGTGGTTAGTGGCGTAAATGCGCCGTTGGGTAGCGTGGCGGTGCGGTTCAATATATCGCTACAAGGCGGCATGGAGCCAGCGCAACCATTGCAGTTGGCAATTCCGCTTGCTGGCAGATTTTTGCCCGCCGGCGCGCAACTTGCCAACGCCGTGTTTTACACGAGCACGTCAGACAACAAGGGCTATCGTCTGTTGCCGTATACGGTGCAAAATGGCACGTTGACAACAACGGTGCCCCACCTCAGCGACAAAGAAATCGCGTTTGTCGACCCGCAAAAGGTCGCCCAAAGCATCTCGCACACCCAGTCCGCACCGGTGCAAAGTGACTGCACAAAACAGCAGTTGCCCAACGTCGGCGAGGTCGACGTGGCTGCCGACAACAACGGCAATGGCCGTGTTGGTTTGTGCTTAAAGCTGGACGGCGGCAACCTGGCGCTGCATTTGACAGACAAGTCAAATTACACGTGGTCGGTGCAAACGCCTGGCGGCCTGCAGTTTGGACTGCCGCTCGAGACAGCCGACGATGTCGCTGATCGCGCCATCACCGCTACCCTACTCCACGAGCCCGACGTCAACAGCTATGTGCTGCATGGCGGCGAGCTGGACGTTAAAAACATCACACCGCAAAATCTGCCGCTGACCATTAGTTTGCTTACTAGCAACAACGGCCTGCTCGGCGAAGCGCTGTGGGATGTGGTAAAAGTTATGGTCGAGTTTTACACTGGCGAAAACGCCGAAGGCACGGCCAAACTAGTGCAAGGGCTGATCGTTGACGTGCCAGATGTCAACAAATGTCTGGTTGGCGTGTTCAACGCCCGCAGCGGCAACATCGGCGATTTTTTGCAGGCGCTGCCCGACGCCGTGTTTGGCAAGTGCGGCGAAACCATTGGCAACGCGCTGATTAAGCTGTTGCCCGATGCGGCAAGCCTCATCAACCCGTTTACCCGAACGCTCGCAATTTTGCAGGCGACTTGGGAGGTGTTGCAGGGCGCCTGGCACGCGGCGATTGCGGTGGCGCAGACGGCGCAGGGGCCGGTGAAGGTTACGATTGAGCCGGCGTGCCCAACGAAGCAGCAATTCGAGCAAGCGTTTATCGGCTGGAATGCGGGTGATAGCCAACATAGAGTTGTGTCAGCGACTGCAACTTCAAACCCGACTGACCCTAACCTTGTCTGTGAAGATGCTTGGGCAATTGACGGCATGTCGTTTACCATTGATAATATCGCGCCGCCTAACAACAGTGTGGGGGCAGGCGTAATTGAACATTGGGTAAATGGCAAGTGGACAATCGTCTTTGTAAGTCAGGATATGCGTAGCGACGAAGTCTGTCGCCAGGTACCGCCAAAGATCAAACAGCAAATGCAGTGTTTTAACTGATTGGACACTTGGGGCATGCGGCCGCGGTCGCCTCTGCCCCATTTTTACTTGAGCGGATCTTGGACTTTGTAGGTTATTGTCGCTTTGTCGGTATTGACACCAAGTTTTTTAAGTTGCGCGATGGCCTCTGCGTTAAAGTCCTTAATTTGCTGGTTGTAATCGACGGCGTCGCTCTGGGGGCTCGCGTAAGGTTTGGCAGTAATTATAAACGAGATCTGGTTTGTGTTAGAATCCAAGCTATAATCTATCCGAAAATCCAAAGCAACAAATGGGAGCTGTGCCAAGTACGGATACGTTTGCTGTATCTGTCGGTTCTTTAATGCCGCTTGCGCATCACCCGCCGACTGCATTTGAGTACTGGCATCTTTATGATCGATTAACCATTGCACCGCCTGTGGCGATGCGGCAAATGGCACCAAGTAAATCTTTTTATTGGTTGGCCAAGTTTTGGTGTCTATTGTTTGCACAGCATCGCTAAATAAGGCCAGGGATGCTTTAAAAGTGTGCTTACCGGGTGTTACGTAGTTAGTGCCGGGCTGAGCCGATTGCCCATCTATAGTTAATTTTGCTTCGGCCGGCGCGACAACAACATCTACTGTAACTTTACCTATTTTTTGAGCTTGCGAAAATATTGCTAAACCAAGCAGCGTTACGATAACAATACCACCTACAATTAGTATTATTCTACGGTTGATCCTCATGGTTGTGGGGTTCCTTGCGTTTGACCGCCTGTTCCTGTTAATGCGCTCGATGGTTGGACAAGTCGATACCAAGTATAACTTTTGTCGATAGTTTGCGATGTGTCAGCCATCGGTGCACGTTCGTCTGGATATACTGAGGCAGAGGCAATTTTTGACCCGAAACCTGTAATTGGACCAACGTATATAAAGGTATGCTGTTCGCCAGATGAATTTATAATGGCCACGTCACCCTTTTGTACAGAGCCAGAATCTGGATTTTGCACAACTTTGTATTTGCCAGCAGCTACTTGCTCATCTAAATATTTCTGCTGTGCAAACGTATTGCCATTGTATTTATTGTAGTTGGCGTCCATGCCGCTATTTTTTACGAGGAGTGTTACGAACCCACCACAATCATTGCCGGGGTGACCGCCGCCGTCTTGCACGCCACCAACATATTGGCCGGTTTTTTGTGCTGCCGCAACAGCATCTTTGTACGTTTGTTGCTGGGCGATACCGTCTTTAGTATTTTCTTTGCGGTAGTCTGACCATGCGTAAGAGCACACTGTTTTGTCAAAAGTGGTCGTAGGGCTGGAGCAGTTGCCCAAGCCGCCTACGGCGCAACCGCCAGCGCCAGTTGCGCCACCGCCCGCTGCTGTGCCGCCAGTAATTGAGACTGGTAGTGGAATTGCCGTCGATGCATCCCAAAGTCGAGATAAGAAAGCTTGCGCTTCGGTTTTATTCTGATTGTAGGCATTTGGGGCTGAACCTTGCACAGATTGCGCAGCATCGCCCGGATCCATGCTTTGCCAGTTTGGTTTATTTTGTAAGCCTTTCTTGAGCGCGCCAGGATACGCTAAATTTGACGGAAGGTTCGCCCCCGGTGGCGTGCCGAAAAATGCTTGTGACGCATAAGCAGGATCCATTAATTGGTAAACGCCATCTTTATTATTGGTTACGTCAGCGCCAAAGGTACTCCACCCCGTCGAAGTACGTTGCTGCATAATACCTACTGAATCGTGGTCGGCGCCATTGCCCTGTTTGTTAGGATTGGTTTCGGAAATAGGCACGTTGACGTTGGCATCGTTAGTAAGGTGAGTTTCAGTTATACCTACCATTAGACCTATCAGTGCGCCTTGTTGACCAAGGTTGTATGTCTTAGCGATACCAATAATTATTTTTGCGTTGCCGTCTTGGATTGCTGTGGGTGATACCCCTGAACCGCCCTGTCCTGTTCCAGAACCACCGTTAACAGCTCCGCTTGAGCATGTATCACCTGGAATATAGTACGGCAACCCATGGTCCATCGGATTGCCCACCGCAAACACCGGCGACACAAGCTGTGTGCCCGCAAGCACGGCCATGGCCACAAACAGTACACCTTTTTTACTGCTGCGAATTACAAATTTCACTGTGCTCATCCTCCGTAATTAGGGTCGCCGGTAAACCGCGCGATTAAACTGTTAACGACTGACGTGTCGGCTTGGCACATGTTTACTTGGTCGGCTGGCAATGTTGGGCAGGTGCCATTGTCTTGGCCAATTTGGGTGGACATAGGCGTGTTTTTAATGGTAGCAAGCGGAATGCCGTACGCATCGACACCAGAGATAAGCGACGCATCCACGTTTGCCGCGTGGGCAGGCGCCGCAAATATGTCGGCAACTTTACTTGGCACGCTCCACATCGCCCCAAACACACCTTGCAGCAGCGACGCCACATTTTGAGTCGCCTTTAGCGGTATCGGCGAGTTGAGTGCGGCAATATTTATGGCCGAATTTGGCAGGGTTTTATCGAACAGCCGTTGCGCCAATGGCAGACTGGCGGTTTGTTTGTTGAGCGTTTCTTTGCTGGCGACGCGCAGTTCGTTCGCCGCTGTTGGGCTGAGCTTAACGCAGCCAAAATGCGCCGTGCAAGAATCGTTCGCCATAACCTGCGAACCGCCAAACATACAAGTAAGGAAGTTGTAGTCTTGGTTGCTTGGATCGCATGGACCCGGCAGCAAAACGGTTGCAGTTTCGTTTATAACACTTTGAATAGCTGGCAAAAGCCCAGTCTGTTGCAAAATAAAGACTGCAAATGTTTCTATAAAAGGACCGATTGGACTCTTGTCGGCCAGGTCGATCAAGAAGCCTGGGGCGCCGCTGTGAATAACCAGCCACGCATCAAGCATTAAGCCCACAACACCTTTTAACAGCTTATCTTCGACCTGCATTGCTGCGTCGAGCACGGCAAACGAATTCGACACACGACTATTGATTTTTTGGCTATCTTTAAGTGGCGTACCGCGAGTTATGTCGTTATACGCAATATACCCGTACGCCTGCGAATCTTCGGCGTTGGTAAAATTGCGCGTAATAATTGGCGTGGCTTTAGCCGAAACATCGCCGGCCAACATCTGGTCAACACCACTAAGGTTCCATGACCACAAAGCGGCCGCCTGTTTGGCGCGCAGGAGCGATGGCAACTGTTGCGCCTGTGCCTCGTTTGCCATTAAATGCGTGGTTGCAGCAATATCCAACCAGCCCAGTAGCCCGACTGCTTTTGTGCTAAGCTGTTGGCTTACAGCTTGGCCAGTGCTGGAGCTAAGTTGCGGTGCGGTAAAGCCGTTCGCGGCTTTAATGCTGTCGAGATTTTTATTGTATGTAGCTTGCGTCGCACCAAGCAATGAGCTGCGTGGGTCGGTCTGGTAATCACTCACCGCCTGACCTTGCGCTGGCGTATTTGTATTGTTACAACTACCACCTGTTGTATAACAAGTAATACCTTGGCTGACGTTGCTGAGTCCAGGCTGCAAAACTGTCGAATACTGGTACTTTGCTACATCGGCAACCTGAGTATCTTCGTGCGCGTTTTGCGCGTCGGGAATGTTAAGCTGTGGGATATAATTTTGCTTTATAGTAGTGGCCACTTGTGTGCGTTGTGCCCAGTTCCAGCCGTCAACGTCTTGTTTCATCATTTGTGAGTAATCAGTGAATTTATTTTGGAGGATATCCCCCGCCTCTTCGGCAGTGTGCGCAGTACCCAACGACTTGCCGTGTTGTTGAATAGTGACACCTCCGCCACCAGCGTCTTTAAATTCCAACCCGTATTTATCTTTAACTGTTTTGTCGAAGCCGCCTTTGTCCATTGCCTGATATAAAGTGCCAAGCTTGCCACCGAGATTTGCTTTAGTAGCGTGCGCAGTGACGTACCCACCGAGGACGTTGCCTGTGCGGCCATCAACGATTTGTTCTACGCCACTAAGGCTATCGGCTGCGGTCGTTAATGTGTCGGCGATTGGTTTTAACAAGCTAAAAAGACCGACTAAAAGGAATATACCGGCAATAATAAGTACAACGCCAAGGGCAGCAAACTCATTTTTGTGTTTGGCAATGTAGCTGCCGACCACAATTGCGCCGGCAAGACCAAAGCCGACAATAGCCCCTACGCCCGTTTCAGAGCTTACCGCGCCAGCTGTTGCTGCCGCGCCTGCCGCACCACTTGTAGCAGCCCCGGCAGCTCCGCCTGCCGCCGCCGCACCGCCAGCTGCTGCAGCACCGCTGGCGCCTGCCGCTCCAGCCGCTCCACCTGCGCCCGCGGCGACACCTGCACCACCGGCACCGGCCGCGCCTGCGGCACCAGCCCCAGCTGCTCCAGCCTCACCCGCACTGGCTGCCCCGGCAGCTCCCGCACCAGCCGCAGCGCCTTCGCCACCGGCACCGGCTGCAGCGCCTTCGCCGCCTGCTGCACCACCGGTTCCTGTACCGCCCTTCGCTCCTTTTGTTTGGTTTTTAAGGTGTTCTTTGGCGCGATCTTGGGCTTCGTCGCTCAGGCGATTTGAGCCTTGAGATTGTTGTTGCTGGTTTTCGTCGGATTGTCGTTGCTCTGGAACTGCACCAAGCTGGTTAAGTTCGTTATTGACTGAACCGGCACCGCTCCCTAAATCTTCAGCGCTTGTGCCGGAGCCACCGCCGCCACCAACAAGCCCCGATGTGTCACTTTGCTGTTTTGGAGGTTGTGTTGTACCGTTGGCCATGTTTACCCCTTTTTATATCGTGCCTTGGCTTGGTGGAAGTTGTTGTTGCGACTGGAAAAGTGCCTGGAGCTGCGCCAACTGTTGTGGATTTGTGGTAATAAGCGACGTTTCGGTGCCGCTGGCAATAACTTGGATATGCACGTGATTCGGCCCAGCAAAGAACAGCCCTTGGCCAACCGGGAATTGCGATAAACGCTTTTTTTCTTCTTCGGTTAATTTAAAGACTTCGGCTAATACGTCAACGGCCGATGTCGCCTGCTTTAATAACAGCTGCATAGAAGCGTTGGCCACAATTGCCCGCCCCATTTTGCTGCCCATAAAGTCTTCGACGTCCTGGCTAATGGTGGTCAAACCCAAGTAATATTTGCGGGCGCGTTTTGCCAAACTAAATAAAAAGTTTGCCGAGTCGTCGTACTTCATGAGCTGCCACGCCTCGTCTACAATAAGCAGTCGTTTGCGTTGGTCGCTGCGGGTTTTGTTCCAGATGTAACTAAGGACGATGTACATGGCGACGGGGCGGAGCTCGTCTTCTAGGTCGCGAATGCTAAACACGACCATTGGGTTGTTAATATCTACATTTGATTGCTGGCTAAAAATACCCGCAAACGTACCAGTGGTATATTTGCGCAACCGTTGCGCCAGTTGTGGGCCGCTGCCACCCATGTGCAGCAGTGTTTCGTACAAATCGCCAATTGTTGGTGCTGTGCTGTTGTGCGTGAGTGGGTCGCTCGTGATGCCAGCACGGGCGTAGGTGTCGATTAAGGCTTGGTCTAAGTCGGATTCTTCGATTGGATTTAACGCCGGTAAGTTAACGCCGTTGGCCATAAGCTGGGCGCCACCCATCATTAAGCGCAATAGGCCATGTAAGGTGATGAGGTTGGCACGCAAAGCATCTTGGGCTTCGTCGTTCTCTATAACGCGCGGCAAATCAAAGGGGTTAATACGGGTTGGAGAGTTAAGACTGAGGTGGACGTAACTGCCGCCAACAGCTTCGGTTAGGCGTTGGTATTCGTTTTCGGGGTCGATAATTATAATTTCGGTGCCCATCATCATCGCTCGCAACGCTTCGAGCTTAACCGCAAACGATTTACCTGCACCAGATTTAGCAAACACCACCATGTTGGCGTTTTCTAGACTAAAACGGTCAAAAATAACCAAGCCGTTGTTGTGCATGTTAATACCGTACAACACGCCCTTTTCTTGTGTCAGGTCTGCGCTGGTGAATGGGAAACTAGTGGCGAGCGCGCCAGTGTTCATGTTGTGGCGGATTTGCAGCTGGTCGATCATTTGGGGCACGGTGCTGTTCATGCCCTGCTCCATTTGGCTAGAAGCGATTTTACTAAAGACTAATTGTTGGCCCAAAATGGTTTCGATCTTGTGCTGGACAAACTGTAGTTCGTCGAGGCTATCGGCGTACACCGTAATGTACAGCCCAAAACGGAAAAAACGTTCGGCGCCAACCTGCAGCTGGTCGCGGAGTTCCTCGGCGTCTTGAATCGCTGCCTCTAGCCCTGGGTCGCGCACCTTACCGCGTTCGGCATTTACGCTGATGCTGGCTTCGAGCTGGCCTACTTTTTTGCGGAGGTTGTTGAGTACCACTTGGCTTTCGACCGGATATACAAACATGCTTATGTCGATGACTTCGTCAATGTTAATAATCGGACTCAACCAACCAGTATAAATTTGCCGCGGATAGCCGTAAATATACATTGTGCGGGCGTATTTTGTGCCTAACCTAAAGTAGCTGGCTTGGATTTCGAGTGAGCTCGGCGCGATTGTGTCGCGCAGCGTGGTGATGCCTTTTAAAAATTCTTGCTCGATTTCTTTTTGCTCGCGCAAGCGCTGTTGCTCGGCAATATCTATTGGGTCGATTTTTTTGCGGCCAAATGCCATTATACTGACTCCTTATCGAGGTGTGGTTGGGGCGCGTTGCCCTGGCCTTGGGTGACGACCGGCGTAGACAAATCTTCGAAGTTGCCAAGCGGTTCGCGCACTGCGGTATCCGGATTATAGGTGTTGTAATACAGTTCGCCCAACTCTTTTGTGTTGAGCTGCGACGAGCGGACACCCATTTGCAAAAGGCCATTTAACACTGTGCTAACCCGGTTTTTTATTTCGTCTTTTGCTTTGCTGAAGGATTCTTCGTTAATGCGAATATGCTGCTGCTTTTGCGGCGCCAACAAATTTGCTAAAAATGTGCGACTACTGTTAACGGCGCTGGTCATATCGCCAGCTGGGTAATACGGCACAATAATGTAAAAGCTCTTTTCCATGATGTTTGTCTCTTGTGCCAGGGCTGACACAAAAGAAATGTAGTCGTCCATAAGTACGCCCAGTAGCATGTTGTCTTGGTCGCGGCGGATTTTGCTCAGGCGATCTAAGTACGGTCCAATGTCTACTTTTTGCGAGCGTACGTAAATTTGGATTGGAAAGTACAGCGAGTTGATAAATTGCTGGTACGAATATTCAACGCCTTCGCGCTCGCGGTCACTCATAAGGTCAAAGTTAATTGAGCGGCAGGCGACAACGGCGCGCATGGTGCCATCGTTCATGACTACCATGTTGTCGCGGATTTCAGAAATAAGCAGCGCATTTTGTGTGCTGTTTGGATTGCCCTGTGGTTCGCCAGCCGGCAAGTTACTTTTACCCGGCGTTGGTTGGCCGGCCTGCGGCAACTGTTGTAATGGCGGCAAAGCGCCAGAATTCGGCGCGGCATTAGGGACTGCCGGTTGAGGCTGATTTGGTATTTGCTGACCGTTGTTTGGCTGCATTTAAGACTTCTCACCCACCCTTTTGTACAATCTAATGGAGGTTAATAACCACTTCGTCGCCTACTTTGTCTTGCAGGCGATGCGCTTCGTGCGCGATGGCGCTAATCGATAGATCGTCATTATTTGCAAGTCTTATTATATCAGGTGAAACCGGTTCTGGTACAGGATTCTTGGGCGGAGTTTTTGGTTTTTGCACAATAGTTGGTTGCGCGGCCGGTGGTTGGTCCTCTAACGGCACAATAACCCGTTGGTGCATGGCATTTGGATAAGGGTTAAAATGAGGCGCGGTTATGCCGGTGTCATCTGGTTCTTGCGGGTGTACTTGGGTCGGGTTGGTGGGCTGAGCATTAAACGTTTGGTCATGCGTGCTTGCTGCCGGCGCTGGCTGACCTTGAGCGGCTGGCGCCACGCTTGCCTCGCGCATTTGGGTCATGACTTGTTGCCGGCGTTCTTCATCTTTTTTGGCGATTTTTGTAGCAAAGCTTTGGGCTAGCTCAGCGTCTTCGTCTAATACGTCGGTAGCTGTTTGTGCTTCGACGGCAATTGCTGCGGTGACGCTGTTTGTTGGTTCGTTTTCGCCCTTAAGTGACCAGCCACGGCTGTCCATGATTCGTGCTAGGTAGTCTAGGCGCTCGGTGGCGTTTTCGACCGACAGGTCTTTTGCTAACTTTTGTTCGACTACTTTTGGCGCGATAATTTCGACGTACGTTATAGTGCCGTCAGGGTTCCAGAGCCGTAATTTTGGCTTTAGGTAAAATCGTAGCAGCGCGAGCAAATACGTCTCCATTGGCTGTTCTTTGCGCAGTGGTAAGGCTAGTACAACGCAAAAAATAATGACAGGTATAGGTATAATCACTAAAAATAACGATAATCGCGCCAGTAAATACGCAATAAATCCGCTAAGACCAGCAACGCCCAGGTAAACAAACTGTCTGAACCCAAAGGGGCCAACTAGTTTGTCCTCGGCTTCCACATCTTGCGGGACTTTATACGCTGCCATATTACAATCATTATAATACGCCGAGGTCGCTAAATGCGAATTGGCAGACAAAATGATGATAATTTTAGGTAATTGGCCGCGGGTCTCCCTTGGTGGGAGGCCCGCGGCCGAGTGCTACCCAGCGTACGACACCATCATGATGATGTCGAGACAGTTCAGTGCAAGTGCCGCGACGAACAGTCGCATTTTCGGTATCAGGTACGGGATGTAGACTGGTCGACTCTTGAGCCGCTGTGCGGTGTTGTGGCACAGGGCTATGGACGTGATGTTGCAGCAGGCGGCGATCAGGAAGAGCAGGGCGGCGAAGCCGGCACTGTGTGCCACGGTCGTGGAGACGTCGCTGAGTACAAAGATCACGACCACGCACACCAGGCTGATTATGCCTGCCACCGGCCTTGCCATCCACGGCGTACTCGAGTGGACCTTGTTGAGGCCGAGCGTTTCCCGCCAACCGTAGTGTGAACGGGGCGGCACCTGCATGTCCTGTTCCTGCTGCATCTGTTGCGGCGAGAACTGCTGTTGCATCGGCGGCTGCCCGAACGGCTGCGGCGCGTAGTACTGGTTGCCGTACCCAGGCTGCTGCCAACCCCAACTACCGCTGTGCTGCGTGTGGGGCGGCTGCCCGATCCACTGCGGCGGCATGGGTTGCTGGAACTGCGGGTTGTTCCAGCCCTGCGGCGGCACCTGGAAATACGAGCTCGCCTGCGGGTCCACCGGCGGCTGCGGTTGGGGTGCCGCTGGCACGTAGCCCGATTGAACTGGTCTGTGCTGCGGTCCCCAGGCCGGGGGCTGCTGCCCGTTCGGCGGCATCGGCGCGCCGGCTTGTGGTTGCGGCATCTGTTGCGACGGCGGCTGCACCGGCTGCGGCTGTTGGAAGGGCTGCGCGGGCGGTTGGTTCACGGGATTTTCTCCATTCAGTCTTTGGGTGATGTCGGCAGTAATGCCGGCTGTGACCTTGGGGTTGTCCTCGGTGAGCGCCCTGCCATCTTCGCCGGGCGTTTCTTGCGAGTTGTCCATGTACTTCCCTGCCGTAATGACTGGTGATGTAGCCTGTCTATTATAGGATAAATATGTATTTATGTCAATAATCGTCTGTCGCTCTGGGCCAGATACAAAACAGTAAGCTGCTCATAAAAAATGTAGAGCGAGATGTTTGTCTCGCTCTACATTTGTGGTTGCTTCTATTTACTGGACCGATCGTGTGGGACGTATAAGCCGCTGCCTGGACGTGGCTCTGCCTCAAAGTTTGTGCCGCTACTACCTGACATTGTCCGTGGCGTTTGAGGTGGTTGCGGTGGACGTTGTATTGGTATGTTAACGGTTGGCGGCGGTGTAAATGTCGGCGCGGGCGGAGGTGTTGGGGTCGGTGCTGGCTGAGGAGCAGGTGCAGCCGTTGGTGCTGGCAGGCCCTGCGCCGCACTGCGGTATGGTTCAGGGATCTCTATTGCACCGTTAGACGCAACTGCAGTTCGTAAGACTTCAAAGTCTTTAACATCGTTAAAACCCAATGCTTGCGATACGCCCTTAATAACTTCGGCATTCTTGTAATCGAGTGATTCACGAGTGTACTTGAGCACCTTAGCAAGGTCGCGTTTAGAATTGTCAACAACGTTTGCGCCTTCATCGTTAATACTGACAGTCCCGACGTCCCTACCCAAGGCGTTAAGCATAGCGTTGTTGATCCAGGGGTGGTTTGGGTCCATTTCGGCAGGTATTGTTACGTTGTCGTTACTAAATGGCAGGTCGGTGTTGGACATCTTAAGCGCATCTTTGTTGATTCCGCTAAGGCCACTGCTTGCCAAGATCGCATCTGGAGTTTTGCCAACGAACTGGGTCATCTCACCATTATTAAATTGGGCAAACGCAACGTTTTTGTTTTTATTCTTAACAGCTAGGTCGCGGTTCAGTTTGGTGAAGTTTGCGTTTGTTTCTGCATCAGTACCTTGCAGCAAAGTGCCGAGTCCTGAAACATTCTTTGCATTGACATCATCGTCGCGGTAGAGGGCTTCGAGTGCGGCATTAGCAACTGTAGCCGATTGATGCGTGCCGGCGCGTACTCTGCCGTCGGTGCCAAGGTAGCCCTGCGCCTGCATGCGCTGGATGCCGTTAATATCCTCATCGCCAAGCGCTTTGCCATCACTCCAGCGGCGAGTGCGTAATGCTTCGCCGAGGTTTTGGTGCTTAGAAATCGCATTTGCCATATCACGCGTCATACCTTTAGATAACTCAGCAGATTGTTCGGCGCGGTGTTTGCGGTTTTGCTCATCTATAAGTCGGTTGGCGTGTTGCGCACCACCTTGCCCGCCCATAAGCCGAGCAAGGGTTGGGTTGCGGTTTAATGCTTCGCGCAGTCCCTCACGACCCTTAAGCTGCTGGATGGCCTTACGGTTTGCCATAAACTGCTGACCCATTTGGCCATATTTGCTGCTCATGGCAGCTTTTTTGCCTAAATTACCAGCGGTGCCGCGTGCTTTGTTAACAGTACCTTTTATGGCGTTATAGGCGCCGTGCATGCCCGCCCCAGCCCATTTAAATGCGAAGAATATAAAGAAAACTGGCCCAAAAGTCGCAATAAAGACAACGACTAAAACAACGACCTTAGTTAATGTTGCTGTGCCTGGGTTCATTAATTGCCGCCTCCTACTTGTTGGACGAGTGTACTTGCCACCTTACCAGATGCAAAAATGAGCATCATAATTGGATACATAGCAAGCAGTCGCATGTACATCTCAAACCACTGCGAAAGATATCTTTGAGTATTTGGCAATAGTCCAGCCACAAAAGCGATCGGTGAGAATACAATAAGGAATACTAGTACAATCTGGCGCAACACAACAATAATTGCAGCGATCAGCATAATAACCATAGCAAGTAGGAAGAACCCAAAGAGTCCAAACATGATTGGCACCGCCAATACTTCTTCTGCCAAAACGCCTTGCATCTGGCCAATAACGTTGTTGCCAAATAACTCAGTAATAAGATCACTCCCGAGCGAAATCGTTGGATTACCATTGACCACAGAATTAACCAGCAGCGACGCTGCCCCTGTCCCTAATATGTTAAACAAGTCCACAAGGAACGAGCACACAAAAAACGAAAGGTTTGTGAATATTGCAATCAAAATGAGTCGCGGTAGTAGCCGTTTAATACCGTAGTTGCTTATGCCAACAGATGTCGCCTGCGAAAAGACAATGACAAAGAATGTGGCAATAAACATGATGTTTGCAAAGTTGCGGATGTTATTCCAGGTCGTGTACAGTTGGCTGTCACTGCCGTCAACATTTTTAGTGTTAAGCGGGTTGATTATAAGCAGTGGCTGAATAAAGCTCTGCATAATCCAGTTAAGACCGCCTAAAATACTAGAAATCATTGGGCAGACTATCGCCTTCATTAGTATGTCGGCGTTTTTACATTGAATAACCGGGTTGCCGTCTGCGTCTACTTCTATTGCGGTGCCGAGACTTTTAGTGGTAGTCCCATCATCACCGCCAAAGATTACTGTTTGGCCAGCCACAACGTCAAACGTCCACTGTTGGGTCAAAGTATAATAATTATTACCCGACCCTTCTTGTTGGCAAAAGAGCATACCGCCAAGCTGAATCACCTGCAAAAAACCAGTACAAGCGTCATGGGTTAACTTAAAGTTGAGCGTTGCAGTGTGTTTACCAGGTTGTAAGTTAGTTATACTGATTTGGCCGCTGGTCTCGACAGCTATTTTCATGCCGGGGTCATTTGGCACTACTGTTACACCAGCCTCGGTTGTACTGGTGCCACTTAAGTCGCCCAAAGTGTCTTTGGCAACAGGAACTTCTGTGCCGTCAACATTTACCGTAAACGGACCGCCCAAAGCGCTACCTGTGCCAGCGTTTGAACCTGCCTTTGGCAGCGCACCGCTACCGCCAGTATCGACTGGCGCAGGATTAACTGTGGCTGCCCGTGCTGGTTGTACAACACCAAGGAAACACGCTACGGCGACTGCAACACCGGCTAAACCCAATACCCAACGGCGAGAGAGTTTATGTTTACTCATTAACTCAATAATATACCACCCGCACGGCGGACGCTAGCTAATTTGCAATAAACTATCCATAACAGGGCCACCTAGCCCGGGCAATGGGTCGCGCTGTGTTTCCATAGGTTTGTCTTGGTTACTGCCGAGCGTTAGGTCGAGCGACGGGTAAAATGTTGTGGCAAAATGTGCCTCCTTACCGTTCGTCCGTGCGGCGGTAAAAGTAAAATGATGCGTGTCGAGGTCTTTTGTAACCCTAACATCTGTTGGCGGCTGGAACGTAACAACCACTTCACGCAATGCTGTTACATACCCTTCTGCATCTGCCGCGTTGGTGGTATGCGTCGAAGCAATTGATTGTGCCAACTTGTAATCGGTCGCCGTTGTGTCGGTTGTACCGAGCAAGGCGAATTCTGTACGTGGGTCATTTGCCAAATCTGGTTTGTGTTGTATTGCCCAGGCCATGCGCAGCAAGTTATCTTGGTGGTCGCCAAGTACTTGTTCGGCAAGGCGGAGCAAAAGGTCTTGGTTGTTTGGTGCGTCAAAATAGCCGCTGTGGGCAAGTATAGGTGTGACTATTTTGTCGCCAAACGCAATGTGGCGGTAATCGGCGGCCCAGCGCGCTTGAGCAAGTGGCGATAAATCGTTTTGCACTGTTGCTAGGTCAAGCTGCGCTATTTGGGCACGGCGCGCCTCTTGTTGCTGATAATTTAAGTTTTCGAAGCCATTAAATAAGGCTGGGTCGCTGTGGGATTTTGCCACCTCTCCGCCAGGTTTGGCGATGCTTGTGGCGGCCGGCGGTGAGTTTGGTGCTGCCTCGTGTCCGCAGGCAACCGCAGGCATTGCCGTGCAGGCTAAAAATGCCAGTCGCGCCAGTTGATTTTTAGCGGTGCGACGCCATAATTCAGCAAACCTTGACTCGCCTAGTTCTGTCGTAGTACCATTACCTTCGTGTGTTTTAAACGTGGGGGTGAGTTCTTGCCTGCCAGCGACGCTCAGCCCTGCGCTTACACCTTCTAATTCAAATGCTGCAGTTAATCTGCCCATAGCATTTCCTCCTTTGTTATGAACAGCCTCTTAATGTGGCTGGTTTGAGTATAAATTAGTCTCCAAGTCAAACCCAAATTTGTACGTATGTACTACATACTTTTTGTACTGTTTACCTATTGCCAGGCGCGTGCTATAACTAAAAAGTAGTTAAAAAGAAATACAAACTGTGCTTATACGTGCGCAAATCATCAAAAAGATAGTCCTTACCACTGCTGTCACTATGGCCATTATTGGCGTAAGCTTTATACCACACGCGGCGATGGCAGAGACGCCCTCTAACTGTACAACCAGCGACAACAAACCGGGTATTTACGTCGAGCTTGCCGTAAACGGCGTGCATTGTTTCCCAGTTAACGGCGACAGTATTCAGACTAACCCTATCTTTTTATATGTTGGCGGCATATTAAAAGTTGCGTCAGGTTTGGCGGGCATTGCGACACTCGGAGGCATTGTTTGGGCATCTATTATGTATGTTACTGCGCGCGCTAATGCAGCCCAAGTCGAAAAGGCTCGACTTATTATGGTTAACTCCATCATTGGCCTATTGCTATTTATATTTATGTACGCGATTTTGCAATATTTAATACCTGGAGGGCTATTCTCGTGATAAAACGTGGTTTGCTTGCGCTATTAACACTTGTAACGCTGCTATGTGCCAGTACGCTACCTGCATCTGCCGCAGTGTTTGGGCCAGCGCCTCCCGGCACTGTTGATCAAGGTCAGGGCACGCTTGGCGTCGCTTGTAATGCGCAAACTGGTGGCTCAATCACCTTTTTAGAACTAAAACCTTGGGACGCATGTTTGCAACACGACGGCCACGGCGTGCCACAAATTACATCGCTTGATGACATATGGCGCGTTGCTGTTATCGTCATCGAAACAATGATTAAAATCGCTGCCTACCTAGCTGTCGGGTTTATTATTTGGGGCGGTATTAAATACCTCAAAAGTCAAGGCGACCCCGGCGAGCTCAATGTTGCGCGTCAAATTATTACAAATGCAGTAATAGGATTGGTCATCGCTTTTGTTGGTGTGGCTATGATCCAGCTGGTGGCAGGAACGTTCTAGTGTTCGCTCTTCACTTTTTTGCTAATACCACGAACGATAGCAAGACAACTGTCGACCCTACGACAATTGGTATCCCCAAAGTTCCACTTACCGATTCGACAGTGGCAAGTGTATTGTCGACTGTGTTTGTTGTTGTTGGCTCGATGGCGGTACTTTTTATGCTTATTGGTGCTGCCAGGTACATTACCTCGGCTGATGACCCGGCGAAAGTGAAGCAAGCCAAAAACACTCTTATTTATGCGGCAGTTGGGTTAATCGTTGCGGCGCTTGGCTTCACTGTAGTACAATTTATCATAGGAAGATTAACAGGGTCACTCACATCATGAAAAAAATAATTGCCAGCTGTCTACTTATTGCCGTTTTTGGCTTTATTGCGCTGCACAGTATGCCGGCTCATGCAATCGACGTGTTCCCGTCTTGCGACGCAAACAGCACTACTTCTAGCTCTACCGTTTGTACTGCCACAAGCGACAAGCTGTTTGGCCCGGGGAGTTTTTGGAATCGTATTCTCGAAACATTTACCTTTATTATTGGTTCGCTCTCGGTCCTTATGATAATCATTGGCGGCGTTCGCTACACCGTTTCTGGCGGTGAAGAAAAAGCTATTAAGGCGGCCAAAAATACTATCCTCTATTCAATCGTAGGTCTCGTTGTTGCAATGATGGCTTATGC
>DATIJQ010000013.1:0-15846 GCA_035478375.1 Saccharimonas sp. (SeqCode) | reverse complement strand
CTAATAAAATTAGTCGCGACGCGGAAGAACTGATCGGTAACTTGCAGGGCATCCTGCGGGCGCAGCACACTAAAATCTTCTTCGCCGCCGTGGTTGCCGAGTAGCGCGTCGTGCACGGCGCCCGCAATTGATGTCACTTGGTTAGCGTTGTCAGCTTTAATAGTAATTTGCTGGATTTGGGCAATGCCTTGGTTAAAGCTTTTTGCGGCGTTCATGGACACAAATGCGGCATGGTTGAGGTCGACGGCGTTACTGACGGCAATCGAAGAATCGAACGACTTTAAGATGCCAATGACGGTGAATTCTTGCCCACGCAATTTAATTGTTTGGCCAATAACCACGTCGGTGCCGAGCAAATCAATGGCTAGTTGGTGACCGAGCACAACTGTTTGCCGGTCGCTATTTTCGTTCACAAATTCGCCGGCGCGCAAGCCAAAACCCAACGCCGATGCGCAAGCTGGTGTGGTGCCAATAATGCTGCCGCTGGCCTGATTTTTGCCTTGTGTAATGCTGCCGGTCACAAACATAAACGGCGCGGCTTGGGCAATGTGCGGGACGGTTTTAATGGTGTCGAGGTCGTGCTCGGTAATTGTTGACGCACTAAAGGTCGGCAAAACGCCCGAACTCAATAGTGCGTTGGTCTGGTCAACGGCCAGTTTGCCTGGCCGCACCGTAACAATATCGTTGCCAAGCTGGTTAATCTGGCCGCGTACCAGATTTTTGGCGCCTTCACCAATGGCAAAAATTGCTGTTACTGAGGCGACGCCAATCACAATACCTAAAATAGTTAGCGCCGTGCGAGTTTTGGCAGCTTTGAGGTTAGTGGTCGCGATTTTGAGGTCAGTCAGCCAGCGCATTATTTTTTGCCCTTTCGTTTTTTTGCGGTTTTGGCGGCGCGGCGTTTGCGGGCTTTTTTGGGGGTTAAGCTTTCGGTCATAACTTCGGTGGCATCGGCGTATTGTTCGTTGGCTTTGGCAGCGGCCTCTAACGCTTTGCGGAAACTGTTGAGCGGGCGTTTGGCATCGGCGTCGAGTTCTTTGCTTGGGTGTTTGCTGTCGGTGGCGATTTGACCATCGATCATTTGTATAATCCGGTCGGCGTAAATGGCGACATCTGGGTTGTGCGTGACCATAATAATGGTGTTGCCTTGGCGGTGAATGTCGGCCAGCTCTTCCATAATGATTTCGCTGCTTTTTGTGTCGAGGTTGCCGGTCGGTTCATCGGCCAAAATGATTGCCGGTTTGCTGACCAGCGCGCGCGCAATTGCGACGCGTTGCAATTGGCCGCCCGACAGTTGGTAGGGCATGTAGTATTCGCGTTCGTTGAGGCCAAAAGCTTTAAGCAAACGGCTTGCGGCGGTCAGGCGTTGGGTTTTGCCGGTTCCTTTGTAGGTGAGCGGCAGGGCTACGTTTTCGATCACGCTGGTGCGATTTAACAGATTAAAGTTTTGGAAAATCATGCCAATGTGGTCGCGGCGCAATTTGGCGCGGTTGCGGGGTGAAAGGTCGGCGACGGCTTTGCTTTCTAAGTAATATTCGCCGTGTGTTGGTGTGTCTAAAAGTCCCAAAATGTTCATTAGTGTGGTTTTGCCGCTGCCGCTGGGGCCCATAATCGCCACAAATTCACCTCGCTCAATTGTGAGGGTAAGATTGTCTAGCGCGACAGTGGTGGCATCGCCCACGCCAAACATTTTGCTAAGGCCGAAGATTTCGATTGATGGTTGCATACTAACTAAATGTTATTACCAGTATACGAGCAGAGCCGCGCCACAGATAGGCCTTTTTTCACAACAGTTGTAGGCAAAAGCAAGTTGACGCCTGTTGATGAACCTTGTCATTATTAAATTATGGATAAAAGCAAAATTGTATTCGAGGAAGTAAGCAAGCTTTACAAGGGTGCATCAACCAGCATGGGCAAATGGATGTGGCACAATCATACCCAGTGGGTCGCCGATAAAGCAAAAAAGCTAGCGACAAAATATGGTGCCGATGTCGAAAAGACATATTGCGCAGCCTTATTGCACGATTTAGGCGATAGCAAATACGAGCGCGGCGACGAAAAATTTGATGATTGGTCAAAAGAAAAAGCCAAAGAAATCCTGCTAAAAGCCACGTTTAGCGATGACGAAGCAGAAGAAATTCTCGAAGCAGTCCGTACCCACGGGTCGCGGCCTGGCAATGCGCCTAAAACTTTGGAAGGCAAAGTTCTCGCTACCGCCGATGGTATGTGGCATTTGCAAACCAGCTTCTTTCCGATAATTTGTTATATGAATCGACCGCAAACAACGCATACATACGAAGAATGGCAAGAGTGGTTTGCAGGCAAAATTGAACGCGATTTTGGCCCTAAAATTTTCTTCGAAGACGAACGAGCAGAAGTGGTGGCTGATTACACGGCGCTCAAACGAGTGTTTAGCAATAAAACGTTGGCCAACAAAGAAGAGTGAGCGCTTGCTCAGTTTTGTTTAGCGCCTCCATTTGCTACAATTACCCCTTAGCACGGAGAGATGCAGGAGTGGTTTAACTGGCACGCCTGGAAAGTGTGTGTGGCTGCAAGGTCACCGAGGGTTCGAATCCCTCTCTCTCCGCCAAGAAAATAGACCTAGAATTTAGTTTTAGGCCTATTTTCTTGTTTCTTGGTGCTGCAAAAATCCCCCAAATTGCGACAAATTTGCAAAAATATGCCCGCTGTCGTGTACTGGAATGGCATGCAAGGGAGTAAGATGCCTGGACGTCACCATCATTGCAGTCATTCGCACAGTCACGTAAAGGAGATGCTTGATGACGCTGCAGCAAAAGCGCAAACCCAACGCAGGCGTCGTAGCGGCCTTGTGGTAGCATTGGTGCTTCGGGCGTGCTCGTTACTGTTGTGCCCAGGTGACGACATTGCGGCAATTTTGCTGCAACTATATGATTCGGTCAGCGGCACTGCACCAGAGCATCACGGCGACGTTGATGCGATAATGCCCAAAGGGGTTGAAGTTGAACGATTGTCACCGCGCTCGCGCAAATTGAGCTGGACGGAAGTGTAAGCTACCCGATGCATTCAAACAGGCGAGCGAAGAATTCTTCGCTCGCCTGTTTTTCATACCAAGGGTAATGCCCGCATTTGTTCAATAAAATAAATTGTGCGGCCGGCACGTATTTGCTGAGTACATTTTTGATGCCATTGGCTGGTCGCGGGTCGTAATCGCCGTGGATGGCAACGACAGGACAGCGAATTTGAGCGCCAAAAGCTGCCAGTTCGCCGGAGTTACGCAGCGTTTCTATGCCGTGCCAAACTGAATCGTATAAGTGTGGGCGCACCACGACTAAATCGTTTGAGTGGGGTAAAAGCTCGTAGGCGTCGGCCTGCTGAACAAGGCTAAAAAGCTGCACAAAAGCTTTTTGTTTGGCGTCGCCGGTGGACGTTTTATAGTCGTCGCGTGCCTGTAAAAGTTCATTTTGCCGATTGGGTGAGAGCCGCGATAGGCGAGTAGCGGTAATGCCATGCGCCGTTTCGGCCGTCAACATACCGCTGCTGACCATAACAAGTTTTTTAACAAGCTGCGGGAACTTTGCGGCAAAGATGTAGCACAACATCGCGCCATAAGAATGACCCACGAGCACAACGGGCTCGCGCGTATTGGCAGTAATTGCATCGTGCAGTTCTTGCAACTGGCCGTCGAGCGTTTCACTCACTAACAGCGGTTCAACAACACTATATTCTTTGCCGAGTTCTTGAGCAAACGGTTGTGCCTGCCCAACGCCGCCAGGGCCACCGTGCACGGCAATAATCGTGTACGGCGCATGACCGTAAAGGCGGAATTTAGGAATTTGCATAGGTAAACATCCATTTATCTGTAATACGGTAACGTGGCCCGGTGCGGCCTTGTACAAGGTGAACTTGGAACATTCTCACATCATATCGCACCACCTGTAAAAGCGGAAACGGCCCGTGCCCCGCAGTGGGGGTCGGGCCGATACCGTCAGGTGGTTTGGAGCGCGGTGCGGTTGTGCATGTCGTTGATGAAGTTATTGATGGCGTTGCGAGTGACCATCGTACCGATGATCTCGTCATGCAGCATGATGACCATCGCGATGTTAGCGATGAGCACCTCGAGTGGCACCAGCTCGGCGCTGCCTGCCAGGCCGAAGAGATCCTTTGTGATGTCGCAGGCCCAACGGATCTTGTCGACATTGGGCGTAGAACGTTCGAGCTGTCTGCGGACAATCATCACGTCTGTTCCGTTGCTGATTGCAGGCTCGCAGCTGTGTTTGAGATCGATCAGACACAGCGGCTTTGTGAACCGCGTTGCCAGGGTTTTGACGATGAAAACCGTCTGTTCTGCACCTGCAGCCGAACCCCACAGTGCGCTAACAACTGGCACCCAGGGTTCCTCACCATTCATTTCGTATGTGGTGAGGTGTCGCCTTTTGATGGCGATGTTGGCGGCTTCGGTCAAGCCGTTCATGAAGAGCTCCATTCCTAGGACGGTAGAACGTAAGTATAAGATGTTTATGGCGTATACGTCAAGTATGCGTAGGTTGCTGCCACCATACTAAAGTGCTACTGTTAAACTATGCTCATTGACGTAAAAAATATAACTAAAATTTATGGCAAAGGCGAAACTGCCTTTGTAGCGCTTGACAAGGTGTCGCTTAAAATTGACCGTGGCGAAAGCGTGGCCATTGTTGGTAAGTCAGGGTCAGGCAAGTCGACGCTAATGCACGTTATGGCGGCGCTGGACCGCACTGAATCGGGCGAGATTACGTTTAACGGCGACAAATACGCCAAGCTCAAACCACGCAAACTCGACCGCATGCGCAGCAATAAATTTGGGTTTATCTTCCAACAATTTTTTTTGAACGGGCGCGAAACGGTGTTAGAGAACGTATTGTTGCCACTTAAAATCGCCGGCGTTGGCCGACGCGAGCGCCGCATGCGGGCAATCGAAGCGCTCGAAGAAGTCGATTTAACCGACAAAATGCACAATCGCGCCACCGACCTGTCAGGCGGCCAAAAACAACGCGTTGCCATTGCCCGTGCCCTGGTCAACCAGCCTGAAGTCATTTTTGCCGATGAGCCAACCGGCAACTTAGACAGCGAAAACGGCGCGCGCATCGAAGATCTGTTGTTTAACCTCAACCGCCAAAAAGGCATCACCCTTATTATTGTCACGCACGACGACGACTTGGCTGCCAAATGCCACCGCCGGCTAGAAATGAAAGACGGCCACCTAAAGGAGGCTAAAAAATGAAATTGTTTGACCTCATCGCCACTGCCAACCGCAATCTGCTACGTTCCAAACTGCGCACATTGCTAACAATCTTGGCGATTTTTGTCGGTGGTTTTACATTGACGTTAACCACGGCGCTAAACACCGGAGCCACTCAGTATTTGCAGCGCCAACTGGGCAACGTCAGCGTGCCGGGTGTGTTTGAGGTGTTGCCCAAAACGCAAATCAACCCGCTGCAAAGTGGCGGCGTGCAGGAATACAATCCCAACAAAAAACAAAACAGTTTGGCGGATTTGTTGAACTCAACGTTTACTCAAGCAGATGTCGACAAGCTGGCCAAAGTTGATGGCGTCGATAAAGCCGAACCCTTTTACAACGTTAGCGTCGATTACATTACCCGCGCCGACGGCAGTGGCAAAAAATATGCAGTGCCGCAACTGGTGCAAAACATGGGCTTAAATTTGGACTTGTCGGCTGGCCGTTTGCTGCGCGACAGCGACACAGCAAGTGTTGTGCTGCCAGAAGATTACCTGCAACCACTCGGTTTTAGCGACGCCAATGCCGCAGTCGGTGCCAAGCTCAAACTCGGTTACCCCAACGCGCACCAAAAAGAAACCGAACAAACGCTGACCGTCGTTGGTGTCATGAAAAAGACCTTTATTACCTCTGGCCAAGTTTATGCCAGCTTTGACGTTGTGCAAAATAGCGCCACCATCCAAGGCCAGGCTAGTCACTTTTTGGGCGCCATGGTCCGCTTTAAAAATGCCACCGACCAGACCGACGAAAGCGTGCTAAAAAATCGGTTACAAGCCGCGGGCAACTACAACGCGGTGTCGATTAAGGAACGCATTAGCACTGTCACGACCATTGTCACGGCGATTACCGCCGGCCTAAGCGTGGTAGGTATTATTGCGCTTTTGGCTGCCAGTTTTGGCATCATTAACACTTTGCTAATGAGCGTGTACGAGCGCACGCAAGAAATTGGTTTAATGAAAGCGCTGGGCATGGGTCGCCGCAAAGTTTTTGGCCTGTTTGCCATCGAAGCGGTGCTGGTTGGATTTTGGGGTTCGCTGGTGGCGGTTGGTGCGGCCGAGCTGGCTTCGCTCGTCATTAACCATTTTGCAAGCACGACATTTTTGCAAGATTTTGAAGGCTTTACGCTGCTAGTCGTCAACCTACAAGGTGCACTGTTTGTCATGGGCCTAATTATGCTGATTGCATTTTTGGCAGGCACTTTGCCAGCAATTAAAGCGTCTCGACTGAATCCGATTGAGGCGCTTCGGGCGGAATAGCGGCGTTTACTGCCTGCACTTCTTCACCCCCGCAACAGATGTGTGCTAAAATACAACCAATTATGCATAAAATTCAGCAAACCTTGCACCAGGTTATAAAGAATATATTCAATGTGGACGTCGAGGTTGAATTAGCTCGCCCCGACGAACAATTTGGCGACTACGCTACCAATATTGCTTTGCAACTTGCCGGCCGAGTTGGTCAGCCACCCCGCAAAATCGCCGAACAGTTGGTTGAGGAATTGCAAACCACGCTCCAAGACGGAGTGAGCGACATTAGTATCGCCGGCCCGGGGTTTATTAATTTCACCCTGCGCGATTTTTTGCTGATTAATGCCGCTGCCGTGGCGTCCGAGCAAAAACCAAAAACCTACGCCAACAAAACAGTAGTGGCCGAATATTCTGACCCAAACCCATTTAAAGTTCTGCACGCCGGCCACTTGTACACTACTGTTGTCGGTGATGCTGTGGCAAATTTGTTGCAAGCTGCTGGCGCCAAGGTCCACCGCGTTAATTTTGGCGGTGATGTCGGGTTGCATGTTGGCAAAACCATGTGGGCGATTATGCAAGAACTTGGTGGCGAACATCCGCAAAAACTGGCCGACATCCCAACTGATGAACGCGCAATGTGGTTAACAAAGCTGTACGTTAAAGGCAATAACGCCTACGACGACGATGCTGATGCGAAGCAACAAATTGTCCAGCTCAACAAACGGGTGTACGATTTGCACACAAAAAACGACCACGAATCGCCATTTGCCCAAATGTACTGGACAACCCGCCAGTGGAGTTACGATGCCTTTGACGAATTTTACAAACGGCTGCATGTAACGTTCGAAAAGTACTACCCAGAAAGCCAAACCGCAGAAATTGGTTTACAAACCGTGCGCGAGCAACTCGCCAAAGGTGTGTACCAACAAAGCGACGGCGCCGTAGTGTTTGACGGCGAAAAATTTGGGCTACACACCCGCGTGTTCATAAATTCCGAAGGCTTGCCGACGTACGAAGCAAAAGACGTGGGCCTTGTTATGCTCAAATGGCGCGATTACAAGTTTGACACGTCGCTGGTCATCACCGCCAACGAGCAGCAAGAATACATGACCGTCGTGCTTAAAAGCATCGAGCAATTTGCGCCGGAACTCGCCGAGCGCAGCGTGCACTTAACTCATGGCATGGTTAAAATGCCTGGCGCTGTTAAAATGAGCTCGCGCAAAGGCAATATTTTACGCGCTACCGATATTTTAGACGCTGCAGCCGACGCCGCCCAAAAAGCTACCGGCGATAAAAACGACGACACCGTTTTAGCGGCCGTAAAATACGCCTTTTTAAAACAGCGCATTGGCGGCGATATAATTTATAACCCTGACGAATCGGTCAGCCTCGAAGGCAACAGCGGCCCGTACCTGCAATACGCCCACGCCCGCGCCTGCAGTATTTTGCAAAAAGTTGTCGACATAGAAGGCGAGATTGCCAAAGAATTAGAAGCTGACGAACGCACTCTAGCCCGCAAAATCAGCGAATACCCAGAGGTCGTCCAAAAAGCGGTTGCCGATACAATGCCTCACCACATTTGCGTGTACCTGTACGAACTCGCCCAAACTTTCAATCGTTTTTACGAACACAACCGCGTGGTTGGCAGCGACCGCCAGGCAACGCGCAAATTATTAGTGCAAATGTATGCCGACGTGTTAAAAGACGGGCTTGCTTTGCTGAACATTCCAGCCCCAGTACGCTTGTAAGTAGATTTTGTATGTTTTTTGTTGTATAGTATGTTTTAGTCATTACCCACCGTGGGTAATACAGATTTGTCAGGGGTATTCTATGACGCTTGAGGAACGGGCACTGCCGGACGATGCATGGAATGTTATCGAACGCATCGCTGGTCACTACGAGCTCGTCAAGGGTCCGGGCTACACGCTGCTCATTGGCGTTACGACGTTGAGGTCCACGGATTACGTTCCAGTCACCAAGTGGTATGACGCCAGCAAACTCGAAAATGGTGTGCCGGGGCGAGCGGGTACGGCCATTACTGGTCCGCACAAGTGGGCCATGATCGGTCGACTGCGAAGCTTCGAAGACACTACCGAAGTCCCCGGCCTTCCGCTCACCCCAGTGCCCGACGCGGTGTTGGAGAACGGCGGTTGGTACGTCGAGCAGAATGGCGAGCCTCGCCATGTGTGCGACAGTGCGGACGCGGTCCAGGTTTTTGCCCGAAGTATGGTGGCGGCCAGCGCCACGCAGGGTCGCGCCAAGTCGAATCCAGTCGACGACGTTGTTGCGGTGGTGCAGGGGAGTGATCCCATCTATCGCACCAATGGCCAGACGCAGCGGTATGTCGTGCCCTGCCTCAAGGGCGAAGAGCGGATGTTCAAGCTGGTGATGCGAGTCAACAACGAGCTGTATGTTGTCGGCTGCAAACTCAAGCGGCCAAGGGATGCGCAATTGCCGATCTGCGGACCGCACGGTGATTGCAGCAAGCTATATCCAGTCATCGACAAGAGAGACAGAGCACAAGTCCTCGTTCTACCCGACTGACGAACCACGAGGCGGGAGCACCAGCTGCTCCCGCCTCAAGTCATGTTTTGGCAACACAGCATCCTGGCGGTATACTAAAACTATGCCAAATAAACAAACTACCGACGCCGAGTGGCGCAAGATTTTAACCCCTGAGCAATATCACATCTTGCGCGAAAAAGGGACCGAGCTGCCCTTTACCGGCAAATACGAAACCGAAAGCGGCGCTGGCAAATACGTGTGCGCTGCGTGTGGTGCTGAACTATTCGGCAGCGATACAAAGTTTGATGCTCACTGCGGCTGGCCTAGTTTTTATGACGCCAAACCTGGCGCGGTCGAATTCCATACCGATACCACTCATGGCATGTCCCGCACCGAAGTTACGTGCACCAATTGCGGCAGCCACCTCGGTCACATTTTTGATGATGCACCCGACCAGCCAACTGGCCAGCGCTACTGCATAAATTCTGTATCACTTAATTTTGAGCCTAAAAAATGACCGATCTTAAACGCATGACCCCCAAGTTTTTATTATGGCTCGACCTAGAGATGACGGGCTTAAAACCGGCGTCCGATCGCATTGTCGAAGTCGGCGCCATTATGACCGATTGGGATTTTACCGAACTCGGCCAGTTCGAAAGCGGCGTACACCAGGCTGAGTCCGAGCTGCGCACAAAATTTGGCGCTAACCCGTGGGCTGCCGCACGCCCAATCGAAACCGAAGAACTCATACAGCTATCGCTGGCCGCACCGCCCGAAGCCGACGTCGAACAACAAGTTATTGGTCTCGTTAACAACATAGCTGGCAAAGATGCCATTGTGCTTTTGGCCGGCAATTCCATCCACCAAGACCGCCAGTTTATTCGCGCATGGTGGCCAAAATTAGAGCAGCGGTTACATTACCGCATGCTCGATGTTAGCGCTTTTAAGGTGGTTATGCAGGCAAAATATGGTTTGGAATTTCCTAAAAAAGAAACCCACCGCGCGCTGGGCGATATAGAAGAAAGTATTGCTGAACTTAAATTTTATTTAGAGAAATTAGGTAAATGATAACCGCTGCTGAACTCGATGCGTTTTTACAAACGTTCACGGACGCCCAAAAAAGTTACCCATTTAAACCAACGCTTGCCGTGTACAAAATCGGCGACGCAATGTTTGCGCTGCTGCAAGAAGATGTGAATCCGGTGCGCATCAGCCTGCGCTGCGACCCGCAACTCGCCCAAATATTACGCGATAAATACGAGACCATTTTGCCCGGCCAAAACCTCAACCCCAAGCAATGGAACACCGTAATTTGCAGTGGTCAGTTAACGATCGACGAAGTCTTTGACCTGATTCGCCATGCTCACCATTTGGTAAGTACGGCGGCCTAAAGCTTTAACGCTGTCAGCTGATCGTTAATCGTCGTAAGGTTGGCCATAGCCTTTTTTGCCAGCGCTCCAATTGCACCACCACTGCTTGCCAGCGCTTGTGCACCGTTGTAGGTGCTGGCGATCTCTTGTTGCAAAATACTCACGTATGTGTGGTCGAACGTGCCGTTAAGGGAGGCATTTTGTAAGCTTGTAGTTACGGTGTTATCTGTTTCGCTAGCGGTCACATCAGCCGGAATGGCCTGCAAACCAAACGCAGAAGTGAGCAGCCTTTGTGCCGCGCTATTGTCGCCATTAAACAAAAGTTTACCAGTTACGTTTATGGCGCTTAAATCGCCGCTTTGAATATGCGGGGATTGTTGATCCATAAGGGTGGCAAGGTTTGATTCACGCGCTGCAAAATGAGTAAACGCATCTTGCGGCCCCTTGCTTATGGCGCCAAGCACGCTAAATACAACGATAGCAAAAATAATAACACCCACGACCAACCCACCAATAACCAGCAAACGACGAGTCAGTGGTGTCGTGCTGCCCGATTTATTGTACCGCGCTGCCGCGCCGTAATATTTAGGTTGCATGGTTGTATTTAACCATAAGTGGGGTGGGGAGTTCTAGTCGTTTACGTTGTGGAGTCTTATGCCTCCAGTTCGATACGCAAATTTTTGAGGAGAATGCTCCAAGAATATTTTGCGATAGCTGCCCCGTCGGGCGTGTTACTTTCAACCCCAATAAAAACAGTGGTAGAATAAAACCAATGGAAGCCAAAGAAGAAATTCGCAGCCGCCTCAACATCGAGGACGTCATCGGCCAATACGTCCAGCTCAAGCGCGCCGGGCGTAATTTTAAAGGGCTCAGTCCATTTAGCCAAGAAAAATCCGCCAGCTTTATGGTCAGCCCCGACAAACACATTTGGCACGATTTTAGCAGCGGCAAAGGTGGCGACGTTTTTACTTTTGTCATGGAAATGGAAGGCGTCGATTTTAAAGGCGCCATGGAACTTTTGGCCCGCAAAGCCGGGGTCGACTTGGCCCAATACCATCAAACCGGCGATGGCAGTTTTGGCAAAAAAAAGGAACGCTTGTTTGCGGCAGTTGACCTCGCCGCCAAATTTTACCAGCAGGTGCTCACGCGCAGCCCGGTGGCCATTACATATTTTAAAAAACGCGGCTTTAACAAGCAGGTGATTGCCGATTTTATGATGGGTTTTTCGCCCAGTCAAGACGAACTGTATAAAGCGCTGACCAAACGCGGTTTCACCGAAGGCGAACTGCGCGACGCTGGCCTAGTTGTAAGCCGCCGCGGTCGCCCCAGTGACATGTTTCGCGGTCGCATGATGGTCTGCCTGGCCGACGCCCAAGGTCGCCCCATTGGCTTCACCGCCCGCATTATTGCTGACGACCCTGGCGCGCCCAAATACATCAACACGCCGCAAACCATTTTGTACGACAAATCGCGCCACGTGTTTGGCCTGCATTTGGCCAAAGAAGCGATTCGCCGGGCCGATTTTGCGGTTGTGGTAGAAGGCAACGCCGACGTCATCGCCAGCCATCAAGTCGAAATAAAAAACGTGGTCGCCACGGCCGGCACAGCCCTGACCGAATACCACTTGCGCACCTTAAGTCGCTTTACCCAAGATGTGCGCCTAGCATTTGACGCCGACAAAGCCGGCATTGCCGCCACCGAACGCGCCATTGGCATTGCCAGCAATTTAGGCATCACGCTCGGGATTATTGGCTGGAGCGATGACGCCAAAGACCCCGACGAGCTCATAAAAAAAGACGTCGCGCTGTGGCAAAAGGCAATCGAAAATCCAAAAGACGCCATCGAATGGCTGCTCGATATTTACGCCGCCCAATACGACCTAACCAGCGCCGAAGGCAAACGCCGCATCACCGACCGCGTGCTGGCCATTGTGCGTACCATTGGCGACCCAGTGCTGCGCGAACATTATTTGCAGGTGGTTAGCAAGCGGATTAACACCTCATTTGCCGCGCTGGATAAAAAATTGGATCAACAAGCGACGTCCCAAGCCGCGCCAAAACCCGCCGCCAGACCTGTTGCGCCAACTGGTCCCGACCCAGCCGCTTACCAAGATCATTTGCTGGCGCTGGCATTGCGTCACCACCAATTGCGCGACCACCTCAACAAACTCGAGCCAACTGAATTTAGCGGCGAGTTACGCCAAGCCATCGCCACGCACCTCAAAACTGATGAGCCTCTTTTGCAATCCGACGCCACAAGTGTTAAAATAAACGAGTTAGAACTGATCGCCGACACAAAATACGCGGCGCTGTCAGACGAGCTGCATTACGTTGCGGCCGATATTGCAAAAAGAATCAAAAAAGAACACAAACAAAGTGTGCGGGCGGCGCTTGCCAAACGATTTATGGCGTCCGAAGACGAAACCGAGCGGCAGGAGCTCAACACGCGCATTAAACAACTCGACCAACAAATAGAGGCCCTTAAACGTTAGGAGATTTTATGCCAAAAAAGGCTGCAGCCCAAAAACCTACCGGTGAATTTGACGAACAACCAATCTTAGATGATGCCGCCGATTTGGGCGACGATGTGGCGGTAAACATTCCGGTATCGAGCACCGATTTAAGCGACGAAACTATCGAAGAACCGGCACCCGGCGACTTTGAAGAGGAAGAAGAGGACTGGCAAGAGGACGACGTTACCACTAACCAGTCGTACCTCGACGATATTTCGGACGACAGCGTGCGTTTATACTTGCGCGAAATCGGCAAAATCAAACTGCTGACCCCTGATGAAGAGTTCGAACTCGCTCAGCGCATTAAGCATGGCGACGAAGCAAAAAGAGAACTCGAAACCGTCAAAGCCGGGACTAAAAAACACGACGAAATCGCAAAATTGGTCAAGGACGGCCGTGGCGCCAAAGACAAGATGGCGCAGGCAAACTTGCGGTTGGTAGTTTCGATTGCCAAACGGTACAGCGGCCGCGGTTTGGACTTTTTGGACTTGATCCAAGAAGGTAACACCGGTTTGTTGCGTGCGGTCGAAAAGTTCGACCCAGACAAAGGCTTTAAGTTTAGTACGTACGCCACGTGGTGGATTCGCCAGGCGATTACCCGCGCTATTGCCGACCAGGCGCGCACCATCCGCATTCCAGTACACATGGTTGAGACGATTAACAAATTGTTGCGCACACAGCGCCGTTTAACGCAAGAACTCAACCGTGAGCCAAGTATCGAAGAGCTCGCCAAAGCCATGGAAATGGAGTCCGAAAAGGTCGAGTACGTTATGCGCATTAAGCAAGAGATCTCCAGCCTTGATGCAAACGTGCGCGACGATGACGACGACTCGGTGCTCGGTGACTTTATTGTTGACGAAGATGCCCAAAGTCCAGAAGAATCTGCCGCCACGCAGCTGTTAAAAGAACACGTCAAAGAAATGCTCGGCGTGCTGACCGAACGCGAGCAAAAAATCCTAAAAATGCGCTTTGGGTTAGAAGACGGCAAAAGCCACACGCTCGAAGAAGTCGGCCAGGAATTTACGGTGACGCGCGAACGCATTCGCCAGATTGAAGCCAAAGCTTTGAGCAAGTTGCGCAAACACAAAGACGCTAAAAAGCTTTACGAATATTTACAGTAGCCTAGATTACTTCGGATCTTTCCATACCTGGTAGACTATTGTGCCGACGACGGTTATAACTTCACCGAATACGCTAACTGCTAGTATATTCAAGGCGCCATCGCTTATTCCCATGTACTGAGGATTCCATATTCTGACAAGCATTTGCAGAATAACCACGACGGTAAGCAAAACGAAACTTGCCAGGCTCAACCTACCAATTAGTTTGAGTAGTTTTTCGCGGTGTCTTCCTTTTTGTTCTTGCAGTTTTTCGGTGTCTTGTTTGACATTTTTGGGAGCTTCATATGCTGAGGGCAGAACGTCCTTAGCTTTTGAGGCAACGGAGTGGAGAAGATCATTCCAGTTGTCAGGGTCAAAATCCACTTTAGCCGCCATTAACACCTACCCAGCGAAGTCTATTTTTAACGACAGGGATTGAGACATTGAAGTAATCGGCAAGTCTTTCTACAGTGTCGCCTTCGGATTTGCGATAAAGCAAAAGTTCCTTAGGCACTAAAATGCTGGCCGCAAAATAGTTTGCTTCGCTTTCTTCTTTTGTATTTTGATCTTCCAGAGAGTAGTCTAATTTGTCGAGCCGCCACTTTTCCCCTTTGTGCAAAAAATGATGGCCTAATTCGTGCGCTAAGGTAAAAACTTTGCGCTCTGGGCTCATAGAAATATTGAGATAGATACGAGGATTGGTTTTTAGCTCGTCGTTATCGTATTGTAGCAGTCCGCTTGCACCGAGCTCTGTCAGGTCGGTTTCAAAAACTTGCACGCCCGCAGTCTGAGCTAGATCCAGTATATTCATTTCTGGGTAAGAAAAGCCCAATTGTAACTGTAAATCCTGGATGGCGGTATCAATGCGATTTTGGTCTTCAAGAGTAAGTGTCGCCATATTCCCCCTATTTACTGTGTTAGGCCGCTACTGATTATTATAAAGCACGCGGTCAAAAACTGACTTCGGCTAAAACTTTGTTGAGCTGGGCGTATAGCGCTTCGGGTGTGGTGTCGTTAAGTAAAGTGTAATCTGCATTTGCGATAGGGCCGCCTTTTTCGAGGTTTTCTATTTCGGCGGTTTCGCGTTCTTCGATTTGCGCTGTTGAAGTGTATTTGCGGTGAGTATCAGTCCGCGATAAAACGCGTTCGTAACGTAACTTACGCGGTGCCGCGACGCATATGACTACAAGTTGGTCGTCAAAAACACTGCGTAAATATTTGTATTCACTCCAACTGTAGAGCCCGTCTAGTACAACAGCTTTTGCGCCATCTGTTATGTAAGTTTTTGCTTTTTCGGCGACGCGTTTGGCAAAAACAGCAGGACCTTCTTTGCGGCGCATATCTTCGCGGACAAATTTTTCGTCGGCGACGTTATCGAGGCCACGACGGGCGACTTCTTCATATAACATATTGCCAAAGTGAACAAGTGGAAGATTATATTTTTGGGAAAGGTAACTTGTGCAAGTCCCTTTGCCTGAGCCAGGCATTCCCACAAAAGCCAAAATAAGCGGTCTTGTCATTGCCCCGGATTATACAGCAGGTACGTACGGCGTGTAAACTGTAAAGTTCGCACGTAGGCCGCCGGCCACACCTGATGTATACTAAAGGCATGAGTCAGCGCCTTGTTGTTATAGATGGCAAATCAGTTTTTTACCGTGGTTATTACGCCATGCCGAACCTCAGCACAAAAGACGGCACGCCCACCGGTGGCGTGTATGGTTTTGCGACGATGGCGCTCGAAATCGTCAAAAAACTCAAACCCGATTACGTGTGTGTGGCGTGGGACAAGCCCAAAACTAACATTCGCGCGCGGTTAAAATTGTATCCGCAATATAAAGCCAACCGCAAACCAGCACCA
>DATIJQ010000012.1:0-28182 GCA_035478375.1 Saccharimonas sp. (SeqCode) | reverse complement strand
CCCCTCAAAAACTTACCGTATGCTTAAAGTAACGCTTAAGGTTATTTATGGACGCACACAAAAAATCGGCGCCTGCGGAGTCGCCAAAAAGAGAGGGTAAAAAAACTGTCTCGCACCACAATCGTTGGTGGTTATTTTTGGGCACAGCAATAATTGCGGTCGCTGTTGGTGTTGTGGCGTGGTTTAATGGTCGCGCTTTGCCAAATGTAGTCGTCGGTACTATTGCTGTTGGTGGTCAGACGGCTCAGCAAATCCAACAGGCAATTACACAGCAATCTACTATGCAGGTGACGCTGACAAGCCAAGGCTCAACGCCGACTACTGTGAGCCTAAAAGACCTAGGTGTAACCATCGACGCTAACGCAACCGTCGCAAACGTTTTGCGTGCCCGCCGTGACAGTAACATATTGCAGGATTTCCAGCTCTTCCAAACCGTAAAAGTACCCCTGGCGTTTAAAACTGATCCGGGTATTGCTAAGGTGTTTGTGCAGCAGCATTATCCATCGTTATTTGTTGATGCTAAAGATGCCCAGATTACATACAACTCAGCCTCGCACCAGTTTGACATTACGCCTGGCACCGACGGCCGTGGTTTTGACGCCAAAAGTTTTGAAGCCTCGTTGCCATCGCTGGCAGCCAATCCGCGCAACACAACGTTTACTCTTACGACTGCCGCTGTTGCGCCCATTTTGCAGCCCCAAGGCTTAGTGCCAGCTCAAAAAGATGCGAACCAGCGATTAGGCCAAAACTATACGTTTACACTCAACGGCAAAGCAATTTATCAGGCTAGCCGCGACGATATTGCCAACTGGGTTTCGTTTACGCCCGACGCCGTTAAAGGCACGGCTAGTGTGGACTTTGATAAAGCCAAAATCCAGCAGCTTATAACTGACAAAATCAGCCCGATGGTCGCCGCGCCGCCCGTCGACCGCAAAGTGGTTGTCGATAAGCAAACTGGCAGCCAAAATGTCATTAGCGCTGGCAAGCCTGGGTCGCAAATTAAAGACGCCGACGTTTTGGCTGCCAATGTTGTCACTGCAGTGACTGCCAATAAGTCACTCGACCAACAGGTTAGCATTGACCAAGCGCCATTTAAAACCGTTACTATGAGCGGCTATGGCAAATGGATCGAGGTCGATGTCACCAAAGAAACAGCCACCATGTACGTTGGCGACACTCCCGTTCAAAGCTTTTTAATTTCATCTGGTAAAGCCAAAACGCCAACCGAAATTGGCGAATTCCACGTGTATGCCAAAGTCACATCCCAGACTATGACCGGCACAATTGCGGGCGAATATTTTTACTTACCAAATGTAAAATGGGTCAGCTTTTTTGATGGCGACGAGGCTTTCCACGGCACCTATTGGCACCACAATTTTGGCCACCCAATGAGCCACGGCTGCATTAACATGACCGAAGCCGACGCTAAAATTTTATACGACTTTGCGCCAATTGGCACAAAAGTTATTGTGCACGCTTAAATTGGTTTGTCTTTTAGGTGACCGAGGTAACCTAAATACGTGCCCGCCATGTGGATTATCAGCCATAACCCAAGCATCCAGGCATATTGTACCAATGTTAGGCGCATGATTGGTGCGACAGCCAGTGCGCCACCAATTATGTAATCTATTTGGTCAAATGGGAACCAGCTGTGGCCAGGTTTGATGCCGGCTTGGCGTTTAAAAAAGCTTTCTATGGCGTCGCCGGCAATCACGCCAACGCCAAACAAAATGCCCAGTAGCAAAAAAGGCGCGCGGGCATAATTGAGTGGTGCAAAGTAACTATTAACAGATGGGATTTGGGCAAGCAACCATTGCAGTGTGGTCGCCGCAGTCGCGGTAAAAACGCCGACTGCAAGTCCGCGCCAGGTTTTGTGCTCACCAAAAATACGTTTCCCGCGCCAACTTTTGCCAGCGTCGAGTGGCGCATTTAAGTCGCGTAGTTTTGGCAAGACAGCCGCCAGTACTGGTGCGCCGTTAGCTAAACCGGCGGGGATAAAAAACCAAAATGCCACAATAATATCATGCATGATGGCGCCTTAGCCGATTAATTTTTGGATATAAAATACCAAGCCCCACCGTATCGTTCCGCCGTTTGTTTGCCGTGCGCAATAAATCGGGCAGGTTTTTGGTAGTTGGCTCGGCGGCAATAAAGCTGTATGTGCGGTTCCAACCGTAAGGGCCATGGGCATCGCTACTACTGGCGGCGGCGACTTCGTGCTCTTTTACCCAAGTGCGGGCGTGGCAGCCGTAATTTTGGAAGACAGCGCGTCCATTATGGGTTTCTATAATGTCAACTTCTTTGGCAATGGCATCGAGCGTTGGCTTTTGCACGCCTTTGCGCACTGTTTCGAACGGATGCGGCACGTACACTAACCCCCCTTGTTTTTTGATGGCTGTAATGGTTTGAGTGGCACTGAGTTTTGGTGGGATGGCATGGGTCAAAAACAGACCAATAAGTTCGCCATCGCGTGTAGTAATTTCTTCGCCAACAATAATTTTGGCGCCGAGTTTAGCTTTGGCGCCGAGTGCGAAATCAATGCGGTCATGGTCGGTGATGGCAATAAAATCGAGCGGACTGCGCTCGTAATCGGCCAAGGTTAATGCACCGTCCGGGGAGGCCTGCGAGTGGGTATGTAAATCAATGGTGAACATCTGTAAGCGCCTTAAAAATTCGAATCAACCGTTGCAACGCGGTGAAGGCAGCAAAAATGGTCACAACCACGACAGCAATAAGCAGCTGGTTTAGTAGTACGCCCAAAATAATCGCTGCCATGCGTACCTCAAATGTAAAAAAGCCGTCTTTAAAAACGCGGTTGAGAGCTGCCGGGTCAAAGTTTTTTTGCGTCGCAATTGCTGCCTCGCCCTTGGCTTTTACGTAGCTGACGCACAGGGACGCGCCGCATGCACCCACTGCCCACACTGCTGCCATTGGGTGAGCACTGGCAGCAAGGGCGTAGGCCGCGCCAGAATAAATAAGCACTTCTTTCATGCGATCAGTGCTGGCGTCGAGGAACATACCTTGTGCAGAAGTGCGCTTTTGCAGCCGTGCCAATTCGCCGTCCAACGTGTCAAATAAGCCAAAAATGATCAGCAAAATTGCCGCCCACACATTGTTGCCTGTGGCGATAAGCCAGGCAATTGGGATGTGTGCCAGCAGGCCAACAATCGTGACTTGGTTTGGTGTAACTTTGCCGCGACTTAGGTGATTGACCCAGTGCGCGACGCGACGGACGCCGTTACGGATATGCTGCTTTATAGCTTCCATTACTTTTATCTTATCATTTTAGCTGTAAAATAGCTTAAGTTGCTATACTGCATGTATGAGCAAACCATATATTGTTATTATCACCGGCTTCCCAGCGACGGGAAAAACGCGGATGGCTGACGGACTTGCCACGCGGCTTGGCGTTTTACGTGTTTCGAAAGACGCCATAAAAGACAAGTTATTTGACACGCTCGGCTACAGCGATAAAAGTTGGTCACACCATGCAAGTGCAGCTGCTCACCGTATTATGGATTACATTACAGAGGGCGAATTAGCCGTTGGCCACGCCGTTATTTTAGAAAGTAACTTTAAAGCCGGCATCGACGACGATCGGTTTGCGGCCATTGCCAAAAAGTTTGGCGTGCCAATTGTGCAAATTTTATGTTGGGCCGAAGAGCCGGCCATTTTTGAACGATATATGTCGCGTAAAAAGACAGGCGAACAGCATGCCGGACATGTCGAAGAAGTTAGTATGGCCGAAATCCGCAAGGCCCATGCTGGTGGCAAAATCCCGGTGTTAAACGTGGCAAATATAACGCTCGAAATTGAAACAACCGACTTTACAACCGTCAATTATGACGCGATTGCCGCGCATGTGACAACTGCCATACAATCTCTGTAAGTACCGCACCGACCGCGCCAATAATAAGTGAGTACCGCAAAATTGGCGCAGTTACTGCGAAGTCCAAAATAGTGCTGGCCGCCGGGGAGAACAAAAGTGCGCCAAAACTAATTGGCACAAGCGCAACAAGTAACAGTTTCCACCAATTAAACGGTTGGGCGAGACGGAATAAAATCCATGTGCCAATAACAACAATGACAAGCGAACACCCTGTACTAATGCCGCCAACAACGCCAAGTTGTAAGAACGCGTAAATCGCACCAACTCCTAAGGCAATAACGGCGCCGGCAGGCAGCGCAAAACCTAGTACACGCTTTAAAAATCCTGGGCGGTAGCGTTGATTATTGGGCGCTAATGCCAAAAAGAACGCTGGAATACCAATAGTGAGGGCCGAAATTATAGTCAAATGTCGCGGCAAAAACGGGAATGGCACTGCCAGCAGTGTCACGCCAATTGCAAGCAACAACGAGTAGACATTTTTTATAACAAACAGGTTAGCAACGCGTTCGATATTGGCAATAACGCGGCGGCCTTCGGCCAGTACGGCCGGCAGACGGGCGAACTGGCTGTCTAGCAACACAATCTCGGCAATACCTTTTGTGGCTGGCGCGGCGTTACCCATGGCAATGCCAATGTCGGCGTCTTTTAAGGCGAGTGCATCGTTGACGCCGTCGCCAGTCATGGCAACGACATGGCCTTTGGCTTGCAAGGCTTTAATAATGGCACGTTTTTGTTCTGGAGTAACGCGGCCAAAAATGTGGGTGGTTTGTAGTAGATTTGCCAGTGCTATATGGTCTGTCGGTAAATTGCGAGCGTCGAATGCCTTACCCGCAACGCCAACTTCGGCTGCTACTGCGCCCACTGTGTGCGGGTTATCACCCGATAGGATGTTTATTATTACGCCTTGCTCGGCAAAAAAATGGAGCGTTTGTTTGGCGTCGCTACGAATCTTTTCGCCCAAAATTAATAATGCTGCGGGCTTGAGATTTTGCGGCGCGGTAGCAGATGTTGGCATTTTAGTTGTTGTGGCAAGCAGCAAGACACGCTTGCCGGTCGTGGCGATTTTTGCCGCTTGCTCGCGCGCGGCGTCGGTTTTGCCGAGTAGCACTTCGGGTGCGCCCATGACCCAGTGAGCTGTGTCGCTCACGCTAACTGCGCTCCATTTGCGGGCCGACGAAAAGGCGACGGTTGCCTTTGTGGTCAATGGCTTTTGATTGAACGCAATGTGTAACGCTTTTAACGTTGCGGAATTTGGCGTGGCGGCAAAGGTAGCCAACACGCTTGCAACTTCTGATTTTTTAGCGCCAGGTAACAAGCTGAGTTCTTCGAAAACAATATCGCGTTCGGTTAGTGTGCCGGTTTTGTCTAGGCAAATGACGTCGACGCGTGCCAGCCCTTCGACTGCCGGCAATTGCTGCACTAAGACTTGCCGCCGGGCCAAGGTTATAATCGCCAACGCAAACGCCAGCGAGGTCAGCAATACCAAACCTTCGGGCACCATGCCAACAATTGCGGCAGTGGCGCGGACCAATGCTTCGTGCCAATCGCCACCGTTGCTGTGCAACTGACCAAGCACCATAAGCGGCGCTACGAGTACGATCAGCCAGCTAATGTATTTGAGTAATTTGTTGGTTGCATCAATGAGTTCCGACCGTGCAATACTAAATTTTTTAACTTTTGCGGCAAGCTGGTGCGCGTAAGCCTGCGCACCAACGGCGGTGGTTTGAGCAAGTGCATGGCCAGCAACGGCGATCGAACCCGACAGCACAGCAGTGCCTGGTTTTTTTGTGACGGGTTCGGACTCGCCAGTTAATAGCGACTCGTCGACTTCGAGTCCATCGCTGCTTAAAATTTTAGCGTCGGCTGGCACTTCGTCGCCACTATTTATATGAATGACATCGCCAAGCACAATATCGGCTGCAGCGATGCGTTTAGTCGCACCGTCGCGAAGCACGTCAGCCATTGGTGTGGTCACAAAAGCTAGTTTATCGAGCGTTTGCTTGGCGCGGATTTCTTGCACCACGCCAATGGCGCTGTTAAAAATAATCACTAAGCCAAACAGCGCATCCGTGGGTGAACCAACTGCCAGAACGACTACTGTTAAAACTCCCAAAAGTAGGTTAAAACGCGTAAAAATATTGGTCCGCACAATATCACCAATGCTGCGGCTAGTGCGGTCGTGCACACGGTTTATTTGGCCGGCTGCCGTGCGTTCGATGACTTGTTCGGTGGTTAATCCATGCTGATTTATAAGTTCGTCCATTGCACTAAGTGTACACGTTGCCGGCCCGCTGCGCGAGTTCTAAAAATGTTGTAAAAACGTTCCAAAAACGTGCCATACCCACGCACAGTGTGCGCATGTTAGCATAAGCATTGTGCTAACAATTTTTGGAATACTGTCTGCGATATTTTCGATTGCGCAATATGTGCCGTATATTGCTAACGTGCTGCGTGGCAAGACCCGACCCGAACGCGCCGGTTGGTTTATTTGGTTTGTACTTGGCGCAGTGATGTTTGCAGCGCAGTTGGCAAAAGGTGGCAATCAATCGCTTTGGATAATCTTAGCGCACATTGTTGGTAATGGTCTTATTTTTTTGCTCTCTTTTAAGTTTGGTGATGGCAGTTTTAGCAAGCGCGATAAGCTAACATTGGCAGTTGCCGCGGGTGGTATTGCACTATGGGGGATTACGCGTGAACCAACTTTGGCGCTTTTAGTTTCGATTGCAGTCGATGCCCTCGGTGCCGCGCTCATTACTATAAAAGCCTACAAAAAGCCGTACGAAGAAACCTTGGTGACATGGGTGCTTGGTACGGTTGCGGGTGTTTGCTCTATTTTGGCAGTCCAAAACCCGGCATCAGTCCTTATTATTTACCCAATTTACGCAGCGCTTAATAGTGGAGTGATTGTGGTGGCGATTGTGTATAGTAAATGGCGTATGGAGCGCGATTATAGCTCTACTGACGACGAAGAATTTAGTGAAGAACTCGAGCCTGCAGAGTAGGTAATTTAATAATGAGTGCTGTGACGGTATGCCTCCTCTGAAGTCGTCGCCGTCCGAACAAATCAGTTCGACCGGCTTAGCGGGAAGCACAACGACTTCAGAGGAGGCATACCGTCCGCACATATCTTTTAATTTGCTTTTTTGTTGGAGCTTGCTACCATAAGAACTATGCGACCTATTTGGACTGGTTCAATAAGTTTTGGCCTCGTCAACATTCCTGTGCGAATGTTTAGTGGCGTGCACCCGCGCGAAGGCATTGACCTCGACATGCTGCACAAACAAGACAAATCACCCATACGTTTTGCCCGCATTTGCCGCGCCGACGGCCAAGAAGTGCCATGGGATGACATTGTAAAAGGTTACGAATATCGCGACGGCGATTACGTCGTGCTCAGTCAAAAAGATTTAGATAAAATTGACGCACGCACATCGCCAACAATAGATATACAACAGTTTGTGCAAGGAGGCGACATTGATATACGGTATTTCGAAAAACCGTATTATCTGGAACCAGTTAAAGGTGGCGAAAAAGCTTACGCGCTGCTGCACGCCGCATTAGAACAATCCGACAAACTGGCGCTTACCAAATACGTTATGCACCAGCGCGAACATTTAGGTGCTATAAAACCAGTGGGTCGGGCGCTTGTTTTAAACCAAATGCGGTTCCCAACCGATTTGCGCGAAGCCACTAACCTAAAATTCCCGTCCGAAACACCGGCATCGTCTGCCGAAGTAAAAATGGCGATTAAATTAATTGCCCAAGAAACAAAACCGTTTGTTGCCGAAGATTTCCACGATACGTACACCGAAGAACTCGAAAAGGTGATCGCCGACAAAACCAAAGGCAAAAAAGTGAGCGGCAAAAAATCCACATCGCCCAAACATACGTCATCTAAAGACTTAATGAGTGCGCTCAAAGCCAGCCTTGCCAAAAAAGATGCCGCTTAAAAAATATAACGCCAAACGCAACTTTGAGCACACGCCGGAACCAGCCGGCGATATACCAAAAGCGCGCAGTAAAAAATTAGCGTTTGTGGTGCAAGAACACCACGCGTCGCGGCTGCATTACGATTTTAGGTTAGAGCTCGACGGTGTGCTTAAGAGTTGGGCAGTGCCCAAAGGGCCGTCGCTTGACCCGCACGAACACCATTTGGCAGTTATGGTCGAAGACCACCCATACGATTATCGCAAGTTCGAAGGCGTCATCCCCGAAGGCAACTACGGCGCGGGTAACGTTATTATTTGGGACGAAGGCTGGTACGAACCGCGCACGCCCACAGCCGATCCGCAAAAAACATTGCGCGTCGCGCTCAAAAAAGGGCACATCACCTTTATTTTACACGGCAAAAAACTACACGGCGAATTTGCACTTATAAAAATGGCGCATATGGACCCGAACGCTTGGCTACTCATTAAAAAAGGCGATGAGTTTGCCGAAACGCGCGATATAACACAGCAAGATACCTCTGTAAAAACTGGCCGCAAAGTCGATGATTTACCTGGCAGCAAACGCCTGCCTGACCTTACGACATACCCAAAAATTGCCAAACCCTGGCACGTCCACCCCATGCTATGTACACTGGTCGACGAAATTTTTGACAAAACCGACTGGCTGTTCGAAATAAAATGGGACGGCTTTAGAGCAATTGGTGCAAAACACGGCGCCGACGTGCAACTGTATTCGCGCAACAGCAACGATTTTATAACACACTACCCGCCGGTTGCCGAAGCGCTGCGCGAACTCAAATATGATGTTATTTTGGACGGCGAAATTGTGGTGACCGACGCCGATGGTCGCCCCCATTTTGAGCTATTGCAAAACTGGCGCCGCAACCCACAAGGTCATTTGCAGTATTTTATCTTTGACATTTTATGGTGCAACGGCCACGACGTACGCGCAATGCCGCTTATTGAACGCAAAAAATTGCTTAAAACTGTACTGCCTAAAAGCAGTGTGCTGCGCTACAGCGACGATGTGGTTGGCAAAGGCACGGCGCTGTTTGCCGAAATGGAGCGCCGAGGATTAGAAGGCGTCGTTGCCAAACAAGCCGACAGTCCATACCGCGAAAACGACCGCGGCGCGGCTTGGCTCAAAATTAAAACGCACCTGCGGCAGGAGGTGGTGATCTGCGGTTATACCGAACCGCGCGGCAGTCGCACGTATATTGGTTCGCTGATTGTCGGGCTTTATAACAGGGGAGAATTAACGTACGTTGGTCATTCTGGTGGCGGCATTCCTGACGGCCAGCGCGAGGCATTGCTGCGCAGTTTGCAAAAAATCGAACGCAAAAAGCCACCGTTCGACTCGCTCGCCAATCTGCCTAAACCCGACACACCGGTGCATTGGGTCCAGCCAAAGCTGGTCTGCGAAATGACGTTTAGTGAATGGACGAGCGAAAGTATTATGCGCCAGCCGCAATTTAAAGGCTTGCGCGCCGACAAAAAACCAACCGACGTGCACCGCGAACGGCCCAAGCATGCCGCGCCTAAAAATGCTCAAAAAAAGGAGACGGTCATGCCGCAAGACAAGCTCGAACTCACGCATTTAGACAAAATATTTTTCCCAAAACACAGCTACACTAAAGGTCAACTTATGGATTATTACCGCGCCGTTGCCCCTGTTATGCTGCCGTATTTAAAGGACCGGCCGCATTCGCTAAATCGTTTTCCGGACGGTATTACCGGCTTTTCGTTTTTTCAAAAAAATAACGAGCATTTGCCTGGTTGGGTGACGCATGCCGACATTTTTTCGGACTCCAATAACGCTAATTTGCGCTGGATTGTCGGCAATGATTTAGACACGCTTTTATATATGGTGCAGCTTGGTGCGATCGAAATTAACCCATGGAATTCGCGCGTCAAACACCTAAACAACCCAGACTGGCTGGTTGTCGATTTGGATCCCGAAGGCCGCACTTTTACCGACGTCATAAAAGTCGCCCGCACCGTTAAACAAGTCTGTGACGATTTTGGTATTCCAAGTTATCCAAAAACTTCCGGTAAAACGGGTATCCACATTTATGTGCCGCTTGCCGCAAAATACACCTACGAACAAGCCAAAGATTTTGCGCACCTCATTGTGATTGAAGCCAACAAACGCCAGCCTGACCTTACCAGCCTAGAACGAATGCCTGACAAACGTAAACACAAAATCTACCTCGACTTTTTGCAAAATCGCGAAGGCCAAACGCTGGCTGCGCCATATTCTGTGCGCCCCACGCCCGACGCTACGGTTTCGACGCCGCTGCACTGGGATGAGGTGACGCCAAAACTACGCCCAACAGATTTTACTATTAAAAATATGCCCGCCCGCATCAAAAAAGTCGGCGACTTATGGGCGCCGGTTATGGGCAAGGGTATTGTTATGACTACCGCTCTTAAAAAGATACAAGCTAGCGATTAGATTTTTCTTTGCGCTCGTGACTACCAACAATGTGCAGCGCCACAATAACAATAACCGCCAGCGCCACAACGGCAATACTAATACCAATGTGTTTACGCACTAAATGTTCGATGTCGGCACCAAAATGGCGGCCAACGTGTAGGGCAAGTAAAACCCACAGTGCAGTTGAAGCGAGCGTGCTTAAAATAAACGCACGATAGCTCATGCCAGAAGCGCCAGCAAAAATTGTCAGCGGAATGCGCAGACCCGGAATGTGGCGGCCAACGATAATGGTCCATACACCATATTTTTTAAAGAGTTTCTCGGCTTTTTTAATGTCGCTTTCGCGTAGGAATATGAACTTGCCGAGTTTATCGATAACAATATTACCCCAGCGACGTGAGATAAAAAACAACACTGTCGCTCCGCCAATAACTGCAGCGAGCGCAACAATAAAGACCATCCACCACGGAGCAGCGTTGGTGACTGACACTTGATAGCCGGTATAGGCTAGCACCAAGTCGCCAGGTATAAAAAGCGGAATGCCGGCTTCTTCGATGAACAACAACAGCAATGGCGCCAGGGCGCTGTGCGATGCAATGGTGTGTGATATCCACTGCGTGTAAGGGCTAAACCAGATAGCGAATTTATGAAACATGCCATACTATTCTATGAAATTAATGGTTAAAAAGTCAAGATAGGTGGATTATGTTAGCCAGAGCGCTGAGGCCCTGGCTAACTCGTCGCCGCTCGGTATTACTTCTTTTTTTGGCGCTGCGCTGCGTCGTACGCCGCCTTAGGTCCGTCAGGGAGCCACTCGACCTTGTCGTGCCGCAACTTGTCAGCGGTGGCGGGGAAAACGATAACAGTCTCGGCGCGTTGGGTGTCTCTGATGATCAGTTGTTCCGCCCGGAACTGCACCTTGGGATTGTTTGACGAGTTGATTTTAGATGTTGACTGTTCAGTATTGCAGCAGTACTCGAGCTTGGTGATCTCTTCCCAACGGCCATTGCGAACCAGGCCGTGATGGGGGCTTTGCCAGCCAAGGGCTCTTGTATTCCAGTCTAGGCCGAACAGTAGTGAGCCAAAGGTTGTCTTGGTTTCTTCAACAATTGTAATCGTGGCAATCTGGCCGCGATAGACATAACCTTCTTCTGAGAGCCCTCGTATTTCCAACTCGCCGCCGATGAACGTATCGAGCAAAGCTTTAAGTATCGGATCCATCAATCCTCCTGTGCGTCGAGCAACGACATTTTAATTGTAAGCAACATGTCATTAAAAACAAAACGCATTTGCTATACTAAAATCAATGATTAAAACCATTATCACCTGCATTCTGGAATTTCAGGCCAAGCGCCTACTCAAAAAACGCAAGCCTTTTATAGTTGCCGTCACTGGCAGCGTGGGTAAAACAAGCACTAAACTGGCAATTGCCACTGTGCTCAGCCAAAAATATAAGGTTTTGGCGCACTATGGCAGCTATAACACGCACATTGCGCTGCCGCTGGCGATGTTCGATTTGCACATACCTTTGTCGCTTAAAAATCCATTATCGTGGTTTAAGGTGTTGTGGCAAACTGAGGCGCTATTAAGCAAACCGTATCCGTACGAGGTTTTGGTGCTTGAACTCGGTACTGATCATCCGGGCGAAATTGATCATTTTAAAAAATACGTGCACGCTGACATTGCGGTAGTCACCGCTGTTGCTGCCGAACATATGGAATATTTTGGTACGCTTGACGCAGTAGCGCGTGAAGAACTCGCCGTGGCGTCATTCAGTAAAGAAACGCTTATAAACTGCGATGACGTTAGCCAAGATTACGCCAAGTTAGTACCCGTAGGCATCAATCTTGACACCTACGGCACCAGTGGTGTTGCCGAATATCGCTATGTTGTGCAAGACTTTAAGCCGGGCATTGGCTTTACTGGGTCGTTTGTATCGCACGAATTTGGCGAGCAACAAGTGTCGCTTGCGGTGGTTGGTCAACACAATATCCGTACAGTCGTAGCTGCTGCCGCTGTTGGCATAAAGATGGGGTTAACTGCTCAGCAAATTGTTGCCGGTATGCAACAGGTACGGCCAGTAAACGGACGGATGAACTTGCTACGTGGCCTTAAAGAGTCGCTTATTATAGACGACACTTATAACTCGAGCCCTATTGCGGCGATTGCCGCCTTGCAAACTTTGTACAATTTCCCGAGTCCACAGCGGATTGCTATTTTGGGATCTATGAACGAACTCGGCGCCATGGCTGCTGACGCTCACAAACAAGTCGGCGATGCATGTAACCCGACTATGCTCGATTGGGTGATTACTGTTGGCGCCAACGCCGAGCAATATCTTGCCCCTGCCGCTGCGGCCAAAGGCTGCCAGGTTCGCAGTTTTATGAGCCCATACCAGGCCGGCGCGTTTGCCCATAGCGTACTGCAAGAACATGCCGTCGTATTGGCTAAAGGCTCCCAAAATGGCGTGTTCACCGAAGAAGCTATTAAAGAATTACTGCATAGCCCCAAAGAAGAGGAGAGCTTGGTGCGCCAAAGTTCTGACTGGATTGCTATAAAAGAAAAACAGTTTGAGATACATGTCCCTGATGATGATTAATGCATAGTTGCCAAGTGAACCCTTGACAATTATTTATTAATTTAGTACCTTTTTATATAAAGGTACTATTTTATGAACATACGCGATAAATTTACCCCAATTCGCAAAGGCCTGCTAGAACTCGCTGTGCTTAAAGTGATTGCCGCAAATAAAGTGTATGCAGCAGACATTCTAAAGCAACTCAACCAGACGGAATTTGCAACGCAAGAGGGCACACTTTACCCTTTGCTCAGTCGCATGCGCCGCGACGGTCTCGTGACCTACGAATGGTCTGAATCCGACGCTGGCCCACCCCGTAAATATTATGAGCTAACAGATGTTGGTCACAGCCAAATCCATCAGCTCCAGCAATATTGGACAACATTAAAAGAAACGCTCGACGCAATAGGAGAACGTCAATGAACAAAGTTATAACCGTCAATTTAAACAACAACGCCTATCAGGTTGAAGAACCAGGCTACGAAGCACTCCAAAAATATCTAAATACTGCCAAGAGTTCGCTCGCCGACAACCCCGATAAAGATGAGATTATTGCTGACTTAGAACAAGCCATTGCAGACAAATGTGCCAGCTACCTACACACTAACAAAAACGTTATCGCTGTGGCAGAAATCGACGCCATTTTAAAAAGCATGGGCCCAGTCGAAAGTGATGAAAAAGATCAGGAACACGCCAAAACTAAAACCGACGAACCAAAAACTGCCACACCAAAACGTCTCTTTAAAGTCCGCGACGGCGCCATTGTAGAAGGCGTTTGTAACGGCATCGCCGCCTACTTTGACGTCGACCCAACAATGGTTCGCGCGCTGTTTATAATTTTGACAGTCATCAGCGCCGGCACGTGGATTATTGTGTACATCTTGCTAGCCATCTTTTTGCCCGAAGCCCGCACGCGCGAAGACGTCGCCCACGCCCAGGGCATACCGTACAATGCCCAGACTATCATCGCTAACGCCCAAAAGCGCTATGAATATTGGAAAAAATTCGGCCAAGATCAACAAGAAAAATGGACCGCCGAACACGGCGAGCAAATTAAATACTGGACCAACTTACACAACGAGCACAAAAAAGGTGCAGCCGGCCATACTGCAAAGTTCGAAAAAGAATTTAACGAAGAAATCACCCGCAAAATGAGTGGTTATAACTATGGATACAAGCCGGGCAAGTTTTCCCGCGGGCTGGCCGGTTTTATTGGTGGCATGAGTGCGCTACTACTGTGCGTGTTGAGCTTGGCCTGGGTTATTGCGCTGATTCAATTCTTTGGCACCGGCAGCATCTCTGGCTACTTTGCCGGCGTGCCAACAATGGTTATGATTTTACTGCTCAGCTGCGTGTTTTACCTTATATTTTTGCCGTTACAAATGCTGACCGGTAGTGCGCTACGCTTTGCAAAATCAGCGCCCACAACCAGAAGTTTTTGGGGCAAAATGGTTGCCGCCGCCATTTGGATTGCTGCGTTAATTGGTATCTTTAGTATCGCCAATCAAGTGCCGCAAGTGCGCGATGGCTGGTGGCAACTCCGCAACGATATCCACCAACACATTGACCGCTAGACCGCGCCGCCACAACCCGCTATAATTAAGGTGTTATGAAGCGTTACAACCCGGCCGAAATTGAACCCAAATGGCAAAAAAATTGGGACGAACAGCAAACCTACAAAGCGCACGACGACAGCCAAAAGCCGCCATATTACGCGCTGAGCATGTTCCCATACCCCAGTGGGCTTGGACTGCACATTGGTCACGCCCGTATTTACACCGTCACTGACACCTTAGCGCGGTTTATGCGCATGCAGGGTTTTGAGGTTATGAGCCCTTTGGGCTGGGATAGTTTTGGTTTGCCGGCCGAAAACTACGCCATTAAAACCGGCATCGCCCCGCAAGTTGCCACCAAAAAAAATACCGACAACTTTAGACAACAGGCCAAACACCTGGGTCTTTCTATTGATTGGGACCGCGAATTTGGCAGCACCGACCCTGACTATTACCGCTGGACCCAATGGTTCTTTTTACTCCTATTAAAACGTGGTCTGGCTTACCAAAAAGAAAGCGCCCAATTTTGGTGCAATGAATGCAAAACCGTGCTCGCTAACGAACAAGTCGTTAACGGCTGCTGCTGGCGCCACGAAGATTTGCCCGTCACCAAAAAAACGCTCAAACAATGGTTTTTTAAGATTACCGATTACGCCGACCGTTTAGACGCCGACCTGTCCCAGCTCGACTGGCCCGAAGGCATTAAAGCCATGCAGCACAACTGGATCGGCAAAAGCATTGGCGCCGAAGTCGATTTTAAAATTGATGGGCGCAGCGAAACCATTAAAATTTTTACCACCCGCGCCGACACTTTATATGGCGCCACCTTTATGGTGCTCGCGCCCGAACATACACTAGCCGTAAAATTAGCTACGCCAGATAAACAAGCTGATGTCGCCATGTACATCCGCGCCAGCCAAACCAAGACCGACATCGACCGCATGGACGAAAAACAGCGTAAAACCGGCGTGTTTACTGGCGCTTACGCAATCAACCCAGTCAACGGCGAAAAGCTACCAATTTGGATTGCCGATTACGTTTTAGGCGGCTACGGCACCGGCGCTATTATGGCCGTGCCAGCGCACGATGAGCGCGACCACGCCTTTGCCAAGTTCTTTAACTTGCCAATTACAGAAGTTGTCGAGCCCGAAACCGGCACGCCACAGCAAAACCCCGAATTCCGTCGCAGCATTGTGGCCATTGTGCGCAACCCGCGCACCAACGAATATCTCAGCATTAACTGGGGTAAATTGGGCGGTAACTTATTTATTGGTGGCGGCCGCGAAGAACACGAAGACACGGTAGACTGTGCCAAGCGCGAAATCCTTGAAGAAACCGGCTACAAAAACTTGCAGCTCGTCGCCAAAACCGGCAAAATTCACCACAACTATTTTGCGGCCAGCAAAAATGTGGCGCGCCAAATCGAAGCCCACGGCTTACTGTTTGAATTAGTCGACGAAGCGCGGGGAGACACGGCGCTCGAGGCCGACGAACAAGGCAAATTCACCGTGCAGTGGTTGCCCCAAAGCGAAGTCGAACAAAAAATTACCGACGAACTGCACGCCACCGTCTACAAAACCTTAGTAAAAGGCGAGTGCTACCACGGCGAAGGCCGCATGGTCAATTCTGGCAAATACGACGGCCAAAATAGCGCCGACGTCCGCGAAAAAATCGTGCAAGACACGCCCGGCGCTACCCAACGCGTTAACTACAAAATCCGCGATTGGTTGATTAGTCGCCAGCGCTATTGGGGCGCGCCCATCCCCATTATTCACTGCCAAAAATGCGGTATTGTGCCCGTGCCCGAAAGCGACTTGCCGGTTGTATTGCCCGAACTCAAAGAGTTTGAACCGTCTGGCGACGGCCGTTCACCACTGGCCCGCGCTACCGACTGGGTAAACGTAACCTGCCCAAATTGCGATGGCCCAGCCACGCGCGAAACCGACACCATGGACGGTTTTGCCTGCAGCAGCTGGTACTTTTTGCGCTTTGCCGACCCGCACAATAACCAAGCCGCCTTTAGCCGCGAGCTGGCCGAAAAGTGGTTGCCCGTCAACACCTACGTTGGCGGCGCCGAACACGCCGTAATGCACTTGCTGTACGCCCGCATGTGGACAAAAGTCATGTTCGACGAAGGGTTAATTAACTTTGAGGAACCATTCACCGCTTTGCGTAGCCAAGGCATGTTGCTGGCGCCCGACGGCGGCAAGTTTAGCAAAAGCAAAGGCAACGGTGTTGACCCCGAAGACGTCATAGCGAGCGGTTACGGCGCCGACGCGCTGCGCACCACACTGTTATTTTTGGCGCCGTTCGACCAAAAAACGCCGTGGAGCCCCGACACTTTGGGTGGTGTATACCGCTTTTTGAATCGCATTTGGACCTTGGCGCAAGAAGTTCACCAAGCAGGTGAGCAGGGCAAGACATCTGCGAGCGACATCACCCGCGCGGTCCACAAAGCTACCAAAAAAGTCACCGCCGACATGCATAATATGGGCTACAATACCGCCATCGCCGCTGTTATGGAGCTAGTCAACGAATTATATAAGTTGCGCGCCACTCAAACATTTGCAGAGCACGGCGAAACCTGGTGGCAAGCAATTAAAACCATCGCCCAGTTAATTGCCCCTTGTGCACCGCATTTGGCCGAAGAATTATGGGCGCAATTTGGCGGCGAAGGTTCTGTGCACCTAAGCGTCTGGCCAAAATATGACGAATCATTACTGACTCAAGCAACAATTACTGTCGTTGTGCAAGTTAATGGTAAAGTCCGCGCCAAACTAGAAGTTTCGGCGGATATGACTCAAGAACAGATCGAACAACAAGCACTTGCCAACGAACACGTGCAGCAATTTGTGTCCGGCGCGGCTAAAAAAGTTGTTTACGTTCCTGGTAGGTTGCTCAATATTGTTGTATAATCGGCAAGCTTAGTAAGTGCCGCGACTCAATTGGAAGTGGGTACAATGACTTTTGATGAATTGGTGCGTGTTTGTATAAAGGAATTCGAAGACAACCCCAATTATGTGGTGGGCCGCACAACCAAACCGCAGACCATTCCAAGAGCGGTGAGAATTGTACTCGAGCGTGAGGTGACAGATGCGTCCACAGCTCGCGTATTACTGCAGCAAAGGAACATCCGCTGCGCAGATGTCTTCACCGCAATGATCGAGTGCCTGTGTATGGTGATTTCCACACAAATGCGGGCCGACAGACGGTTGCTTGATCTGGAAAGCGCGTACGCGCTCAATGGCGTTAAGTTGATAATCAACCCCAACAACCAGTAATCTGGGCCGGGCACCACTAAGCATTGCGCATGGGCGGCCTACCCCGCCCGTGCCTTGCCCTTGCTGCATTAACGCTTTTCGCGTATAATCAAGCTCAAGTTATATCAGATAAACAAAGGAGGCTTCGTACATGGGTAAACCAAAGAAGCAGACAACTCCGCGCAGAACGGCGAACCGTCGTGGCCAAATTACGCAAAAGCTTAAACGCCGCGTTAACGCGTTGCTTTCTAAGGCTGGCAAAACAGTCAAAGCGACAACCACCAAGCGCGACACTGGCAAGGCCAAAACCAAGGCCTAGTCTTAAGTATAAATTAAGCTAACTTTAACAAACTTATATTATGGCATCTAATCGTCACCTTGGCCGCATTATCGCGCTGCAAACACTTTACGAATGTGAATTCCGTCAGGACAGTGCTGACGCGACGGCCAATATCGACGAAATTTTGGCGCGTAACCTCGAGCGCTACAACGAAACTATCGACGACAAGTCGTTTGTAGAAGCGCTTGTGCATGGCGTACGCAAAAATGTCGCAGAACTCGACGCAACAATTCAGCCCATCGCGCCAGATTGGCCGCTGGAACAAATTGCCCGTATCGACCGCACTATTTTGCGTATGGCTTTGTACGAACTATTACACATGGGTAAAGAAGTTCCGCCAAAAGTTGCCATAAACGAGGCAGTCGAACTAGCCAAAGCATTTGGCTCCGATAACTCCTCTAAATTTGTCAATGGTGTGTTGGGTACGGCGTACCGCACACTCATCGAAGGAAAACAACATGGCGGCAATGCAAGTCCCCAAGTTTGATCGTTTTAAAAAATATTTTCAACGCCACAAACCTATAATTCAAGAAGTTATACGCGAGCAAACGGCTGGCGGCGTGGTTATTAGACGCAATAAAAAAACCAGCGATTTAGAAGTTTTGCTAACACAAGACGCCAAAGACCGCTGGACAATCCCCAAAGGCCACATAGAAGAAGGCGAGACCGCTAAAGAAACCGCTGAGCGCGAAATCCGCGAAGAAACTGGTTTACAGCAAATGGAAATGATGAGCTGGCTCGGTAAAATCAACTTTCGCTACCGCCGGCAAACCAGTTTGGTGCTTATGACCACTCAAATTTATTTAGTGCATGGCATTGGCGATACTGATTCGCTCAAAAAAGAAGACTGGATGAACGGCATCGGCTGGTTTAAAGTTCACGATGCACTTGATATGATTGAATACGAAGACATTTCTAAACTATTATTAGTAGGAATGAAAAAGATACGGCATGCAGGACTTTAGCGCCTACCAAACATTCGCCAAAGAAAAACTCGGGTTCACTTTTACCGACCCGCAGGTGTTTGTGACAGCTTTGACTCACCGGTCGTACGTGAACGAGCACAAAAAAAGCACCAAAGAACACAACGAACGGTTGGAATTTTTGGGCGACGCCGTTTTGGAGCTCGTCGTGACTACATATTTATACAGCAATTATAGTGAGCCCGAAGGCATTTTGACCAACTGGCGCGCGGCGTTGGTGCGCACCGAATCTATTGGCGCAGCTGGCGCAAAGTTGGGCCTCGACCAGCTTATGCGCATGAGCCGCGGCGAAAAACACGCTGACTCACCCCGCGCCCGCCAGCAAATTTTGGCTAACGCTTTTGAAGCGGTTATTGGTGCAATTTACCTCGACCAAGGCTATGACGCCGCCAGCAAATTTATTCACGACTATATTTTAAGCACATTCAATGACATTTTAGCCAGTGGTTCATGGCGCGATCCCAAGTCCCGCCTGCAAGAAGTCGCTCAAAGCACCGAAGGCAACACGCCAGTGTACAAAGTTTTAGAAGAAACCGGCCCTGACCACGACAAAATGTTCATCCTTGGCGTCTTTGTGAGCGGCAAACTAAAAGGCAAGGGGAGCGGTCCCTCAAAACAGGTCGCGCAGCAAGAAGCAGCCAAGGCAGCGCTCGAGGGTTACGATAAAACTGGGCCAGATTCCGTCGGGATGGGCTCAAATCAACCTACCCATTGACAACAGAGGCCGTAACCTGTAAAATCGTTAAGAGTTTAACTATTCAACTAAAGAGGATTATTACTACATGCTCGCAATCCGTTTGCAACGTCTTGGCCGCAAAGCCGCTCCGGTTTACCGCGTCGCCGTGCAAGAAGCTCAACGCCACCCCAGTAGTGGTCGCGTTGTTGCTTACGTAGGCACCTACAACCCACACACCAAAGAAACAAAGCTCGACACCGAAAAAGTCAGCGTCTACCTTAAAAACGGCGCACAGCCAACCCCTCGCGTTGTTAAATTACTACAAGGCGCTAAAGTTGACTTACCAGGTTGGGTAAAAGTAGAGCACGCCAACAAAGCCGCTAAAATCCGCAACCCAGAAAAATTACGCAAGAATCAACCAAAAGAAGAAGCTCCGGCCGAAACCCCCGCTGAAGAACCAGCCGCCGAAGCCAAAAAAACCGAAGAATAAACAAAATAAGCGCCAACCAAACGGCGCTTATTTTATACCTTAAAGTCATAACCAGTTTGCACCACGCCCCCAAACTACGATACAATAAAAACACTAGCTAAAGGAGAGACTGTATGACCAGTATTGACCAACAGTTTGTAGAGTTTATAGTTAAATCGCTCGTCAGCAAACCAGACGCCGTCGTAATCGAACGTCGTATTGACGAAAAAGGCGTACTCTTAGAACTGACTGTCGACCCTGAAGATCTTGGCCGCGTTATTGGCAAACGTGGCGCAACCGCCCAAAGTATTCGCACATTGCTGCGCGCTCTTGGTACAAAAAATGACGCCCGTTACAACCTAAAAATTGTTGATGTTGACCGCCCCGGTGGCGTTGCCGACGAAGACAACAGCAGCAACGATGCAGGCTCACCAACCAATGACACAATTACGCCACAAAATGACGTACAAAGCAACCCTGTGGAAGAATCTACAGAGGAACCTGTGGAAGAAAATGCTTCTGTTGCAGCTCGCACCCGAAAAGAGCTTGCAGACATGGACGATCTCGACATATAATACTAAGTAAGTTGGCAAGGCCAACAACAAAAACAAAAATCGGGCTCTTGCGAGCAGCGTAAGCTGTGAGCCTTATGTGGTAAAACAACCGGCACATTACGCCGGTTGTTTTATTTGGTTGCAAAAGCTGCGTACTTCTTTGCGCCTTATAGGCTGAAGATTTCAGCGCATAAGGCGCAAGACAGAGAAGTGACTGCCTTGGCCAGTGTGGGTACGTCAGACAAGATGGCTACAACTCGTCGAGAGGTTTAGGGCGCGGGTGAAACGTATAATCTTCGGAGTCACCTGTATTGTTCGGTCGCTCCAAGAAATCAGGGCTCCACGAAGAAGGATACTCGTTGGGGTGATTAGACATAGCGTCAAGATAACGCTGGTAAAACGAGTCGGATGGCGGCAGACCTGTATGACCCAGCCCTCTCCAGGTGGTCGTGTAGCCCCAATCATCTCCCCGGTCGATCACCCCAAAAGATCTATATGGCTTTAGCGCAGGCAGCAGATGCACCTTGTTTACGGCCACCGTAAAGGTTGTCGAGCTCCAGCCCGAACCTGCAGAAAACGACACGCCACCAAACCGCGCAATCCCTAAATACGCCAGGTCGACCAGCCGCGCAGCGTTAGTTCCTTGTCGTGCAATCATCGCGTTAACGCACGCCCTTGCGTTTACGTTTTGATGAGCGTCTACAAAAGTCGAGCTCTGGAACGTGCCGCGCATGATGACGCCCGCATATATGTCGAACGTGACAAACTTAAGGCCAAGCCGGATGTCACGTACCCGTAATGCACTCGGGTGCAGTGGATTCTTGTCGGCCGGCCATGGCTTGGGGCGACGCTTTCGCATGTCCACCACTTCTCTGTCGGTTACTCTTGGTGAGTACGCCTAAACTATACCTTATTTAACGGTTTTGTCCAATGTGTTATACTTTTACAGATGAAACCGCGCCGCATTCAAGTCATAACGCTGTTCCCCGAAATGTTTACGGGTGTTTTTGGTACAAGCATGCTGTGGAAAGCGCAGGATCGCCAGTTGGTGCAATTCAGCACCATCAACTTGCGCGACTTTGGACTTGGCCCTCGTAAACAAGTCGACGACACGCCGTATGGCGGCGGCGATGGCATGCTTTTAAAACCCGAGCCGTTGTTTGCGGCGGTCGAATCTGCTAAAAAAATTGACTCAACCGCGCTCGTACTACTTATGACGCCACGTGGCGAACGCTGGGCCCAAGCCAAAGCCCGCCAACTCGCCGACGGTGGCCAAGGCCTAATCCTTATTTGCGGTCGCTACGAAGGCTATGATGAGCGCGTCACTACTATTGTCGACCGCCAAATCTCTGTCGGAGATTTTGTGCTGACCGGCGGTGAAATCCCGGCGATGGCAATTATCGACAGCATTACGCGCCTTATCCCTGGTGTTCTTGGCGGCGAAACCAGTGCCGAAATCGAAAGTTTTAGCGACGGCCAAACCTTAGAATTCCCCCAGTACACTCGTCCGGCCGAATTCCGCGATCTTAAAGTGCCCGACGTTTTGCTTAGTGGCAATCATGCCCAAATTGCTGATTGGCGCGCCAGTCACTCTCTAAAAGCACCAAAAAACCACCAGTAAAGGTGGTTTAGTTTTCCGTTAAGGGCCTTGGCTAAATAGTGTAGTCACCCGGAGACGCGAGTTGCTTACACCATTTACCAAGGCATAGAAAAGAGTTGTTGTGGTGGTGCAAGCGACCCAAACATTTTTATTTTTGAGTGGTGTTTATATGTGTCGTTTCGCTTAAAAGTATCGTACCTTTTATTTATGGTAAGCGCAAGCGATTTCGTGCAAAATTACAACACAAACCGACGCACAGCGAGCTATAATAGGCTTAGTGCTATAATAAAAGGAGCTTATGAGTTTACTAAGCAAACTTATCAAACCCGTCTACGCTCACTGCGACGTGCCGTGCGGTATATACGAAACCGACACCATGCGCCACGCAGCTGATACGTGTCTTAAAATGATCGATAAAATCGACGCCTTGCCAGCCGACGCGGGCGAAAAATCTACCGACCACAATAATTTCGTTCGCATGATCATGACCAAAGAAAAGCATGCCCAGCTATGCAAAGACCAAATCTACATCTTGTGGAGCGACTATTTTAAACCAGAACACCTGCAAAAATTCCCCGACCTGCACGACATTATGTGGCAAGCCGCTAAACAATGCGGCAAAGTTAAGCAAACTATCAGCCGTGACGAAACCCAAAAATTAGTGGACATGGTTAGCAAAATTGCCAGCATGTTCGAGGAGTCGCACCACTAAAATGCTCATCTTCAGGCGTGTTGAAGGTGAAAGCATGACGCCAATGTACCCACAGGGCAAAATTGTTCTTGCCTGGCGTTTCCGCAAGCCTAAAAAAGGCGACGTTGTCATTGTAAAACACCATCGCTTGGAGTTAATTAAGCGAGTCCATCAACTCGAAGGTGACCAAGTTTACGTACTTGGTGACAATCCAGCCGAAAGCACCGACAGCCGTCATTACGGCTGGCTGCCTCTCAGCGCAGTCCTCGGCGTTGTCGTAGGCGGGAGCCGCGTCAGTGATTAAAGCCATTGCGGCGCCCCGCATAACCAATAAACGTCTGGCTTTTATCCCGTATGTCTATGCTTTTGCGCTCGCCGCGGTTATTGTGTGGCAGCTTTTTGCGATGCAACAATACCTAAGCTACATCAGTGATTTGCTCGGGGAGACACCAGGCTGGATGCCAACAACCGTTGCCGCTGTGCTTATTGGTTTCGAAATCTTTTCGCTGCCTTTTTTGCTTCAAGCTAAACTCAGTCCGCTTGCCAGATTATGCAGTGCGGCTTTTGCCTTTTTAACACCGGTAGCTTGGGCAATTATAACTATGTTTAACGACAATTTTGGCGTTGGTTTATTATTTATTGACGTCGGCTGTATTATATGGGGCGCAATAAGTTTTTGGGTGTTGGATGGACCAAAATTATTTGGCATGAAGGATAAATAATGCAGTTTGTGCTTGTTGCCGCCGCTTACGGCTTTATTTTTGTGGTTGTCGAGTTAATCGCTGCACGTCTTAGACCACCCAGCGAAGTCAGCCGTAAACTCAGTCATGTTTTAGCCGGTATTGGCGCGGCGGCATTACCGTTTATATTGAGCTTTCCGCAAATTGTGTTGTTGGGTTTGTTATTTGTGCCGGCTGTGTTTATTTCTATGCGCAGCAATATGTTTAGGTCTATACACGGAGTTAGCCGTTTGACCTATGGCGAATTATATTTCCCGCTTGCCATTGCGGTTTGTGCGTTTTTATTCCCTGACACGTTATTTTTTATGTACGGCGTGCTAGTGCTTGGGGTAAGCGATGCGCTAGCAAGCCTTATCGGCACGCGCTATGGTAGTAAAAAACGGCGAAGCAAAAAAGGCGGCAAAACAATCGCCGGCAGCATGGCGTTTTTTGTTTCGGCGGCGATCATTGGCGCAGGGTTACTCATGACAGTCGGCGTAACACCAGTAGTGCCAGCAATTATTTGGGCGATCATAGTAGCAATTATTTTGACATTTATAGAGCGGCATTCCCACAAAGGTCTCGATAACCTAACTATTCCAATTGCTGCAGGTGCCTTGTTGGGCCTGCTGAGTTTTGTAGGCGCTCTCGGTAACTAAAACCCTGGCAAAACAGATACAGATTTAGTATAATTAGCTTTGCTGTGGGGATTGGCCAAGCGGTAAGGCAACGGGTTCTGGTCCCGTGATCGGGGGTTCGAATCCCTCATCCCCAGCCATGTAGTCATAATCAATATTTTTTGTCGAAAACAGCCGATTTAGCTCTATAGCTGCGGCTGTTTTTGGTGTTCCAAACTTTATTTCGTCGAAAGTCGGCGCTTTGTCGAAAAGAACACCAAAATATCCAGCTTTTGCAATCGGGTTCATCTGTTGGAGCACCAAATATTCGAGGTGTTCCAAGAAATATTTGATGTATTCCATGATAGTCTTCATATTGATCGTTTTCTCCTCATTCTCGGCCTTTTCTTTCTGGGCGGTTAAGTCCGCGATTTGTGCTTCCGCGTTCAATATTTGCTCCTCCATGTGTTTAATAACTGTTTCCGAACTAAGGAACTTAATCTTGTCCATAGCGGCCACGGCCTCGCCTCGCAGCTCTGTGATGCGCGTATCTATCACTACGTCGTCTTTGTGGGCTTCGGCCTCACGACGCTCCCATTCAGTCACAACGGCCTTTGTGAGCGCCTCAACGTATTCAGGTGATATGCGAATACTTTTGACGAAGTTTGTTATCGTCTCGTCAAAGTCTTTTTTACTGACCCTAAAATACGGGTGGCTACGGCTACAGTGATAGGCGGCGTAGTATTTGCCGAGTTTGCCCCGTGACGCGCTACCAAAAAGCGGTTTTTCGCAGTGAGGGCACATAACTTGCTTCTTGTATGGAAAGTCGGCGTTTCTAATGCCCTTAGTAACGAGATACTTAGGGGGCTGCTTTTTGCCAATAGTAATTTCTCCGTCTTGCTCGGAGATATAGACCTTACCCTTATTAGCCTGGTTAAACAGCTCAACAGAGATTAGACCGTCGAACTTACATTTAATAGGCTTTCCTTCCGTCCATTTCTCGGCATTGATGCCAGCATAAATAGGATTCTCAAGAATATACCACAGTACCTTTAATCTAAGCGGCTTGCCGCCGCGCTGTCCGATCATTTTTGTACGGTCGCGCTTATCGCGTAGTATTTCGACGCGCGATTTGTAGCCCATGTTATTTATTTCATCAACTATCTGGCGATCCGTGTGCGTACCACGCGCACGAAGCTCAAATATTTTAGTAACCCATCGTGATTCGATTGGATGAGGTACAAGAATACAGCGCTTGCCGTGTGGCGTTTCAATTTTCTCTGTCTTGTAGCCAAAGGTCGCTTCGCGAACCCAGTAACCCATACGGGCGTAGCGTATCTCTGCGCCGATCATGCGGCTCATAATGTCGCGGATTTCATCATTGGCCCGCTCCGCCTCAAGCATTTCTGCCTTCTTGGTCGGGTTATAAATGCTCCACCCATACTCAACGCCTAAGTGCTCAAGAGTATTGATCTTACGGTCGCTGATGACGCCGTAGATATCTACTAGCGCAACATTGGCCGCGTCGAGCTGCTTCTTTAAGGTGTCGTAGGAATACGATCCAGCTCGCGTAAATCGGTCTATGGATTTAACGATGAATACGTCAATTCCATTTTTCGGGTCTTTACAGTAATCAATGGCTTCCTGCATCGGTTGCTGCTCTTTGGAGGCCGATTCCAAGAAAGTGAAAAACTTCTTAACCACGATCCCACGACTAGCGGCAAATCGTTCTGCCTGTTCCACTTGCGCTTCGGGAGAGTCGCCATCAACGCCTTGCCCTGTAGATGATACGCGAACCCCTACAACGCCATTCCTGGCTTTGATGTCGTTAAGCATTTCGTTTTCTCCTCTCGTTCTATTTGCTTGAGCAGCTTACCTTCGTTCTTCTGGTCTTCTTGAATCTGGTCAATGATGAGATTGGCGACGAGCTGCAATCTCTCATCAACGGACAATTCCGATGTGTCCGGCCTGGCCATTGAATCCTTATTCTTGCTTCCTTTGGTTCGCCCCATTCTTGCCCCTCCGGCGTGATGTGTTACTATCTTTATATAGATAGTATACTATCCGTATACAGATAGTTTCAAGAGGTTTTATGAATAAAAAATTAGTCTACCGTAATACTAACTAAAACAGCACAACTATATCTGTTATTTTCTTTTTTTATTCTCCTCTTTTAATATATAAATATATACGAGAGAAAACGATGGACAGTATGGATAATGAACCTAAACACAGAAAGCGACTAAACCCAGGCCAATTAGAAGTATTGGAACTATTGTTGAAGTTTAGATTTGGTACGACTGATTTAATAGCGCAGGCATTAGGTAAGAAGAATGGAACGGTTATTAAGTCTCGTCTAAATATTCTTCGTGAGCAGAAATACATTGATAGGCATTATGAGGGCGCGGATCGTCTGCAAGGTAAACATGCCGCTTATTACCTGTCCGCTAAAGGCGGTCGCGCCGTTAAAAGCGAAGATGCCCGGATAATTAAAAGGGCGTATAAGGACAAGAAGGCCGGCCGCTCATTTATAGACCATAACCTATCAATATTTGCGACTTCCTGTAGGCTTAAAGCCGTTTATGGCGACACGATTAGATTCTTCACCAAGACCGACCTTGCGGATTACGACTACTTTCCGCAGCCATTACCTGACGCGTTTTTATCTTATAAGGGAGAGGATGGCACTCGTCGGTATTTCTTAAACATATTTGAGACAGCGACCCCCGCCTTTGCCCTGAACCGGCAAATAAAGCAGCTCATTGACTATAACGCCCGTGGTGACTGGAGTGCCACGGATAGCGACTTTCCGGCTATCCTGATTGTTTGCGATACGCCCGTACTACAAAACCGCGTGGAGAAACGCATCCTTACCAGCCTTCATAACGCCGATGACACGGATGATCTTGTTTTTGCGACAGCCAACTGGCAGACTTTGGCGGCTAGTACGAAAGTATGGCGCTTGGCCGGTGAGGATGAGCTACTTTCTTTGCGAGAGCTGTAAACACGCGAAAAGCCCGGCAGTCGCGTAAGCAACTCCGGGCTTCGCGCGCCTAATACTCGCTTGCCAGCATAACGGTCATTACCCGCCTACAATCTGGCGATAATGGCTCCTCGCCGTACTCTAGCTTCTGGTCATAGTAATCTATCTTCCAGAACACCTTTTCACCGTACCAGTGGACAGTACCGAAGTCGTGTTCACCGTATGGGTCATTGTTCTCGGTAAACTCGTTAAACCTACGCACCTCGTCAATCAAACCAGACAAATCTTCAAGCACCTGTACGCCTGGTGTCACCGTGATACCAAAACCACTGCGCCGGAAGGTATCATTCAACTTTGCAATCTCAACCGCGTTTTCTGTCTGCATAGCAAACCTCCTCGTAAAGTTATTTCTGACTTTCGAGCGTTCGACCTCCCGCTCTGTCGAACGGGCAAGGTCAGAACTGGACGCATCAAGGTGGAGCACCCAACGCGCTGAACGACCTTGAGGCGGCCAGTTATGGCCTTATAATGGCAAGACAGTGGGAGGGCTAACCTACACCATTACGCAAATTCTGTAATCGGCGAAAATAGTTATAAAATAAACCTGTGAGGAAAGATAACGAATCCTTTTTGACTTTTACCCGGAATCGGCCAACTCGCATAGCGTTCATTGTCGATATCAAGGAAGAAAACGCCTACAGAACGATAGTAGACCTTATTTGTGATGCCTCAAAAAAGTGGGGTGGTCGTTATTACCAAATTATCCCAGCCGCCAAGGGTACCATTTCAAAGGTTTGGATTGATTATCTAGCGGCATATGACCCCGACCTTATTTATACTTATCACCCTCTAGCGCCAAAGACGGTGCAACAAATATCGGAGA
>DATIJQ010000011.1:0-35942 GCA_035478375.1 Saccharimonas sp. (SeqCode) | reverse complement strand
GCGGCTGGGCGGCGCGGGCCTTCATGAGCAGCGCGTGATCGACCAGCAGGCCGATCTGCGTGGCGTAGTGCGCGCTCTTCAGGGCCACCGTGGCCGTCGTCTCCTCGACCTGCTTGCGCACGAGGGCGTAGGCCAGGCTGCGGATGACGGCCAAGATCCAGTTGATCATAACTTCCTCTTCCGTGAGTAATTTGCAGAGTGCCGTTCGTCTATGGAGTAACAGCCATACTGACGAGCCCTAACAGGGGCGAAACGAACAAACTCACATCCCCCGTGAAAAATTTAATAGTTACCGTTTTATTTATGAGGCAAACTAATAATTAGTAAATGGTTAAAAGCCGTTTACCGTTCTTCGACCAACGTTTGTAGCCGTTCGGTATGGATAACATATTTTTGGCGGCGATATTGCAAAATGCCTTCACGCTCAAGGACTTTTAGCTGCGTACCAGTGGTTTCGCGGGTAAGGCCCAAAAAGTTCGCCAAATCTTGTTGGGTTAAGGGGAGGGTCATATGGGACCGACTTTTGGCAATTTGCTTGCCGAACCGCTTAACTAACATGCTGAGCGCGCAAATAAGCTTATCGACAGCCTTGGCTTGCTCTAGACTCGATATATGTTGATGGTAATCCAACGTGCGACCAATAAGGTAGTGGAATAATCGGCTAAACAACCGCGGGTGATCCTTCATAAATTGCACGTAATCACCTTGCGGGATTTGGTAAATGTCGCAATCGGTGTAGGCTTCGTAAAAGTATTTTGCTTCTTCGGAGTGGCCAAAAACGGTGTCGACAGGGAAAATGTCGTGCCGGCTTTCGAATGTAATTGGTTTTTCGTTACCTTCGGCAGTAATAACGTATGTCTTAACAAATCCTTTTTTAATAAAGAAACAGCTGGTTGGGGAGGTGTCCTGACAAACAATAAGCTGCCCTTTTTCGTAATGCTTGCATGGGTAGTTGACTAAAAATTTGCGCCATTCTTCACTCATAGCTCTAGTATAGCGCGTTTTATAGGTGATAAAGTTAAATTTTTCATTGTAAATAAGCCCACGATCCGATGAGCTGACTATAAAAACTAGTGTAATAAAGCGCTAACCCGTTGGTTATGGTGAACTAAAAAGAGCGGCCAAGCGGCCACTCTTTTTAGTTGGTGAAGTTAGGATTCGGTCGTCGGCACCTCTTTGTGGTGCTTGAGAGGAATCTCTTTAATAGCGAAGCTTATAAGGAAAGCAACGCCCATAACCACTGCCGAAATCATGAATACTTGAGTGATCGAACTCGACAATGCAGTTTGCAGGGTATGCACAAGGTGATCAAAGGCGTCAAGCGCAGGTTGCTGACCTTGCAGCTGACCTTTAATAGCGTCTTGTGCTGGCGCGCTGAGCACTTGTTGCAGCGAGTTGGCATCTATGTTGCTAAACTGCGCGCCGTGGCCGCTAGCCTGTGCAATTTTTACAAATGGCTCGTTGTGCACATCTTTAAGTTTGTCGGTTAAAAAGTTGTTAAGCATGCCGCCCATAATTGCCAGGCCAACAGTGCCGCCAATGCTGCGGAACAGCTGGGTTGAGCTGGTGGCTGCGCCCAAATCTTTTTGCGGCAAAGCGTTTTGGACGGCTAGGCTAAACACTGGCATTGCCATGCCAAGCCCAATGCCAGCCACAGCCATGCGCCAGGCAAGGTCAAAGTAGTTGCTGGTTGGAGTCAGACCGGTCAAGGTAAATACGCCTAAACCTGCCAAAAGCAAACCAGTAACAATAAAGATTTTGTACCTACCGGTCTTGTTAATAATCTGGCCGATTATAATGCTGCCAACGGTCAATGCGGCGACCATCGGCAACAAAATGACGCCGGAGTTGGTCGCACTAAAGTTAAGCACCAACTGCGCAAAGGTCGGGATGTAAATAATGGCGCCAAAAAAGCTCATCCCAAACAGCAAGAACATAATGCTAATGAGGTTGAACACTGGCACTTTAAAGAACCGCAGCGGCAAAATCGGATCTTTTGCTTTGCGCTCGACAAAAACAAAGGCGGTCAAAAAGACGACGGTGCCAGCAAACAAGCCAATAATTTGTGGTGATGTCCAAGCCAAACCGTTTGTGCCGCCCAAAGAGGTCGCCAAAACAAGTGAGGCAAGGCCAACTGCTAGTAGACCGGCGCCTAGGTAGTCAATAACTGGTTTTGTGGCGCGGTCAATAATAGTCGGCATGTAGCGGGCAATTAAGCCAAAGGCCAGGGCGCCAACCGGTACGTTAATAAAGAATGTCCAGCGCCAGCTTGTGGTAAGGCTTAATATAGTGTGACCATCTGTTAAAAAGCCTCCAAGCAGCGGACCAACCAGGCTAGAAAGTCCAAATACAGCGCCAAAAATACCTTGCCATTTACCACGTTCGCGTGCGTCAAAAAGGTCACCAATAATGGCAAAAGCGTTGGCCATTAAAATACCGCCACCGACACCTTGCAGGGCACGGTAGGCAATCAGTTGGTCGATGTTTTGAGCGACGCCAGATAACATGCTGGCCAATACAAATACGACAATACCGATTAATAGCAGTCGCCGCCGGCCAAACAAGTCAGACAGCTTACCACTAATCGGCACGGCAATGGTTGATGTTAGTAGGTACGCCGTAACGACCCAACTTAATTTATCGAGTGCGTTAAACTCGGTTAATATTTTTGGCAAAGCGGTACCGACGATGGTTTGGTCAAGCGCAGCCAAAAATAGGCCAGACATGACTGCCAGCATGACGATAATTTTTTGTCGTTTTGCAAGATGGTGGAGCATTTAGCGTCCTTTCTTTTGTTTAGTTTTATCGACGACTTCTTGCATTTCGCCTATGCGTTGGGTTAATTGCACGAGCATTTCTTCGACGCTCGATACCGGGCACAAGCCAACCATGTTATGGTCCTTTATGCCAACAACAACCAGCGAATCGCCGGTGGCAATATTGAGTTCCTCACGGGCTTTAGCCGGAATCACAATTTGGCCCTTGCTACCAACAGTGGCGAGGCCATAAAAAGATGAATTGTGTGCTTGCGATGTTCCCATAAGTATGAAATGTATTACCAATCACACCCAATAGTACGGCAATCGCTTGAAGACGTCAAGCAAAATTAAGGACGAAATAAAACAAAAGCATTTTGTGATACTATCAAACTAACAAATTGGTAAAATTATGGACAAAAAAACAGTTGACGCCCGCGAAACTAGTGTATTAGAAGAAGCACAAGATATAAGCGACCAGTTAAACAAAGTGTCGCCTGCCCGTAATTTTGTGCGTAAAAGCAAAGATTATTGGCATATGTTGGGTCCGGGTTTAACGACTGGTGCGTCTGACGATGATCCGTCGGGCATTTTTACCTATTCGCAAACTGGCGCTCAATATGGGTTCCAATTGCTATGGTTGTCGGCGTTTACGTTGCCGCTTATGGCAGTCGTGCAAGAAATGTGCGCGCGCATTGGGCTTGTGACTGGGCGGGGTTTGGCGGGGACGATTCGGCTACATTTTTCGCGCAAGGTTATGTACTTTTCGGCACTGCTATTACTTGCCGCTAATACCTTTAATATTGGTGCCGACCTTGGTGCTATGGCCAAAGCCATGCAGCTTATTTGGCCTGAATGGAATTTTAGCCTGCTAGTTATTGGTTTTGCCGTGCTCAGCTTAGTCTTGCAAATTTTTACCCCTTACGCGCGCTATGCTCGCTACTTAAAGTGGCTGGCAATGGTACTTTTGGCCTATGTTGCATCAGCGCTATTGGCGCACATAAATTGGGGTGAGGTTTTAAGTCACGCGGTTGTGCCAAGTATTACGTTCGACAAAGACCAGCTGCTCATTATTTGCGCTATTTTGGGGACGACCATTTCGCCGTATTTGTTCTTTTGGCAAACGTCGCAAGAAGTCGAAGAACAGATTATGCAGGGTAAAACGACACTTAAGCAGCGACAAAGGGCAACAACAACCAGCGACGTAAAAAGCATGCGTATCGATGTCTGGTCTGGCATGGCGCTGTCTAATATTGTAATGTTCTTTATTATTGCGGCGTGTGGGGCGTTGCTGTTTACACACGGTGTTACCGATATCCAATCGGCATCGCAGGCGGCAGAAGCACTGCGGCCATTTGCCGGTGATGCTACGTATTTTTTGTTTGTTATAGGTATTATTGGCACCGGTTTGCTGGCGATTCCTGTTTTGGCCGGGTCAACGTCATACGCTTTGGCCGAGAGCTTTCGCTGGCACGAAGGTCTCTTCCTAAAGTTTAAACAAGCCCATGCGTTTTATGGCGTCATGATTGTTTCTATGCTTGTCGGGCTCGCAATTAATTTTGTTGGACTTGATCCTATAAAAGTACTTATATATTCGGCCGTAGCAAATGGTATTGCGGCACCGGTCGTCTTAGCGCTCATTGTGCTCATTAGCAGTAATAAGCATATTATGGGTAAATGGGTTAACAAGAAATTTACTAGTGTTATTGGTTGGGCTGTTGTTGGTCTTATGTCGATTGCTGGTATCGCCGCAATTTGGTCAATGTTCTAGTTGCGGCGATCACTCGAATAATATGGCCGTTAGCTTTCACCAAAAGAAACACCTCAAATGAGGTGTTTCTTTAAACGTAGCTAACAACTACCAGCTGCGTTGACGAAAGCTGTTGCCGCCGCCATTGCCGCCACCGCGGTTGTCGCGTGGGCGTTCTTCGCGTGGGCGAGCTTCGTTGACTACCAAGTTGCGACCGCCTGAGTCTTTGCCGTTCAACGCGTCGATTGCGGCTTTCGCTGCTTCGGGCGTCTCGAGCTCGACAAAACCAAAGCCTTTTGAGCGGTTGGTGTCGCGGTCGGTAATGACGTCTGCTGACACAACTTCGCCGTATTCGACAAACATTGCGCGCAGATCGTCAGAGGTAGTGCTATACGGCAAATTGCCGACATATAGTTTGACTGCCATACAAATTCCTTATTTACATCCGCAGAACGACCACTTACCGTTCCCTAGACGTAGAGGGCAGTCAAGCCTTTATCTACCTAACAATAGTTACGGAAGTTTCTGCTAACTTTATTAGACCACACTCGGGTGCCGAAAACAATAGATTATTACTGTTGTTGACAATCTTGGCAGTAACCAGTCAGTTCAACAGAGTGGCTGAGGGTCAAAAAAGAGTGCTTTTTAGCGAGCGCAGTAAGTGCGGCTTCGAGTTCGGGACTGGTAATATCAATTGTTTTGCCACACTGCTGACACAGCGCGTGGTGGTGATGCGGCGTAAAAATTTCGCTGAGTTCGACCTGGTGTTTAAAGCCGTGCCAAATGCGGTTAACGACGCCGAGTTTTTCGTACAATTCGATGGTGCGGTAGACGGTAGCGCGGTCGACATCTGGCAATAGCTGGTTAGAAAGCCGACCGACGCTCATCGGTCCATGCTCAGCCAAGTGGCTGTAGATAGCAATGCGACTGTGGGTAGCGCTACTGCGAGCTTCGCGCAATGTCTGTTTTAGTTTTAAAACGCCTGTATCCATAAGTACGCAGTATAGCATTATTTGCGACAGCTTTGCAAAAATTTGTTTGGTACAATAAAAGTATGAAGGAATTTACCTTAGCTCACAAACGCCAAATTGCTATTGGGGGCCTTGTAGTTTTTGCAGTCGCAGGTGGATTCATTTTGTGGCAATTGTTTGGCGGGGGCAAAGATCAGACGGCGGTCAATCAGCAAACAGTTACTCGGCTAGTCGGCGAAGTTAGCCAGATTTTTGTGCTGCCAGATGGCCAACCGACGGTGGCGCTTATTCAAGACAAAGGCAAACTTGCCGACCAACCGTTTTATAGGTCGGCCGAAAACGGCGACTATTTACTAGTGTACCCAAAGGCCAAGTTAGCGCTTATTTACCGCGAAAAGGTCCACAAATTGGTTAACGCCGGACCAATACAGGTTGGCGATCAATCCAAGTAGTGCCTATTTTACAATATCGCCACTATATGCGGCGTAGTATAGTTAATGTATTAACAATATAACCACTGGTGCATGGAATCGCGTGTAAATCGCGAGCTGTGCCGCAACGGTCAAAGCCCGATGGTGCACCGGTTGGTATCCCGAGCAGGAGCAAAAAGCCTTTTTAAGGCTCTTTTTGGAAACCCTGCTCGATACAAAAAGGCAGGGTAATTTTAGTGGAAACGGTCGAAGCGCAGCGCAGAGTAGTCGAACAACGCCGACAAGCTGACTTCGAAGCGTACCACCATTGGGAATACGAGCGCCGTTTGTATGACGAAATTACCGATATTGCCGAACGCGTGCGCGCCCCCGTCATTGCCACGCAGGAATTTGGCTTGACGGTCGATGGTCTTGTTAGTGAGCGCGGCGAGTTGCTACGCCCCGTAATAGAAGACGGCCTTGCCGACGCTCGTCGCATGGCGCTCACCAACCCAGATTGGCGGGTTGAGGTGCGCCGCCGCGAAATCGAACTCGAAGAACTAAATGACTACGAGACTCTGGCCGTAAACCGTTTTGGCGCAATCGTATCGTACTGGCTCATCCCCGATGCGGTGCGCACTGCCAAAAGCGATTTGCCCGGTTATAAACGTGACCGTCTCACCATGTTTACGCGCATTGCCGTGGCGACCAATACCGGCGTAAAAGTAAAATATCATTCCTATGACGGCAGCTATTTGCCTGGCGTGCAAGCCATGGACCGAGTGCTAGGCTATGACGATTTTGATCCGATGCAAGGCTCCGAAGAAATCGCCGCCAAACGCCGTTACCCTGTGCCACCGCGTTCTATCGACGAATTAGACGAACAACTACGCCAGGCCTACGACGGCGTTATGTCGCGTGACAAAAAACACGAACTTTACAGTGGTCGAGAACCGTTGGCAATCAAGGATGTCATGGGCTTTATTTCGTCGCAGCAGACATTGCTGGGTGAGCATATGGGAGTGCTCGCCAAGATTTTTGCCGAAGTCCGTGATCCGCATGAACGCAACAAAAAGATGGAGCCTCACCGCTATAATTTAGCCGCTGCCATAGACGGTTCACTGCACGGCAAAGTCGTTACAAGCGTTCAAGAGGCGGGTGATGGTGCTCGCAGTGAAGGCCTCAATTTTGATCGTGATTGCCCAACTGGCGACACCGATGATACTGCAGCCGCACAACTTGGCGATATAGGTTTTGCCGCTGCTCGCCACGAACAAAAAACTACCATTTGGGGCCACGGCGAATGCGTTGCCTGTCTCCGCGATAAAGCCATTGCCATTAATAAATGCAACATGTGCCAGGGCTGCGAGGACGTGCATAATACGTTGGGTGACACTGGGCTAGATGTACTTATGACCGAAGCAAAACGCCGCCGCACCGCCGAAAAAGCCAAAAAGCAAAGAATCGGCGCAATTGTCCTTAAAGAAACCATAGCGCCGCCAGCGTCTCGGGCGTATACTAAGCGGCAAGATGATTACATACTACTATAAAAATTTGCGCGCCACCAAAGTAAGCCAGCTTGAAGAGTATAAGCCCGGCACATGGGTGCATGTCGAAGCGCCAACCCCCGAAGAGGTGAGCGCGTTTACAAAACAATTCAAGCTCGAACCAGGGCTGCTCGAAGACGCCCTTGACCCCGACGAGATGCCGCGTTTGCAAAAAGAGGGCAGCCTGACGTATCTGTTTATTCGGTTCGCCTACACGGGTAGCAATGGCGAGCTGACTACTGCGCCACTGTTATTTATCATTGGCGCTAATTTATTTATGACCATCAGCCCTAACCCGTTGCCACGACTGCAAAAGTTTGTGGCTGGCGGTATCGACTTTGCGACCACACAGCGCACGCGGCTCCTTTTAATGGTGCTCGACCAAGTTTTTGAACGCTACGAACAGCTCATTAACCGCGTCGGCCGCCAAATAAACGCCACGCGCAGCCGGCTAAAAGGTCACCAAATCAACAACCAAGATTTTGTTGATTTTGTAGTGATCGAGGATGAATTAAATGAGTTCCTGTCAGCGCTTGAACCAACCACCGTTATTTTGCGGCGCTTGCTGGCCGGTAAACATGTGCAACTTTTTGAAGAAGACCAAGATTTAGTCGAGGACTTATTGCTTAATAACGAACAGTCAATCGAAGCTTGCCGTACTCACGTCAAATCTATTACCAGCATTCGCGAAGCGTATTCGACCATTGCCTCTAATAACCTAAACCATACCATGAAACTTTTGACCGCCGCCACTGTTATTATTGCCTTGCCCAACGTCATTTTTGGCATGTATGGCATGAACGTTGACATTCCGTTCCAGCACGAACCCTGGATGTACCCAGTGGTCGTGCTGGCGAGCCTGCTTTTGTGTGTTACCGTGTACACAATCGGCCGCAAAAAGCATATCTTTTAGTTGACATACTTAAAGAGTTTATGAATACTGGACAGTGTCCACAATATTAGGAAGGTGCCCATTGAGTACGCTGCGACACCCCTGTTTTGTAGCATTCCAAGTGGCCCACCCAAGCGCGTATGAATGCATAGCGCAATTTGTTAGCGACTACAACGGCCTCCTAACGTTTGGTTGGACGCACGCCGATGTTATGCGTGCGGTCATGACCGGCTATAATTGGCGCGCACATTTTAACGATCCGCGCCGGGCTAGGCGTTCGAACAAGTATCACCATGGCCCATACCTTATGCGTACTTGGCATGAGCATTACTATGACCAAACAAAAGCCGTGCTTATCGGCATGGATTTTGATGAGTTTATGGCTTGTTGGTGCAGCTTTACGGCTAAAGAAGTGTGCGGCAAACAACGCACGACGTTGCAACAGCTCGTAATGTACGTGCGGGCACGCCGTCACGACTTTAGCGTGTCAGAAGCGCACCACATTGTAGAGCGGTACTTCCGACGTTTCGAAGAATATACGCTGCTGCGCAAAAAAGGTTTTTCTGCTGATGAAGTGCCAGAATTGCTGATTGCCCGGAAGGACGGAATGAGCGCCCAAGACATAAAGTACACGGCCGAGGCGCGGCGCCGCGGCGCACCGTTTGACCAAATCAAGCGCGCCCTCAGTCAATGGCCCAATGATGTAACCATTGCCGAGCTTGCAATCGACTTGCGATGCGCTGCCCGGCAAAACGACGCCGACAATTGACACTCCGCTTCACCAAATACTCCGGTGACAGCGGAGTATTTCATTGCAACCGTTACTTTTGTTTATTGCTTATGCTTGCACCGCCTGGCAACCTTTGGTAACTTAGAACTTGTGTCTTAACGTTTACGGACCCCGCGTCCCTGAACTGTCGTGCGTGCCACCACCACGAGGTCCGACACACTTAACAAGGAGAAGCACATGCCAATTGACATCCGCATGGTCCCTACTCGGGCCCGCAAAATTGCGGTGGAAATTGTCCCCGCCGAATGGCAAGATTACCTCTTGCACTAGGCATAAAAAATAGCCCATAAACGTCGGGCTATTTTTTATTTTTAGCTAGTTTTTGGCGGGTGGGAAAGCTTTGTTGAGCACGTCAGTAACTTTTTGAGTCAGCGTGTTGGCGCTTACTGCGTCAGAACCGGTAATCATTGTACCGTTCAGCACAAATGTTGGCGTACTGTTAACGCCAATGGTTGTGCCAATTGATCGGTCACGACTGATTTTGCCAGCAATGTTGTCGGCCGAAAGGTCTTTTTTAAATTGGTCAGTATTGAGACCGAGGTTGGCGGCGTAGCCAGTAAAGATTGTTTCGCGGTCGCCGACACTTGCATTTGCCCAAGCCTGTTGGTTTTCGTATAGTGCGTCGTGCATTTCAAAGTATTTGCCTTGCAAGCCGGCAGCTTCGGCAGCAGTTGCGGCGGCCAAGGCGTTCGGGTGAATGTTGGTAAGCGGGAAGTTACGGAAGACAAAGGTTAGGTGGTCGCTATGTGCATCAGTCAAACCCTTAACCGCGCTGTACATGGCGCCGCAACCTGGGCATTCGTAGTCGCCGTACTCAATTAAGGTGACTTTTTGGTCTTTTGGTCCAAGTACATGGTCGGCAATACCAGTGGTTATAATTTTGTTGGTGTCACCCTGGTAGGTCTGCGTGTTGCTGCGATTGAAGAAGATAACCAGGCCAAAAATGGCGACGACAACTACAATAAAAATAATCCATTTCGTTTTGTTCATGACACTATAATACAATAGAACTATGGAACTCGTCGTTGAACTTGCAGCAATTGCGCTAACTTTAATTTTAGCTATAGTTAAAAGCTTTAACTATGCCCCACGTGGCGGTAGTGATTTTGAGGTGTCGCGTCATGCGCATGCCGGCAACGCTCACGCCGTGGCCGAACTAGAACGGCGTAAGCTTTTACCGGCCTTTGTTGCCTTGCAGTATATTAAAGAAATTATTATAAGTGTCGGGATTGCCGCACTACTTTTAACAACGCATAGCGCGGCGGTTGGCGCATTGCTAAGCGCCGTTTACTTTTTTATTGCTTATTTAGTCGCCGTACGTGGTTGGATTGCTAAGCCCTCTCAGGCAGTCCAGCGCAAATTCGAGCCATTATTTACCAAAATGGTTCGTGTTTTGGCAGGTCCGCTGCGGTTTATGTATGACAAACGGCATTCGGTCAACACAGCTATTGCTTCGGCGGACGAACTCGCGCACCTTATTGACACTACTCACGTTTTGGCGCCAGAACAAAAGACGGCGTTGCTTGCGGGGTTGCACCAACACGAAAAAACTATTGGCGAAATTATGGTGCCGCGTGATCACATTGCCACTGTTGATGTTAGCGAAACGGTTGGGCCGCTGCTCCTCGATAAGTTGCATAAACAAGGCCACCAAACTTTTGTTGCGATCGATGGCGACCTCGAACACGTAAAAGGCCTGTTGCATATGCGCGACGCTACCTCTGGCCACCCTGCAATTAAAGTTGTTGCCGACGCCATGCGCCCGCAGGTATATTATGCGGCCGCGCGCAATACGGTTTTGAGCTTGCTGGGCGCCAGTTTGCAATCTGGACGACAACTGTTTATAGTAGTGGACGATAATGGCAATATCCAGGGGTTGGTGACGCTGCAAGATGCGCTCACCGCAATTTTGGGCTCGCCCCCGCCCGCCAACTTCCACATAGCAACTGACCCAAACAAGGTATAAATATGCGAACATTAGCTCGACAACTACCCAGCCACATTGGTTCCCAAGTGACCATTTGGGGCTGGCTCCACAAAAAACGGCTGCTTGGCGGTCTGACATTTATTGTTATCCGCGACCGCAGCGGCGTGGCTCAGGCCTTAATTAAAGATAAAAATGAAGTCGAAAAGTTACGCGGGCTGCAGGTTGGCACTGTGCTCGAAATCACAGGGGTGGTAGCGGCCGATGACCGCGCGCCAGGCGGGGTAGAAATCCACGAAACCAGCCTTAAAATTGACGTGCCAGTCGAAATGGAACCGCCAATTGAGATTGACAAACCCCTCAGCCACGAATCCGAAAACTTAGACACTTTGTTTGAATATCGCCCCATTGGCCTGCGTAGCCCACGCGAACAAGCCGTTTTTAAAATACAATCAGAGGTAAGCGAAGCACTCCGCCAATATTTCCGTCGCAACGATTTTACCGAAATCCGTACGCCAAAGCTACTCGCTGCAGCCACCGAAGGCGGCGCCGAAGTTTTTAAAACGGATTACTTTGGCAAAGAGGCAACGCTCGCCCAAAGCCCGCAATTTTACAAGCAAATGATGGTTGGCGTTTTTGAGCGCGTGTTCGAAATCGCCCCTGTGTACCGCGCCGAACCCAGTGCCACAACCCGCCATATGACCGAATACATATCTGTTGACGGCGAAATGGGCTTTATTACTCTCGACGACCTCAAAAAGTTTTTGAGCGGCATGCTAAACGCCGTTGCCGACGATGTGTGGCAATACTGCGAAGGCCAATTAAACGAATGGGGCGCCACAAAACCGGTGTTGCCAAAATTAATCCCTAGTATTAGCATGGCCGACATCCACCAAAAATACAGCGATGCAACTGGCGAAAACACCGTCGGCGAAAAAGACTTGCGACCCGAAGAAGAACGCTGGATTTGCGAGTACGCTGCCGAAAACTTAGGCTCCGAAGCCGTGTTTGTCACCGACTGGCCTGCCAGCGAAATGAAGTTTTACCACAAAGCTCAGGCCGGTCACCCCGAATTTGCCGACCGCGTTGACTTATTGTTCCGCGGCGTCGAAATCGTGACCGGCAGCATGCGCGAAAACCGCCATGACGTTGTGTTGCGCCAACTCATCGAAATGGCCAACGGCGACCCCGAAGCGCCTGGTTTCAAATACTTTTTGATGGCCATGCAGGCCGGTATGCCGCCACACGGCGGGTTTGGCATGGGGTTAGAACGGCTGGTGCAAAAGTTAGTTGGCCTCAACAACGTCAAAGAAGCATCGCTGTTCCCGCGTGACATCAACCGCCTCGCACCCTGACCTGTGGAAAAGTTTAGTATTGCAAAACCAGGTGAACCCACGCTACCATGCGTGGGTTGCTGGTAAAAGCAACAACCCTCCGTTTAAATGCGCTCGGCGTGGTCGATCGCTAGCGCACCAATATACTGACTGCCATAAGTCCCATGGCGGCGTATTTTGACGAGGCTTACACATTCTTGGTTGATAGTTCGTCGGTTGCCATAGGTAAGCTGCTGTATAATAAAAACAATAACCACTATGAGTGACAACACATCAACCCACAAGTCCGAAACATTTGACGAGCTTGAGCGAGAGCTTAGTAAAGACATGCCTGCGACCAAACCGCCAGAGCCTATTGCAGGTGAGCCATTGCCGGCACAGTTACGTCGCCGCGCGAATCAATCTAAGGACGTGCATATTGACGATATAAGCGAAGACGAACTTGCTGCTGCAGCCGCCGCCACAGAGAATGATGATTTACAGAATCAGACGGCATCCCAAACCGACGCCGACCCATTAAACGAATCCGCAAAACTCCAAACTAAATCTAGACCTGGTAGTAGTTCTGAACTTTTACCCAAAAAACGTCACTTTTGGCGCCGCAAAAAGTTTTGGTTCACGACTGGTTTTTTGCTTGTTGTCATTTTGGCGTTTGCGTGGTTTATTGCGCCAAGTCGCTATGTCATAGTTAATGCGCTTGGGCTCCGCGGTACGGTCACTGTTAAAACGATTATCGCTGCGGGTGACAATCAACCAACGTCATTGCTAAAACAAGTGACCGTCATGCTCAATAATGCCCAATGGCAAACCGACGCATATGGCAATTTGAACGCAAAAGTGCCATATGGGGAGTACGCAGTAACGGCTAAAAAGTTGGGCTATAGTACTGCTTCGCAGCAGGTCGAAGTCGATTTTGACCCATTCTTTCATCTGCTTGGCACAAAATCAGAAGCGCCACCACCGTCACTTACTATGCAGCTTAAAGCTATTGGTATTCCGCTTACCATTCATGCCCGTGACTGGCTGACTGGCAGCCCAATTACCTATGGCGCCTTTACCATTGGTCAGCAAATTGCCCGGCCCAATCAACAGGGTGATGTAAGCGTCACGCTATCACCGACCGACGTAACAACCGCCACAGTTATGGCAACATTTGGCGGCGGTTATACCGACAAGCAATTTACCGTGCAGCTCAATGACGCACAGCCAACAATAACCTTTGTGCCCGAAGGTACTGACTACTTTATAAGCAATCGTAATGGCGTGCCGACAATTTACAGTAGTAATTTAGATGGCAGTAATGCTGTCCAATTTTTGGCGCCAGCAGCAAACGAAACCGCTGCCATGGCCATTGCGGTGAGCCCCAGCGGCAAATACGCTGCGCTCGCTTCTACGCGCAGCGGCGTGCGCGACGCTCAAGGCAATTTATTGCAGCAATTATTTGTGGTTGATTTATCGAACAAAAATCTTACCTCAGTTGACCAGGCACAGTGGTTCAATTTTGTCGATTGGCAAGACGATATGTTGGTGTACACGGCGAGTGGTATCTCTGGCGCACAGCGGTTGGCTAGTGTTAATACAGTAACGGCAACGCGCACTAATTTAGCGACTGCGGCAACATTCGGCATCGTTCGCGTGGCGCTAAATAGCGTTGCTTACCAGCGGAGCGCTGCAGCTGGCGATGCGACAGCTTCGCAAAATCCAGAACTGCGAGTGGTGAATATAAAAGGTGGCACCGAAAAATCGCTGGGCTACAATGTGCAGCAACTCGCCGAGGCCGATCCGCAAACCTTAGCGTTCCAGGTGGGTGATGGCACGTGGCGCAACTACAATGCGAATACATTACAGATCAAAACCGCAGCCGCGCCGCCAAGTGCTGCAAAGGCGTATTTGGCAACGGCCAGTCCTGATGGCCAAACAAGGATTGCGCTCGACACAATCGACGGGAAACCCGTAATTATTGCCCGCAATGTTGGTAGTGGCCAAGAGAAACAGCTCTACACGGCGTCAGGCATTACTGGCCCATTGCGCATTTTGGATGGCCAAGTACTATTTCGCATTGCCGATGGCAGTCAAACTGCCGATTACATTTTGTCGCTCACCGGTGGCATGCCTAAAAAAATAGCTGATGTTACCGCTCCAGTATTGCCCTTTACGCGCCCAACAAGCTACGTAACATTCTTTTAGTTTGCTACACTGGTGACGTGCCTGTAACGACCCTAGCAATTGACCAGTTCCGCGCAAGAGTACTGCATTATTATGCAGACTACAAGCGCACTATGCCGTGGCGCACATCCCCGACGCCATATTTTGTTTTGGTGTCCGAAATTATGCTGCAACAAACTCAGGTGCCTCGTGTGCTGCCGAAATTTACTAGTTTTATAGAAAAGTTTCCAAGCGTAGAAGCCTTAGCGATTGCGCCACTGGCCGATGTATTGGCGCAGTGGAATGGTCTTGGCTACAACCGCCGCGCCAAATACTTGTGGGAGGCAGCTAAAAAAATCGTTAATGATTTTGATGGTGTTGTACCGAACACGAGGGAGTTGTTAATAACCCTGCCCGGTATTGGGTCAAATACTGCTGGCGCAATTTTGGCTTACGCCTACAATCAGCCGGCGATTTTTGTTGAGACTAATATTCGTACGGTTGTCATTCACGAATTTTTTGCCAAAACCGATCACAGGATTGCCGACGCCGAAATTGCGACGATCTTGCAAAAAGCACTACCCAATAAAAACATCCGTGAATGGTACTGGGCACTTATGGATTACGGCACATACCTTAAGGCGACCGTCGGTGGGCAGCTCCATCGGGTAAAGTTGCACAAAAGACAGTCAAAGTTCCAGGGGTCACGACGTCAAATTCGCGGCCAAGTGTTAAAATATTTAATTGAAGGCACCCATAGTAACGACGAGCTTACAACACGTATTACTGATGGACGTTTGGCTGATATCCTTGCGACATTGTCGCAAGAAGGACTCATAACCTATAAAAACGGCTACTGGCATTTGACAGGTCAGCCGGGCTAGCCTAGCCTAGAATAAGAAATGAAGAAAATTTTTGTCATAATTTTGGCTCTAGCCAGTATTTCGTTGTCAGCGGCAGTTGTGCATGCTGCGACTGACGATGCGCGGTTAAAATCTATTACTCAAGGTTGCGCCGAACTCCTGACATCATTGGAGCAATTGCAACGTCGCGATTTAGTCGCGCGCACTAATCGCGGTCGCGCCTACGAAGCACAAATTACTCAGATGAATGCCTTTGCTCAGCGACTGCGTAACAACAATATTTCGTCGCAACCGCTTGACGGACCTACCAACGACTTTAAAAATGCCGTCGACACTTTCCGGACTGCCTATGTGCAATACGATGACCGCATGACGACGCTATTACAGATTGACTGCCGGGCAAAACCAGATGAATTCGCCACTGCCCTCGACCAAGTTCGTAACCTGCGCGACAATGTTGGTGCTCAAGTAAGCCGCGGCGAAACCAGCCTTACAACGTACCGCCAGGCTATTGTTGATCTGCAAACGACGCTGCCGCAACCGCTCAACGAGGGGAGTGTACAACAATGAGTCTCCAGCACCGTATCCGCAATCACCCAGCGACTCGCAAAGTTGTAGGTTTTGCAAGCCGCTACAAACTCACCACGGCGCTGACTATGGCGATTCTCGCCTCGTTGGTACTTGTTGGCGTTGGACTTGGTATGTATTACTATGGCGGCTTTTTCCGCTACGACCTCAGTCGGCCTGGGTACGAAAAAGAGCAAGCCGAACTCGCCAAACCCGAACCGCAAATAACCTATGACACAACCAGCCCAGTCACTACAAAAACCGTCGATGACTTTTTGGCTGAATTCGATGCTCGGCAAAAAGACCTCAAAGCCTACGGCGACTATCGCGACCCAAGTCTCACCGACGAAACACTGCAGCTTGGCGGTGCGCAGGGCAGCCAAACGCAGTAGTTACTTTTTATTTTTTGATTCGTCGGATGGCGTGACGTCGGGCTGAACGATTTTAAGCGCGTCACCTTTACGAGTAATGGCTGTGAGCAAACGGCGGCGCAGTTCACCGCTGACATTCCACTGGGCTGACGGCTGGGTTTTGCCGACAATTTTAACTTCTAATGTTTTTGGGGTAAAATTGCTGATGCTTTGGAAGTGTGGAGCTTCAATAATTTTGCCACGCCATTTGTCTTCGTCGGCCATTTTGGCGCCGATTTCGTTAATAATGAGCGATAATTTGTCGACATCTGTATCTGGGTCTACTTCAATAGTTAGGTTTACGCGGGAATAGCCCATGGTACGGTTTATGCTATGTGTTATAGTTCCGTTGGGGATGTAGTGCACGCTGCCGTCGTTGTCGCGTACAACGGTCGACCGGATGTTGAATTCTTCGACCCGGCCATCAGATCCGTCTAAGTTTACAATATCGCCGACTCGGTACTGGTTTTCTAAAATAACAAATAGTCCGGCAATAAAATCTTTTATGATCGCTTGGGCGCCTAAACCAACAGCCACGCCAATAACACTTATACCGGCCAACAGCGGTGTGAGGTCAATGAACTGGCGGAGGATACTAAACACAGCAATCAACCAAATCATAACGCCAAGAATGGCCGAGAACATGCCAATAAGCGTATCTTGCCGTTTTTTGCTATCTTCTTCGCTAAGATCGCCGTGTGCACGGTAGCGCACGGTACGGCGGATAAAACTAACAAGTAGCATTCGCCCAAAATGTCTGGCAACATACGCAAAAATAATAATTAAAATTATCTGTGCCCACGTGTTTTGGCTAAGCCAATGGGTTATATCTTGCCACATATATTTGTTAGTATAACATTATGCGATTATTTACGTCATACGCCGATCCTCATCTTATTGACTGCCTTAGCGATGGTGGAGTGATTGTTATGCCAACCGACACAGTGTACGGCATTGTAGCGCGCGCTACTGATCGGGCAGCAGTAGAGCGCCTGTTTAAATTGCGTGGTCGTGACCGGCAAAAGCCGTTTATTGTGTTGGTCGCTGACCAGTGGCAGATTAGCGATAAAACGCTTTGGACGCCGGAGCATATCCGTTTAGCTAAGCGGTACTGGCCTGGCCCGCTCAGTCTTGTTGCGCCGGCGAGCGATAAAACGCCGGATTATTTACAACACCCACAGACGCACACGGTCGCCTACCGCGTGCCGGCTAGTTTGGGGCTGCATAAGTTGCTAGAAGCGACGGGCCCGCTGGTTGCGCCGAGTGCGAATTTAGCAGGAGAGCCGACGGCGACGACGCTTGCCGAGGCAGAAAGATACTTTGGCGATTCTGTTGATGGATACGTAGATGGGGGAACGCTTGAGGGACGGGCGGCTTCGACGGTGGCATCTGTAGAAAATGGGAAAGTAAAGGTTCTTCGCCCTGGCGCTTTGAGGATTTTGTAGAGATTTGCCGGCCCCTGGCGCTTAGTCTGTCCCGCCAAGCGCCTAAAGCAAATGCTATACTTATAACCAAAAGGACTTTGGGTTGAACAAACGGCAGTTGCACCACTGGTTTGGGATTATAAAGCGCGTCAAAACGTGGCAGTTGTTTGTACTATTGGTTGTGCTCGTCGGGGCGAGTGCGTTTTTTTTGCGGCAAAACAACCTGCAAATGCTGACGCTACGAAATTTGGTGGTTAAGGCTGACGAAGATAACGTCGATGTCGACAAGTCGCTGCTTAATCTACAACACTATGTCACATCGCACATGAACACAAACTTGGGTAGTGGGGTAGCACTACAGCACTCATATGAGCGAGCCTATACGGCGGCTGTCGATGCGGCGGCGAACTCAACGAATCCGCAAGCGACAATTTATACACAGGTTGAGCTGGAATGTCGACCGGTATACCAAAGCACGCATTCGTTCCCAGCTTACACGTCGTGCGCCCACGACAAGTTAAGCCAACTAACGCCGGGCCAAGACCCGCTGGCAAATATAAAAGCGCCATCGTCGGATCTATATGTTTTTAATTTTGCTTCGCCGCTGTGGAGTCCAGACGTCGCTGGCTTCACAGTAGTGTTGACCATTGTTGTGACGCTTTTGCTTATTTTTAAAAGCATAACTTACTTAATTTTACGGGCTATTTTACGGTCGCACAGATAAAAAACTAAGTTTGTTCCCTGTTGACAAAGCATTGCCCCACAGCGTATGGTAAAGTCACGCAAGCCAAGTAAAAGGAGGAATTTTCTAACATGGCAGCTTATTCTCACACCAATTCAAAAGGGGTAACATACTACCTTCACTCAAAGATGGTCACCCTTCGGGGCGGCAAAGAGCAGCGCATTTTCTTCTTCGCTAAAGAAGAACGCCCAGCCGACGCTGTCGAATCACTGCCAGAAGGCTACATTGTTGTGGAAAACCCACGCAATGGTTTCTTGACTCTCAAAAAAGACGTGCCAAAAACGGCGTAAGCGTCTTGACAGCATACAGTTCCCGAATGCTAAGCTAAAGCAAACAAACAGGGACTAAAAAAGGCCCGGCTCCACGTGAGTCGGGTCTTTTTTGGCGCCGAACGGTGTGCTAAGCTGGTAACATTATGACGACGCAACAAAATATTGTAGTTGTTGACCAACTGCGCAAATCTTATGACGACAAAGAAGTCGTCAAAGGTATTTCTTTTTACGTTAAAAAGGGTGAGATCTTTGGGATTTTAGGGCCAAATGGTGCCGGTAAAACTACCACGCTTGAGATGATCGAAACATTACGGCCAATCGATGGTGGCAATGTCATGCTAGATGGCATTGATGTTGCCAAAGACCCGCTGGCCATTAAGCGTGTTATTGGCGTGCAGCCGCAAACGCCGGCTTTCCAAGACAAAACCAAACTCAAAGAACTTTTGGAAATGTTTGCCGCCGCTTATGGCGAAAAAATTGATGTTACCGAATTTTTGGCAGACGTCGATTTAGTCGACAAAGCCAACAGCTACGCCGAAACGCTTTCGGGCGGCCAACGCCAACGCTTTAGCATTGCAGCTGCGCTCGTGCATAACCCTAAAGTATTCTTTTTGGACGAGCCGACTACAGGTTTGGACCCGCAAGCACGTCGTCATTTGTGGGAATTAATCGACGCAATTCGCAAACGCGGTATTACCGTGATTATGACCACGCACTATTTGGAAGAAGCCGAAATGCTGTGTGACCGCGTTGCAATTATGGACGCCGGCCAGATTATTGCGCTGGACACGCCAAAAAACCTCATCAAACAATTGTTGGACCGCGGTTTTAAAAAGAGACAGCATGTTGAACAAGCCAACCTCGAAGACGTGTTTATTGATCTCACCGGGAAAGGCCTAAGGGACTAGTATGAAAACTAAATTACGTACTGTATTTGTTTTTTCAAAAATAAACACGCTGCGGTTTTTCCGTGATCCGCTGGCGTTATTCTTTACCATTGCTTTCCCGATTTTGTTTTTGTTTGTATCGGGTGGGCTGTTTGGTAACAGTTCAAGCGTGTCGTTTAAAGTAGCGATTATTAACCAGTCTGACAGCCAGTTCGCGCAGCAATTTGTCGATAACGCCAAAGGTAATTCAGTCTTTAAATTAGATAACGAGACCACAACGCTTGACGCCGCCACCGACAAAATGGTCCACAGCCAATTAGACGCCGCCATTGTTTTGCCACAAGATTTTGGCCAAAAGCAGGCCGGTAAAACCTACCCGTCTGGCAAGGCAAAGGTGTACTACACGCAAAACAACCAGCAGGCTGGGACAGCGCTGGGCGCAATTTTAGACGCGCAGTTTAAACAAATCAACGGTAAATTTGTGCAGACTGACATGCCATTTACGGTGAGCACCGAGCAGGTTAACCAGCACGCATTGACATCGCTAGACTACACGTTCTCTGGTTTACTTGGTTTTAGCATCTTGGGACTTGGCATTTTTGGGCCAATTAACATTTTTCCAGAACTTAAAAAACAAGGCGTGTTGCGCCGTTTAAGCACGACGCCATTGCGTGTGTGGCAGTTCTTTATGTCAAACGTTGTTACGCAGGCGATTGTTGGTTTGTTCGGCATGGCTGTGACGTTTGCCTTTGCAATGATTGTTTTCCACCTGCATGTTATTGGTAATTTTGCCGAAATCGGTGTGTTTTTAGCCTTTGGCATCATCCTTATTTTGGGTATCGGCCTCGCACTTGGTGGTTGGGCTAAAAACGAACGGCAGGTCGCGCCGCTGGCGAACTTGGTGACGTTCCCAATGATGTTCCTGTCGGGCACTTTTTTCCCGCGCTTTTTAATGCCAGACTGGCTGCAGAGTGTTACTAACTATTTACCGTTAACCCCAGTTATAGACGGCGTGCGCCTTATGATTACCGAAGGCAAACACTTAGTTGACCTAGGTCCGCAACTCGGCATTATGACCATTTGGGTGATCGTGATTTATGCCATTGCCTTCCGCGTTTTCCGCTGGGAGTAGTGTATAGTTAAGAGAGTAAAAGGATTGCTATGCAAGAAAATGCTCGAGCTCGCTTAAAACTATTTTTTACTCTCGCAGTACTATTGACCGTTGCTATGGGGACAATTTATGGCGTGGCGCAGCAAGGCTTGCGGCAATCTGCCAATGATCCGCAAATACAACTTGCCGAAGATTGGGCTGACCAGTTAAACTCTGGCGCTATGCCCACTTCGATCGCCATGGGCAGTTTTATTGACCCCAACCATTCGCTGGCACCGTTTGGTATTATTTATAGTCAAGACGGCAATGTGGCGAGCAGCTCGGTGACTGCGCCGACCACTATGTTGCAACCCGATGGCGTTTTGGGCGCCGTTGATCGCGCCATCAATAACGAGATTAGCTTTACCTGGCAACCGGCATCTGGCAAACGTTTTGCGGCTGTTATTAAACGCATCACTGCTGGCGACGGCAAACAATACTACGTTTTGGCCGGCCGTAATTTGCGTGAGGTAGAAAAGCGCGAAAACAACCTTATGTGGCTAACCGGCGCCGCTTGGTTGGCTGGTCTTGTGCTTGTGTTCCTAAGCATGCACATCCATTTGGTGCCACGGGCAGCGCAGCACGTTCGTCGCCGATTCTCGCGCAGTTAGGAGTCTATGGAATACGTTGTTGACTTGCATATTCATTCGCGTTTTTCGCGTGCCACCAGCAAAAATTGTAACCTCGAAGGTTTGTATTATTGGGGCAAATTAAAAGGCATCAACGTCATTGGCACCGGCGATTTTACTCATCCACAGTGGTTTGCTGAGCTGCGCGAAAAACTGGTGCCTGCCGAACTCGGCCTATTCAAACTCAAAGACGAGCTTGCCGCGCCAATTGACGCAACATTGCCACCAAATGTGCGCGGCAATGATATCCGTTTTGTGCCGACCGTCGAAATAGCTACTATTTACAAAAAAGGTGAGCGCGTGCGCAAGCTCCACCAGCTGATTGTTTTGCCTAGTTTTGAAGCGGTCAGCGAACTAAACGCGCGCCTGGAACGCATTGGCAATCTTAAGGCAGATGGCCGGCCAATTTTGGGACTCGACAGCAAAGAATTATTGCGCCACATGCTCGAGGTCGAACCCCGCGGTCTGTACGTCGCAGCACACATTTGGACGCCATGGTTTGGGTTGTTTGGCAGCAAATCGGGTTTTGATAGCATAGGAGAAGCGTTCGATGAGCTTGCGCCAGAAGTGCGTGCGATCGAAACGGGCCTGAGCTCCGACCCTGGTATGAACTGGCGAGTGGCTAATTTGGATGGTCGGGCGATCATCAGCAACTCCGATGCGCATTCGCCCCAAAAGCTTGGCCGCGAAGCAACCTTGGTACACAGCGACCTCAGTTACGATGGCATTATTGGTGGCATAAAAAGCAACGACCAGCGTCTTGTCGGCACAATTGAGTTTTTCCCCGAAGAAGGTAAATACCACCTCGACGGTCACCGCGCCTGCAATGTAAAATTCACGCCCGCCGAAACCGAGGCGGCCCGGGGCCTGTGCCCGGTTTGCAGTAAACCGTTGGTGGTTGGCGTCGAAAACCGGCTGAACAGTTTGGCAAGCCGGCCCAGTGATTTTTTGCCTGCCCAGCCTAAAAAAGTCGAATACATAATCCCGCTGGCCGAAATTATTGCCGAACTCCGCGGCACAAAAAGCGCATCTGGCAAAGGAGTGACGCAAGATTACCATAATGTACTCGGTCGTTTAGGCGACGAATTTAGCGTACTGCGCGCAGTGCCGACAGATGCGATTCACGAAGCAGGCTTCCCGCTATTAGCTATGGCCATTGACCGTTTGCGCCGCGGCGAGGTGGTTCGCGAAGCCGGCTACGATGGCGTCTACGGCACAATTAAAGTGTTTAAGGATGCGGTCGAACGCCAGCAAACTTTAAACCAACAATCACTTTTTTAGCCATGGATTTGGCGAGCTTGAATACGCAGCAGCGTCGTGCGGTCAAAACAATCGACGGCCCGGTGACAATTATTGCTGGACCTGGTACTGGCAAAACCAAAACCCTCGCCGCACGCATTTTGTATATTTTGCAAACCGGCAAGGCAAAACCACACGAAATTTTGGCGCTCACATTTACCAAAAAAGCTGCGGCCGAAATGGCGGAGCGTGTAGGGGTAAAAGGTCCGGTTATCTGCACGTTCCACGCATTATGCCAACAATTGCTTGGTAGCGAATTTACGTTTGTAACAGAGGCGGAACGAGCGAGCATTGTAAAGTCGCTAGCAAAACCAGCAGCATTTAAGGGTGTGAGCAACCGCGAGCTGGGCTTGGCAATTTCGCGTGCTAAAAACGTGGCCGATGCATCGCCGGAGCTCGCCCGTATTGTAAAGAATTACGACGCGACACTGCAAAAACGGGGACTTATAGATTTTGACGATTTGCTGCTGCGAGCTCGCGATGCGCTGCAATCACAACTAACCAATTACCCAACTTACGCCTACATTTTAATAGACGAATTCCAAGATACCAACAAATTGCAATACGAAATTTTGCAACTACTTCGCAAAAACGATAATATGTTTATTATTGGAGATCCAAATCAGTCAATTTACGGTTTTCGTGGCGCTAATGGTACAATCTTTGATCAGTTTGCGGCTGATTTCCCCAAAGCAGTCACGATCTCACTTGTTAAGAACTACCGCTCAGCGCCTCCAATTGTCGCCTTGTCTAACGCCATTTTTACAAATGCGACACCGTTGCAAGCAAATAGCGCTGCACTGGGCGCCGTAAGCTGCACTCAATTTTTGAATGAATATAGTGAAGCGCACTGGGTTGTGCAAAGCATCGAAGCAGCAATTGGCGGTTCGAACTTTTTAGCCGCTACTCATGATGACGCCAAACAAAGCCTTAAAGATTTCGCTATAGTTTACAGAGGCCGTTATGTAGCTAAAACTATCCAGAAATATGTCGCTGATTCCGGATTGCCGTACCAAATTATTGGCGACGGTTCACCATATGACCGCGCCGATATACAAATGCTCATCCAACTTTTACATTGCTGCATAACGGGTCCGGCGGCAGTCGGTGATTTTTCGCAAATCCAAGTTGCAACACTGTTGCAAAAAGTAGACACAAACCAGCCAGCAAGCGTTGTTGCCGCACAACTCGTCGAAATATTTGCCGTGCAAACAAACGCCGACATTATACATTTTATTGGCACACTCGTGCACCATAAAACAATCGCTGCGGCGCTGTCATATCTTGACGGGCTAGCAGAAAACAATTTTTACGATCCAATGGCCGAAGCAATTACGCTGTTAACTATTCACGCAGCCAAAGGCCTCGAGTTCCCACACGTTTTTGTTGTTGGTGCCGAAGAAGGCGTGTTGCCTAGCCAAAAAGGCGACCTAGCAGAGGAACGGCGACTTTTTTATGTGGCAGTAACGCGCGCAAAGACCCAGCTAAACATAAGCTGCACTCAACATCGGAATGGTAATCCTGCAACACCATCGCAATTTATTACCGAGCTATCGGCAAACATTTTGCAGCTAAAACCGGACGCCAACCTTACGGCCGACGCCCGGCGATTGCAAAAACGTCACGCCAAAAAAGCCCAAACCAGCTTATTTTAACCTACATTGCCGGTTTTACTGGTGTGGCCGGCGTAGCACTTGGTTTTATTCCAAACCCAGCACCAAGCAGCAGCACGGCGAGTACAACATGTAATACATTATCGGCTACATTTACTGAGAACAGGCCGAGCACCGAATCGCCCTGCACAATCCCAATAATTGCCACCAGCGCGTACACAATACCAAAAATTTGCAAATACCAACGTGTGTAACGCTCCGAACTCGCGCTTAGTAGCCCTATTACACCACTCGCGATATGAATAACGTTGTGGAATGCACCAACCATAAACAGGCCAAGCAACATTGGCATGCCCTCGTCGCCGGTGGTGGTGAGCCCGGGCACGAATCCTAAAATACCAATTAAAAGAAATACGACGCCGAATACAAGCGAAATTTTTTTTATCATGCCACCCTCGCTTTGATTAAGCTTATTATTGTAATTTTATTGTACGCTTTACATGTAGGGGCTGCAACAACGGGGATTGTCTATGGCCTACCTTTTATGTAGCTGTCAAAATATAGAAGAGTCCAACCAACAAAAACGCCCTGCCAAAAGGCAAAGGCGTTTTAAATAATTTCTGGTGGGGGCGGCTGGACTTGAACCAGCGACCAATCGGTTATGAGCCGACTGCTCTAACCACTGAGCTACGCCCCCGTACTGCAGGCAAGTATACCAAATTTTACCACAAAATAGCGACAGGTGTTGCGAGAAGTTTGGCAAAAGAACTATAATTTTGAGTAGATATGCCAGATATTCGTAAAAAAATTACCACTCAGTTCCAAAGGGCGCAAATTAATCTAACACCTAAGCCTGATTCGCCTGACGATTTGTTGGGCGAATTATTGCAAGACGTTCAAATCCGTCGCATCTTCCCCGACAGCATTACATTTGTCGATATGGTGCCGGCCCACCGCCTGCGCAAAATCTTAAAAGCCTACAAAGAACACCGGCACGACCCAGGGTTTGATTTGACCGCGTTTGTGCAGGAATATTTTAAAGGTTTGCTAAACCAAGATGTGTATACCACTAATCCATCGCACACACTGGAGCAGCATATAGAAGAGCTGTGGCATGTTTTGCAACGCGAAGTCCCCGAAAACAAAGGGTCATTAATTGGCTTGCCTTATCCGTACGTCGTTGCCGGCGGTCGCTACATTGCCCAATTTTATTGGGACAGCTATTTTATAATGCTAGGTTTGGCGGCCGGTGGACACTGGGACATGGTCGAAAACATGGTGCACAACTGTGCGTTTTTGATCCGTAAATACGGCTATATCCCCAATGGCAACCGCACCTATTACACGCGCTCGCAGCCGCCGGTTTTTGCGTTGATGGTGCAGCTTTTGGCCAGCCACAAAGGCAAAACAACACTAGTAAAATATTTGCCGTACCTGCTCGCCGAATATAATTTTTGGATGAAAGGCAGCAAAAAACTCGACAGCACCAAAGTCGCAATCGCACGGGTTGTGCGTATGCCCGATGGCAGCGTGCTTAATCGCTACTATGACGCCAAGACAACACCACGGCCCGAAGGCTATAAAGAAGACATCGACATCGCCTTGCGCGCGCCCGACCGCGCGCCAAGCAAGGTATATTTAGATTTGCGAGCTGGGGCTGAATCGGGCTGGGATTACAGTTCACGCTGGCTGGCGGACCCAACGCAGTTGGCATCGATCCACACTACAGACATTGTGCCTATTGACCTCAACAGCCTGTTGTATATTTTAGAAGACACGCTGGCAACAGTGTACGGTTTGTTAAGACAACCGCGGGCTAAACATTTTAGACAACTTGCTGTCGCGCGCAAGCAGGCAATCCAAACGTATTGTTGGGACGAAGCCCAGGGCTATTTTTTTGATTACGACATTGCCAAAGACCAGCGTACGTCAATCATTAGTGACGCAGGACTGTTTGCATTATTTGCTGGTGTCGCCACACAACAACAAGCCGACGGTGTAGCAAAAATGGTGCAAACAAAATTGCTGCAACAGGGCGGGATTGTAACAACGCTGCACGAAACAGGTCAGCAATGGGATTGGCCAAATGGTTGGGCGCCATTGCAATGGGTGGCGATTAAAGGCCTGCGCACCTACGGTCATAACTTTTTAGCTGACGAAATTAAACAGCGCTGGATTGCCTGCAACCGCAAAATTTTCCAAGAAGAAGGCAAGTTAGTCGAAAAATATAATGTCGTTCGCCCCGGCCAAAGCCCAACCAATGGCGAGTACGTTTTACAAGATGGTTTTGGCTGGACAAACGGCGTGCTTTTGGCCTTATTAAAAGAGGATATATGAACGTAAAGCGGGTGCGGCAAAAAATTAAAGATCAGCTGACGTTAAACAATGGCGTACTTTTGGTGGCTCTACTGATTGGGTCGAGTTGGGTGTGGAGCACTGTCGACGCTATTCAACGCAACTTTACGTTGCAACAGCAGGTTGACGCCGCGGCCCAGCAGATTGCGGTGCAGCAACTCGAAAATAAAAGTCAGCAACTCGAAAACAAATACTACCAAAGCAACGAATACCAAGAACTCAGCGCCCGCGCCCGTCTAAACAAAGCCTTGCCCGGCGAACATTTGCTTATTTTGCCGCCCAACACTGTGCAGCCGGTCGCGCAGCAGCAAGCACAAACGCAGGACGCGCCCATAACTTCGCGTAGCGATTTTGCGCAGTGGGTGTACTTTTTATTCGGTAAAAAGAGTTCGTAAGGTACTACCCGCGTGCTATTTTTTGTATGCACGTGCAGATACGATATTTGACATTTACAACCAATATTGATAAAGTTATAACCACGCCGCGGGGTGGAGCAGAGGCAGCTCGCTTGGCTCATAACCAAGAGGTCGCAGGTTCAAGTCCTGCCCCCGCTACCAAGAAAAAGCGATCACATTCATGTGGTCGTTTTTTTGCGGTGACCCCGACATCTGGACTGGCATGGGTCAGGTTGTAGCTATTGTCTTTAGTAATGCGGTACATAAGGGCGATGGCGTTGTCCTTACTCATGCGGACATCGTAAAGCGCCATACCGGGCAGCTGACGTGTCGGGGCTGCGCGGTCGGCGACCCGTCTATTCCTCTCAGTCTTGCCATCTGTTACTATTAAAAAATGCAAACCCCCTTAAAGCGCGCGATTATTGTTCACTGCTGGGGCGGTAACCCAGACTACGCCTGGTATCCTTGGGCGAAAGCACAGCTGCAACAAAAAGGATACCAAGTAATTGTGCCAGCTATGCCAGACACCGACGAGCCAAAGCTTGCCACTTGGCTGCCGCACCTGCAAAAAACTATCGGCGAGCCGAACGGAGACTTGGTGCTTATTGGCCACAGCCTGGGCACAGTCACCATAATGCGTTATTTAGAATCGCTGCAAAACGCCCGCATCAACAAAGTGATTTTTGTGGCTGGGTTTACCGACCAACTTGGTTTTAAAGAGTTGGAGAATTTTTTTGACACACGACTTAATTTTGGCGAGATCCGCAGCAAGGTTAAAGGTGGGTTTGTGGCGGTTCAATCCGATAACGATCCGTTTGTGTCACACCAATACGGCGTGCGATTAAAAGACGAACTCGGCGCAAAGCTGATTATAAAACACAATGCCGGTCACATGTCAGGCGCGGCCGATGGCGAACCGGCTTGCACGACGTTGCCTGAAGTTATCGCGGCGCTGTCTGATTAGCTTTTATTTATGGTTGGGTATTTACTTACCACACCCTAACGAACTTGCCTCGGTTTGACGCTTTTTAAAGAAAAAGTCATAAAATGTATGCGATGACCGTTGCGGTTTGTTGACGGTTTGGGTGCATAAGACGACCTCGGTGCCGGCCTGATATTCACGGGCAGCCCAGTCTTTAAACGATGTTGTCTCTTGCTGGCACACCACAGTGTTGTCACAAATGGCTCGGTCATGTTTGGCGTACGTCGAAAATATTTGGTATTTTAGCGCGTAGTCATCAGCGGCCACATTTGGTAATTTTTTAAGTGTCGTATAATCTTCGTAGCCGATAAGTATGTGTCGTGCTTTGTAGGTGCGGCTGGCGCGTTGCGTTATGTAGGCGACGGTGTGGTGGTCGCTGTGGTCGCCGTCACCGTAGCGGCCGATAAAGTCTTGAGTGTGGATTTCGTGCGGTTCAAAGTCTTCTATAATAGCGGTGAAGGTGCTAATGAGTGTTTCTTTTGTGTAAGTGTCGACGCCATCGACGGTGTGGATTTCGGCCAGCTTGCCTTGCCAAAGTTTTTGCAAACTCTGGTGGTTGTCGTTGGGGAAGCCGGAACCGTCGCTGTTACCATCAGGGAGCCGCATAAAAATGAGTGAGATATTGGGTTTGTCGGCAAGGGTAGAAAGCTCGACCGTGTGATCACTAAGCGCAACTTGGCGGGTATGCCAATCGTTTTTTGTCTGAGCCATGAGCGCGTAAGCCGAACGCACGCCCTCTTCGCGCGCTAGCCAATATGTGGCGTTGTTATTGTCATCGGCGGCAGTAACAAAAACGGTGCGCACGCAATCATTGTCTCTAATACGTTGAAGCAAGTCTGGGCTCAAAAACAGCAGATCGTCATCTGGATGAGCAACAAAGTTAAGCAATGTCTTTTGGCAAGTAATGGCTATTGACGGATCAGCATTCTGTATGGGCCGCGTAAAAAATAGCTCCATAATAATTGCTGCGCCACAAATAAACGCGCATAACAAACCGAAAAATCGCACACGGTGTGTGGTGGCCATGATGCAGCTAGTTTACTACAGTAATTACGGTTCGTCTACGTCGACGAAGCGTGATTTTGTGCGCTGTTGGTCGCGTTCGGCCAGTATTTTCCAGTCTATGTCACGTTCGGCGCCGCGCAAACGGTATAGCAGATCGGTGTCGCTGACTTTGCCGGTCTCCATAAGCAGCAAATAGGTTTTGTCACCACCCATGCGGTCGAATTGTTCGCGGGTGGTTACGCCAATATCTGCAAGCATGGCTAAGTCATCGCTAGTGAGGTTGCGAAGCTGTAATGGGTTGTCATTCATACCTTTATTGTAACGCAACTAAAGCATATGTTAGTTAATTTTTGCACAGGCAATGCGCACGGCTTCGCTCCAGGTGGGGAAGGCGTGGATAGTATTGGCGACTTCTTGGGCGGTCAGGCCGTACTGGATCGCCAGGGTAAGTTCATGCAACATCTCGCCGGCGCGCGGGCTGACGATGCTGGCGCCAATTAAGGTGCCATCTTGTTCGGTAATGACTTTTACAAAGCCGTCGTCGGTGTTGGTGGTGTTGCTGCGGGCGATAATAGAAATTGGCACCAGGGCTTTTTTAATTTTGAGATCGCGGCGGATACATTCGTCTTCGCTTAAGCCCACCGATGCAATCTCTGGCTCCAAAAATATACAGCGCGGAATCGCCCGATAATCAGCCGCCACTTTTTGTTTGTGCCACATATTATGCGCGGCCAGTTTGCTCTGGTAAATGGCGGTGTGGGTAAATTGGTAGGGACCAACGCAGTCGCCAGCGGCAAAAATGTGCTTGGCGCTGGTTTGCATGTGTTCGTTGACGGTGATGGCTTTGGGGGTGTAGTCAACGCCGGCGTTCTCTAACCCCATGTCGACGTTGGCCATTTTGCCAGTGGCGATGAGGATTTCGTCAACTTTAACCGAATGCATCTCGCGCCCTTGCTGGAAGTGCACGCGTTTAGCCATGCCTTCTTTGGTGACTTTCATGACTTTGGTGTTCATAAGCACGCTGACACCACGTTTTTCTTCTAAAATGGTGCGGACTAGTTCGCCGACTTCTTCGTCTTCTTTCATGAGCAGGCGCGGGGTTATGTCGGCCAAGTAGACTTTTGTGCCGAAGATGCTAAATAGCTCGGTGAATTCGCAGCCAATAGCACCGGCGCCAACAATAAACAGTGATTTTGGTGGGCGAGTGAGATCAACGGCTTCGCGAGCTGTAACATAGCCGACTTGTTCTAGCCCTTCGATTGGCGGGATGAAGGTGTGCGACCCAGTAGCCAACAAAAAGTTTTCGGCGCTGTAGTGGCGGCGGTTAACGGTAATTTCGTTGGGCGAAATAAAGTGGGCGGTGCCGTTAATGACGTCGATGCCTTCGGATTCGAACAGTTTTTTGCCTTGGTAGGTGCCGGTGCGGTGCACGGCTAAGTCCTTCCAGGCTTTAATTGACGGATAGTTATAGCCGAGCGTTGCGCCGCGGATGCCAAATGGCTGGCCGTGGCGCGCGGCGTCGTAGATTTCGGCGGCGTACAGCAACGATTTAGTTGGCACGCAACCCCAGTTGGGGCATTCTCCGCCCATAATTGGTTCGTGTTCGATAATGGCCACGCGTTTACCCGCATCGCTACTTATGTGGGCGGCCACGCTGCCACCACCACCGCTGCCGATTACTATAAGGTCGTAGTCAAATTTTTGTTTTGCCATTTTTGTTTGTCCTTTATGCCATTATACGATGATGCAAGTACATGTACGCCGCATCGGGGTTATAAATTTTAAAATGTTCGTGAGCCTGCAAGCGGATGTCTAACGATGTGACTTCGGGCTTCTTTTTGAGCCACGGCAGCACGTCTTTGCACACCCGCGCGGCGGTCAGTTCGGCCGACCCGACAGGAGTGCGCACCGACAAGCATGAGGCGTAAATGCTGGCGTACAGTTTGCGTTCGTCGTAGTCTTCAAGGTGGCCAGGTGAGCGCTTTACAATGCTGGTGGGGCGGCGCTTATCCAAAATTGATGACCCCGTTGGCAATTAAAATCAAAATCCAGCCGAGTCCGATAAGTAACAACCCAATGCCGAGGCGCATGCCGCCCTTGGCGTCTTCTTTCCATTTTTGGACGGCGCTGATTTTGGCGCCACCAGCCACCATGCCCAAAATTGCCAGCAGCGGTGCCACAAAAATAACATTGTACAGTACCATAAGCAAAAAGGCTTGCCAGTCAAAGTTGATACGAAGCACGGTAATAATTGCCAGGTATGGCGCGCCGGTGCAGGGGAGTTCCACTGCCGCAACAAAAGCGCCAAGCAGCATGACGCCAACAACAGATGTGGCGCTGCTCATTGACCATTCCTGAATTTTTTTGGCGAAGGTTTTGGGGATTTCTAGGCTAAACCCTTTGCCGTACCAATAAAAATCTTTGATTTCGAGCACGCCAGCTAAGATGACGAGCAGACCGACGGCGATGGACAAATATTCGGCAATTAAAATCGGAATTGCCGAAAAAAAGTACACCAGACCTAGACCAGCCGCCAAATATGTGACGTAAATCGCCCCAATGTACGCGCTGCCAAGGAGTAGTAAGCGTTTAACTGACTGACCGCTGCCCAAAACTACCGATACCATTAAAATAAGCACGCCGATTGCGCAGGGATTTATGGAGTCGATGGCAGCTGAACCCACAACCAAACCAATAGTCGGTAAATCAAACATTATTTAACCTCCGTCATGGTGCATACTTTGCGTTGGTCGGGCGGCACGCCAAACTCGCCACACTTATCTTTGTCGCGAATGCCGTACTGTTTACAGAGGTACGGCGTGCGGTCGGTGGCTGGACCGAACTGCATAATAACGCAGTCGCCGGGTGGGACGTTTTCGTTGCCGGTAATGCTATAGTTGGCGGGATCTTTTACTTTCATCTGGCTGTATGTGTCATTGGCTTGGTTATATTGGTAGACAAACACTTGCACCTGCGCGATTTGGTCGCCACATTTTTGGCCGTTAACAAATGCAGCGACTTTGCCGTCGGCACGAGTATGGATAAACGGCGTGACAAGTTCGGGGGCGGGCGCGCCGTTACCGTCGCCATCTTCTTCGGATGGTGTGTCGTAGAAGTACTTGCTGTCGTTGAGCGGTACAATGAGCGTATTGCCGGTAAGCTGGCCACCAACAACATCCATAAAGTTGCCAAGGCTGGCGTCTTTTGGTGTGATCGGTACGCCTTCTAAGTGGATGCGTTTGTCGTTATGCTCATGCAGGGTTGGCGTGCCAATTTTATTGCTGAGGCCCGTCGGGTCTCGCAGGTCAACTTCGTTACCGCAGGCCCAAATTTCGAAGTCAGCGTGCCAGTGGATCGGACCGCCGGTAAACGAATGCGTATTGAGATACACCGTACCCCCAGCAATGATGATCGTCGAACCCACCACCGTAATAGCAATCGCCAAAAATAAAGGCAACTTAACTTTTGGCCATTTTTTGACCAGCGTCAGCGACAGAACCACAAAAATAACCAATAGCACAGCAGCAATACCTACTGTTGTCAATGACAAAGTATTGATGGTGCTATCTAGATCGGCCGAAGCCATGTACGACAGTACGGTGCCCACGTGTGTAAGTCCTAATTGATTTGTGTGTTGTAATCGCTTACGCTTATACTATAGGGTATATCAGATTTTGACCCTACATGTCAAAGTTCTGCCTAAAAATAAACAGGAGCAAGGCAATGCCAACCAAAAAATCTACCCCTAAAAAGGCGGCTAATAACGACGCGGCCGAGGTGCTTAAAAAACTTAAGCAAAAACAAGCCGAAAACCCAGACAGTTGTCCATTCTGCTAAACCAAAAAACGCCGGGTCAAGCGCCCGGCGTTTTTATATGGCGTTACTTGTGGTTCGATTTTATAGCTTGGACAACTTTGCCGCTGTCTTGCAAATTCTCAAAGAACAATACCTGACTACGGTTAATGAGCATGTTGTCTTCGGGGCCGTGCAATTCGCTGCCCAGTTTAGCGAGGCTAACTTGTGGGTTTTGATTTTGCTGCGATTTGTCGGTTGGCTGCACGCTTTGCTGTACTTGCAAGTAGTAAATGTCGTCGCATTTTACGTACGGGCTGTCAACTTGGCTGAGTTTACAGAAGTAAACCTGGCCGTTAGTCAAAAAGACTGCTTGGTATTGGTCGCCTTTTACAAACCGTTCGGCGCCATTAAAGTAGCGCCAGCTCATAAGGCCAGCAAAGGCCAAAACAATAAGCGCCAGCAAAATAATGCCGCCAGTTATAAGGACTTTCTTTTTGCCGTGATACATTGGTCCTTCGTGCGACGGACCATTAAAAGGCGTTGGCGTGTGACTTTGGAACCGCGGTGTTTGCGACTGCGTGTTGCCATTACCACCGTTCGTACCGGGCGAGTTGCTTCTAAATTCCATACCTACTCCACTGCTTATGCTAAATTTAGTCTACCTAAATTAAGTAATGCGCACAACCCCACGCCGCCTCTGGTCACTGCGGCGGTTTTTTGATACAATAACAAATCGAACATGGCAGCGTAGCTCAGTTGGTTAGAGCGTGGGACTCATAAGCCCAAGGTCACTGGTTCAATTCCAGTCGCTGCTACCAAGAAAATGGCTTGACCTTTTTGGTCGAGCCATTTTCTTGTTGAGCGAAAGACAAAAAAGCAATCTGCAGGCGTTTTTGCCAGAAATGGGAGCGCCCCGAAAATCTGGAATGGGCAGGGCATTCCAGATCTCGGGGCAGATGCTCTGTGATGTTCGGGGGCTGTCAGTTCGTTGGCGGAATAACTCCCCACCAGATGTACTTGTCTGTTGTGGTGTCGTAGATGCCCAGTGAGGCCTGACCCATTTCAGTTGCTGCGAACATCGACGCTCGATTATTTGGGCGGATGCGGCTCAGCGTGATTGTCCCTTCGGCCTGACGCCAAAGGTTTCGTGCCGTCCATGCCAAGCCACTCGCGATTCCTAAACCTTGGAACTCGGGAGTTACCGCAAGGTCACGGCAGTAAACTCTGTTAGCCAGGGGAATGCCCAGTTGCCGCTGCGCATTGCAAATAAGCCGTTCAGCCTCGCCGTTTATGTCAGCCGTGGTTGGAGTTTTAACTGCGCAAAGTCCGACCAGCCTCTCCGGATCTGACGCATGGTAAAGCACGACCGCCCTAAAATTGACGGCCTGCTGGCAGTCACTAACTAAATCCCGCGCATTACAGTCGGGACGAGTCCTTTGGTAAAGGTCAATGATGCGATCTGATGCGGCTGCAAAATCGACTGTCGTTTCTTTAACGACAAGCCCGTAATTCTGGCACACTTGTTGGAACTTGTCGATGATTCTGGCGCCACGCGCTTCATCCGCGTAGGGGTAAGACTCCGTCATCTTGTTTGCCCTCCGTGCGCTCAAAAACTGCCTTCACAAAGCTTAACCAATTATAGCATTATTTTTGTTGTAAATAATGCGGTTGTTCCTCGCTCACCAACGCCCTACACTCAAACTATGCAAGCCCTCAATTCACATTTACTTTCAGAAATTGCCGCTGACGTTGCGGCGGTGCTGCCATTTGACGATCTCGAACGTGCCCATCAAGCTGACGTTCTGCAGTGGCTCACCAGTGGCGCAAATATTTTTAGAATCAAAAAACCAGATGTACCACCCAAGCATTTAGTGTCTTATTTTGTGCTTGTCGATCCCGATAAGCGCAGTATTCTACTTGTTGATCATATTAAAGCGCAGTTGTGGTTGCCGCCCGGTGGTCATGTAAAATTTAACGAGCACCCAAAAGCGGCAGTTATTCGCGAGGCGCAGGAAGAATTCAGCATGCCCGCGACGTTTTTGCGCGGCAATGGCAAACCGTTTTTTATAACGGTCAACCAAACTGGCGGTCTCACGCCTGGCCACACTGACGTCAGCTTGTGGTATTTATTGCGCGGCAACACGCACGATTTTTTGCAATACGACAAAAGCGAATTTTTGGATACCGAATGGTACACCTTTGACGAAATTCTGCAATCTGACCCAATCATTTTTGACCGCCACTTGCCGCGGTTTATTAATAAGCTAAAAACCATTTTTTAATAGTGCTCTGCTATACTTAATCCGATGAATATAGACCTCCGCAAACCAAGTCACGTTATATTTTTTGCCGCCCTTTTGCCAGTCGTAAGTTATGCAATTGGCTGGGCGTTTGTGCAATTATTCCCTAATTTGCCGTTTTGGGTTGAGGGGATATCGCCCTTGACGGCCTATGGTTTGTTGTTTAGTTTTTTCGACAATATTGCCTGGCATTGGCCAATCTTTAGGTGGCTCGGTGTTACTGGCGTGCCAGATGTGCGCGGTCGGTGGCTGGGCGAGCAGGTATCGTCATACACTAACGAAGCTGGCAAACACATAACGTCGCGCGTGATTATGGAGGTGGTCCAAACCTTTTCACACATACACGTTACAGTGTATTACCAGCGGTGGACGTCAAAAATAAGCGTGGCGCAGTTTGTCGAAATTGATGGCACGCCAACGCTGCTTGTTATGTTTGATGCCGCGCCAAAAATGACCTACGATAATGGCAACATAGATGCTCATAAAGGTGTTACAAAATTGGTTATGACGCCGCAAGGTAAACTCGAGGGCACGTATTTTAATGGTGAAGGACGGCACGGCGAGCTCAGTTATCGCCGCACGCGATTTACCCTAGCGCACACCTTTGACCCGGTCAAAAAGGTTTAGCGCGAGCTGCCGAACTGGCCTAATAGTTCTATATAGTCTACATCTACGGTGCTATTTGTTGTGCCAACGCTTTTGCGCAGCGTTGTTTCGAACATTGTTGCCGTGGTT
>DATIJQ010000010.1:0-19801 GCA_035478375.1 Saccharimonas sp. (SeqCode) | reverse complement strand
ACAAGTGTCTCGACGTGCCCCACCACCAAGCTGTTTGCCCTATTGTACACGTCGCGCGGCAGGATAAGTTCCGCGCTCGCAACTCGTCGAAGCGTAGCGGCTCGGCACAGCACCGCTTCGACAAACATGCGCCAGTCGTCGGAGCTTATTGCCTCGCCGCTTTTTGTGATGAACGGCAGGGCCGTACCCATTAGTGTGAAGATGGGGTGCGGTTCGTGTAGCCCAACCTCGTAATTGGCGACTATCATCTTGTTGGCAAGGCGGTGGATGCAATACGTCCAGAGCGCCAACATGCCGCCGAAGCGTGCGAACATGTCTTCCAGTGGTTCTTGGCCCGGCACCCGATTGACATCGAGCCGGGTATTCTTGACCAACCACTGTAGCAGGTTTTCAGCAACGAGTTTGCTGCTTTTGGTGTCTTCATCACTCAGCAAAAACGACAGCGGATCCTGTAGTTCGGCATGAACGGCGACACAGAGGTTCAACTGCTCAATAAAACTTACATCTGTGTTTGCTACGGCAAAATCCAGATCTTGCAACCCAATCGCATACTCCACAAGCCTAATAGCCATGACTCTCCCTTTTAGGCGCGTCCGGCAAACGCCGGAACTGGTAAATAGTACGATGATTTAAATAACTTGTCAAAGAGTCTGGGTGGCCGGCAATGTGCACCGGCCACCCCCGACAGTTAGCGCATGGTCGTCGCCAGCTTGTGAGCGGCGTAGTTTATGTTGGCTTGCCATTGGGGTATGGAGCCGCCCTCGCTCGCCTGCCGCAAGTAGTAGCGACCATTTTGGAGCTCGCCCGTCGCCGGGTAGGTGTTGCTAAGTTGCAACACCAAGCCGTTGACGCGCTGTGCGTATTCGTTGTATTCGGGTTCTGGCGTGGGCGAAAATGTAATGAGCCACGCCCGCATAACTACAGCCTTGACGAAGATACTCCAGTAATCTGGGTCCAGCTTTTTGGGGCGCCAGACAATGTTATGACGAATGAGTGGCGTAAACAACAGAGTAAAAATCTCGTGAGAGTTGTTGTCGTCTATGCCGATGCTGTACTGCGCTTTGACTGCGTCACTCGCCAGGTCGGCAATGATTTTTGCCCAGGCAGCCACTGGCCCGTCTGCCTGAAGGCGTTCTACAAATGCATCGTTTTTGTCGCCCGGCCGTAACTTTGCAGTGTTGAACTTGACCTTGTCGGCGAGCCACGCAGCAGCCGCTGCCAGTGTGGCCGACGTGTCGCAAAAGTCGCAAAAAAGCTCGGCGAGCGGGTCCTGTTGGGCGGCACTGGCGGCCACTGCTAGGTTGAGTTTGTGCTCATCTTGCGAGGTGAACCGGTCAACAGGCCAGCGCACATCTGTCATAGTGAACCTTGGCAGTTCAAGCGGTGAACGCATGCGTGCCCCTTGTCCGTAGGTGCAAACTGTCAGCGCCAGTATACTGCATTTGACTTATAACGGCTAGTGTGTATAAATTGTTGCGTGAACTACATTCCAACCGCAAACAGTTACAAGCAAGCGCTAAAACATTTTAGCCTTATTATTGTGCACCATTTGCGGGGCTGAGCAGTTTACACGGACTTATACACAAACCGAGCTCACCCCACGCGAGCTCGGTTTTGCTTTCTGGTAGGTCGACGAGCGTTATGGTATGCATAGCGCCCGCGGGCCTACCAGCCCGGCGATGGCCGAAGCCTTGAACCGGCCGCTTTGACCCCTGCAGAAAGGTTTGTCTCGCATGGAGTACAACACGCAGGAACTCGTTGGCGAAGCCGTAGAAGCGCTGATCGCCGGCGATCCCGGCGCTGCGTTTGGCACGGTGCTGGCTGCTTGCGATCACGCCAATGTGTCGCATGTGGCGCAGGTGTTCGCCAAGCACCCCGACGTGGTGAACGGGAGGGTCGGTGGAGCGCTGACCGAGCTCAGCAAACGGCCTGAGCTCTCCGCGGTTACGCACACCACCGCCGCGGCTCCGGCATCCAACGACGCAGCCTAGCTGCCTCCGCATTCCCCGCGCTGGCAACCCCAGTACCCGGAATGCACCGGCCAGACGGAAGCGCATACCCTGCGCTTCCGTCTGGCCCTCAATCCACAAATTCTGTATACTAATTTTATGTCCTGGAGGGAAAAACCTGCGCACGCCGAAATTACTGTGCAACCTATTGTGCAAAATGGCACAAATTTTAACGACCGCTATGTGCGCGATTTTGACACGCTTGCAGCTGTCGTTAAAAAGTTAAAAGCGCAGGGTTTGCGCATTGTGCTTACCCAGGGCGTTTTTGATTTAATCCACGAAGGTCACGCCAAATATTTAGAATTCGCCAAATCGTATGGTGATGTTTTGATTGTTGGTGTCGATTCCGACGAACTGACCAGGTTGCGCAAAGGCAACGGTCGGCCAATTGTGCCGCAGCAAGAGCGCATTCATATGTTAGTGCACCTGCGTCACGTCGATGTTGTGGTTGTTCGCGAAGCTAAGCACGACATTGGCGATCTTATTCGTGTCGTCGAACCAGATGTGCTAGTCATTTCGAGCGGCACTAAAGATTTTACCAAAGACATGGCCACGAATAAAAAAATGCGCCACGAGTACGAAGAAATTTGCGGCGAAATTGTTACGCTCGAGCCCCAAGCCACCACCAGCACCAGCGCCCGTATCCGCGACCTCACCATCGAAGGTGCCGAAAAGCTCGCTGGCGAAATCAACCAACTAACCCGCGATTTTATAAACAAAATTAGGAGTTCATAGCATGGCAATTATTGCCTACGTGCCAGCCTACCACCGGGGTTACGCTGAATTTTTTGGCAAGCACCCAGGCCCGATTTTTGTGCTCAGTAACGATTTTGTCCGTGAGTTGTACCCGCAAATCGAACGCGATGTGCGAGCCCTGTCAGCTGCCGATATGGTTAAAGCGCTCGGGGCATTATGGCCAGATGTGCGCCTGCTTTCTGATGTCGACCAACTCACCAACGATGACTTTATATTACCCGACGAAGACGTTAGTCACTTGTTTGCCAAAAAGTATTTGGCCGGCAAAAAAGTCACCTTTGCGCCAACCCACCTGCGCTGGGACGGCTGGGCTACCAAAAAAGAAAGTCCAGTGCCGCCTGACCGTGTGGTGTCGCACGCCGAACTCGACCAACAATTACTTAAAAGCGCTCAAACTGCGGCCGACAAAAGCCCCGATTGGTGGCGCCAAGTCGGCGCCGTCATCGCCAAAAACGGCAAACCACTTTTTATCGGTTATAACCGCCAATCGGCCGCCGACGCCTACAATTTAGGCGCCATGGGCGATCCACGCAGCAACTTTGACACCGGCGAACGCTACGATTTGACCACGGCCGAACACGCCGAAGCACACCTTATTGGCATGGCCGCCGCCAAAGGCACCCGCCTAGCTGGCACATCCATGTATGTTACTACCTTCCCCTGCCCAACGTGCGCCAAGTTAATCGCCACCGCTGGCATTAAAAAGGTGTATTACGTCGAAGGGTATTCGCTGGTGGACGCCGAAACCACTCTGCGTGCCGCCGGCATCAGTATTATTTTAGTGCGCTAACCAACCCGCATGAGCACTGGCTTTGCATCAGTGGCCCCAGAACCTGCTATGAGTTGAGCATGCAAATGGGCGACGCTCGCCCCTGTAAAAGCGGTGTCGCCAAAACGAAAAGCCAGCGCGGCGCCTTTAATAGCATTGTCGGTCAATACAAAGTTTAGGAGCGTTTGTAATTCGGCCCAGGCGGCTGGCGTAAGTTGTTCGAACGATTCGATATGCGCTTTATGAATTAATAAAAAATGGTGCGCGGCGCCTTCGTATGGGTAAGCGTTTTTGGTGAGCAGCCAAAATCCGCCTGCGCGAATAATTGGATTTGGGTGATATTTTGCCAAGTTTTCGGGACAAAACGGGCAAACACCATCTTGCCCAATTTTGGCGATGACGTTACTGTATGCGCCACCGGGGCGATGCTTGGTATTAGCTTGATTTACAAAGGTCATACCGGCGTCGGAATCCCCATTTTAGCGTGCGGGTCGTAATCTGTTAATACAAAATGTTCTGGTCTGAAGTCCATAATATTAGTAATGCTAGCCGCTTCGGGCGATAGCGTGACGGTTGGTAATTTTTTTGACTCGCGGGTAATAATTTCGCGTACTTTATCGTACTGACTTTCGTACATGTGCACGTCCGAAAAGGTGTAGACGACCTCTTTTAGTGTGTAGCCGATAATGTGGCCCAACATCATACCAAACGCGGCATATTGCACAAAATTAAACGGGACGCCCACTGGCAAATCGCCGCTGCGCTGGAAGTGGTGGATGACCAACTCTTTTGTTTCGGGGAACGCCAGCACATGCACGTAACCGTGGCACGGGGCGACGACAACTTTGCGAGTCAAACCTTCGTGTTGCAGCGTGTATTGCGGAATCCAGGGGGTTAAAACGTGGGTGCGCAAATACGGGCGTTCTTTAATCTGTTGCACTAAGTGTTCGATTTGGTTAAACGGTTTGCCTTCGGCTGTTGGGAACGCCGCCCAGGCCGCGCCGTACGACCCATCGCCCAAATCGCCTTCTGGCAAATTAAAAATCGCGCACCGCTCTTTGGTGACCCAGCGATTCCACCATTTGCAGCCAAAAGCTTCGAGCTGTTCTTGCGTGCGGGCGCCGTGCAAAAAAGCAATGTGTTCGGCCAGTGCGCCTTTAAAAAGCGGGCCCGACAAATCGCGCTCGGTAATAAGCGGGAAACCGTTTGCCAAGGGGTAGCGCAGTTGGGCGCCGACAATCATTTTGGCTTTTTCGCCGTGGATTGGCATCACCTCGGTGCCGTCCTGTAAAATGTGGCGCAGTAAATCTTGGTATTGGCTGTCTGGCGTACGCTGGGCAAACGGTTTGTAGATTTCCATGCATTGATTATACAATAAGGACACATGAACACGTTTATTATTGCCGCAATTACCGCCGATGGATTTATTGGGCGCGGCGCCAATCACCTCTCAACGCGCTGGACAAGCCAGGCCGACAAAGAATTTTTTACTAGCAAAACTAAAACCGCTGGTGTTGTGGTTATGGGCCGCAGCACATTCGACACTATTAACCGTGTCTTGCCGGGCCGGCGAACTATTGTTATGACTTCTCGTCAGCTAGGGGTTGACGGCATTGAACCGACGACCTAATCACCCGCCGAGATCGTTGCGCGCCTAAAAACCGAAGGTGTCAACCAGCTGGCAATTTGCGGTGGCGCCACCGTCTACACTCAATTTTTGCAGGCCGGTCTGGTTGACGAACTATTTTTGACCGTTCACCCCACAATATTTGGTACAGGCGTACCGTTATTTAACGCCGAAGTTGGGGCAAAACTGCAATTGATCGAGGCCAAAAACATCGGCGACGATACTATATTATTGCACTACAACGTCGTTGCTTCGTAAGTTTTTTGCAAGTTGCCAGCGTCTAAATCGTTGGTAACGTTGGTGGCCAGTGTTTGCAATTGTTGGAGTGTGCCGTTGTTTTGAATCGTTACGTCGGGCTCGATTAAACCGAGCTCGGCGTCGGTGACATCGCTCGAAGCACGTTCGGCCTGGCGAGTAATACGCAGGATTTTGCCACCAGCATTGCGCACGGTCAAGGCATCGCTGGCATACCGCACGCCATTAATAATAACAAGGCTGGTGGTGGGGTCGCGCAGTTGTATGCGCCGCAGCAGTTCGTCGTACCAAATGGTTTTGCTAATTTTTGCTACCAAATAACCGCCAAGCCATTGCAAAATCGGCCGGTAGGTTTCTTTGTTTGTTTCGGTAATTGCCATGCCTAAAATGTGCGAGTCTTTTTTGGCCGACTCAATATAATCGAATAATTTTTGATACAGCTCAGGGTGCGCATTGACGTCGTGGACGCTAATGGCCAGTTGGTTCCATACAACATCGTGGTGCAAATGCTCACTTATGGCGTCGGGCAACCAAATAAGCACTTGGTTGGCGAGGTCAATGGCGCCGCTGGTCGTCTCAAATTCTAACTCTGCCTGTAGCGCGCCGTTAAATTCGGTGGCGACATCGGCAATGACTTCCCATGTTTCGTAAATGGCGTGGTCTTCGGTGGCATTGCCAAGATAACGCACAAAGGTTGTTTTGCCGCTGCCGATTGCGCCCGTAATGCCAAGTAACTCACTCATTACTTTATGATACCAAAAAACCGCTCATGGTATAAAGCGGTTTTTAGTGGTTTTGCGAGTTGTTTTTACAAACTGCTGTTATCGACGCGGATGCCAGGCCCCATTGTGGTGCTCACGGCAACGCCTTTAATAAGCGCGCCTTTAATGCTGGCAGGTTTGTTGGCGTTAAGGTTGTCGAGCACAGCTTTGGCGTTGGTGTACAGTTTGTCACCACCAAAACTGACTTTACCAACGGCTTGATGCACGATGGCTTGTTTGTCGACGCGGTATTCAACGCGACCGGCTTTGGCTTCTTCGACAGCCTTGGCGACGTTGGCAGTTACGGTGCCACTTTTAGGGTTGGGCATTAAGCCGCGCGGCCCCAAAAGGCGGGCGTATTTGCCAAGTTTTGGCATGTTTTGCGGGGTGCTAATAAGCACGTCAAAGTCGAGTTGTTCTTTGTCGAGTTTAGCTAACACTTCTTCTTCGCCAGCAACGTCGGCACCAGCTTTTTTAGCTTTTTCGCTTTGGGCTGCGTCGGCAAAAACAGCAATGCGTACAGCTTTACCAGTGCCATTTGGCAAGGCAACGGTGCCGCGAATGTTTTGGTCGGCGTGGCGTGGGTCAACACTTAAATTGACGTGTAGTTCTACCGTGCCATCAAATTTGCCAACATTGGTTTTGGTGGCGAGTTCGAGCGCATCTTTAAGGCTGTACAATTTGCCAGCCTCGATTTGACCTGCGGCTTTACGGTAATTTTTGCCACGACGGTCTAAACGGCTGCGGGTTGGGTTTTGCTTTTGCTTGACTTTGGCTTCGGTGCCTTCTTGCGGAGTGGTGTCGCCTTTGGCTTTGCGTTCTTCTTTGGCGAGCTTTTGTTCGGTTTCTTTTTGAACTTTTTCGCTGCGTTTGCCGGCTTTTGCGGCGGTTTTTTCGGTGGTGGGCTTCTCGGTAGCGGTTTGGTCAGCGGCTACAGCTGTGGTTTCGAGTTCTTCGACTTTTGAAGTGACTTCTTTGGTGGCTTTTTTAGTTGCCATAGTTATGCGCTCCTTTGTGGTGCAAGCGGCCGTAACGGCCTCCCACAATCAGGTTATTTTTCTACTACTTCTACACCCATACTGCGGGCGGTGCCGGCAACGGTTTTCATGGCGGCGTCGATGTCGTTGGCGTTAAGATATGCCATTTTCTTTTCGGCGATTTCGCGCACTTGGTCTTGGGTGATTTTGCCGACCTTTTCGGCGTGCGGTTTGCCAGAACCTTTTTGCAGCTTGGCGGCTTCGCGGATTAAGTCGTCGACTGGTTGACCAATGACTTCAAAGCTAAAGGTGCGGTCTTCGAACACTTTTACGTGCGCAATAACGTCTTTACCCATAAGATCTTTGGTCTGGTCGTTAAAGGCCTGCACAAATTCCATTAGGTTAACACCTTGCTGACCCAAAATTGAGCCAACTGGTGGACCTGCGCTGGCGCGTCCAGCTGGCAGGCGCATTTTAAGATTTGCTTTTACGGCTTTTGCCATAAGTAATGCTCCTTGACGTGGTACCGGCGGCTATATAAGCCTCCCACGAGTTAGTTAATAGGAGTGCGTAACCGTTACATTATACGATATAACCTTGTAAAATGCTACAATAAAAATGCAAGAGTGTTTGGCGCCGACGATTGGGGACGGTGTGCAAATTTTACGTTTTAAATTTCCTGCAGACGGCGAAATTACATTTGCCGATTGGAAAAAATTTCTCCTGCACGTTGGACTTGGTTCTTCGATCCCCTCTGCTGCCGCATTGTGTGGTTTGAGTCCAGGTGGCACTAGGGAAATTAGCAGGCAAATCAGGACTGGTTTTAATGTAGAAAACGTCCATACAGCAGTTGCCTTGGCGGCAGGTAAAAGGATCATTACACCTCCCGAAACTGAGGTAGTCAAGTGGTCGACATTACGTTTTGATGCTATAAAAGTTCACCATGCTGCGATCTTAATACTTGCTGCAAGCGGTTGCAACACCGAAGAAGTTTGTCACATTCTAGCAGGCTACACTGCTATGCCTGCTACAAGGCTGCTTGCCGATACGTACACACGGCTTGGGGTAAACGGTAGTACGCACCGGGCAAAAGGTTTTGCACGATGGTTTTGGGGCGGCCCGGCCGAGTTGGCGCAGCCTTTGCACGCATTGTCCCGAATTGAGCTGCGATTACTAGCACGCAAAGTACGGGGCGACAGCAACGCAAAAGCGGGCCAAAACTGCTCGCCTAGGCTGAGCGAATATGGTGTACAATGGTTTTTGGCCAACGCCCAGCATAAAGCTGGAGTTGGTAGCATGAGAGATCTTATTACCTACGCTCGCATTAACAAACTCCTTGCCTAACAACTTGACCCCGCGCAGACAAACCCCGTGCTGCGCGGGGTTTGTCATGTATATTTAACCTTGTGATACTCCTTAAAGGCTGCTATGGTAACTGTCGTGACTGTAGACACTGGCGATCAAGGCCAACCGCAGATCAACTTTACTCTGCGCAAAAGAATCATTTGGGATTGGAGGAAGCTCCTTGGTTACATTGCGGCGGGTTATGACTCGCGGGTGATAGCTGCCAAGATGGGTATAGCAGTAGCAACACTTTATACTCGCCTCGGGTATATCAGAGAGGCTCTAGATACAAATAAGTTGCCGGGCGCGACCGCTCTGGCCACAAGCCTGGAGCTCATTGAATTGCCCCAAAAACAACAAGAAGCGTGCCGGCGTGCTCGGTGGGGTGAGCTGAGCCCTCTGCAACATGCTATCCATGAACTCCGCGCGCTTTCGTTCACGCAAACAGTCAGCACCACCATGCTCACGCCAATGCTTAATGGTAAGGCGCTGAAATCACTTTACCGAAGTGCGCTACCATTATTGGGCGTCAAATATGACATTGAGCACCATGTGAGCGCCATGTGGGCTTTGGCCGGCGGTATTAAAAGATTGCATGAGCCTAGCCCATTAGAGCGCAGTGTGCTTACTGGTTTGGCGCTCGGCGATAAAATGGTAGCCAGTCGGTTGCTTGGGGCCGACGCCAACGAGCATTATCGCCTAAGTGATCGCGGTATTGCTCTGCTGTGCCGCAGTGCTGCCCGTAAACTCAATGTCGCACCTGACGATGTGGTTGCTGTTGCGGTACGCGACGGCTGGGTAACGTTGTAACGTCACATCAAGCCCCTCGCTCTCCGGCAAAAAGAACAAGCCCGGCGCGCGGCGGGGCTTGTTCTTTTTGTAATACGTTATTTAAGCGACTTTTTTAACTTGCAGTGCGTCAAGCTCAACCGGTGTATCGCGGCCAAACATGCTGACTAGTACTTTGATTTTGCCTTTTTGCGTGTCGATTTCGTTAATGGCGCCGTCAAAACCTTTAAATGGTCCGTCGACAATGCTAACGACTTCGCCGGGTGCGAAATCAATGCGGTGCTTGGGCTCATCGACACCCATGCGTTTTTTGATTTTGGCCATTTCGTCGTCAGAAACAGGGCTGGGCGTTACGCCGCTACCCACAAAACCGGTCACGCCAGGTGTGTTACGGATGATGTACCAGGCGTCTTCGGTCATTTTCATTTCGACAAGCACGTAGCCTTGGAAGATTTTCTTTTCGACAATTTTGCGCTTGCCGTTTTTAATTTCGATTTGCTTTTCTTTGGGAACCATGACGTCGAAAATTTTGTCGGCCATGTCGACAGAATCAACGCGTTGGCGAATGCTTTCGGCTACCTTTTCTTCGTAGCCGCTGTAGGTGTGGATTGCGTACCACTGACGAGATGAATCATACCTGTGTTGCGTCATTTTAAAATTACCTGTTTAAATAATGTCTCGAATCCGTAGTCAAGTGCAAGGATAAAAATCGCTAAAACCCCGGTGAACAAAATAACTGCCGAAGTTAAGCCCCACGTTGCGCGACGATTTGGCCAACGCACCTGCCTGAGCTCGTGCCATGATCCGCTAAAATAGCCAAAAAAAGCTTTTAGCCAACGCGGCATTTTTACGTCGCGCGACAATGTTTTGTTACTTTTGGCGACGTCAACGCGTTTGCCAAGTAGGTCGCTCGCGCGACTTGGCTTTGTTTCTTCTTGCTTGGTTTGTTTGGCCACGTGGCCCTCCTATAAAAAAGACTACCATAATTGGTAGCTGCTTTATGTCAATAGTAACGTACTCGCCAAGCCTTGTAAAGGTTTGGTTGACAGAACTGCGTGACCATTTTAAATTACATTACGACCTACTTTGCTGAAGGGACGGCACTATGTCATCTGCAGTAGATCCGTTGGTGAGCCTTACTCAGGCTCGCGAGTTCCTTGATAATGCCTTTACGCTCCACAACGGACGCTTGCGTGCCCACCAGTCATACGAAGTGGCGCGTGATGTTGTTGCGGCGTGCACCAAGTTCCGTATCAAGGAATGCGGCGGCCTTACCCTGGGCGAACTAAAAGAACAGGTTGCCTACCTGGGGCGACTCAATTATACGCTCCTGCGCCGGTACAGCGCCGAATCACAGCAGGCAGATGAAATCATGCCGGGCACCGACAGCGGACATTCCAAGACGTTGGTTACGTCTGCGCTTACGCTGAGTTTGGTGAGCGCATCTGGGCACCGACGGCTCCGTGCGGAGTTGTGCGTCGCCGACAGTCCGGGTAGTGGCAGGCTGGGCGACGGTGGTTTCCGTGTTGCGTTTACCGGCACGGTGTTGAGTGCACAAGTTTTTTGGGAAGCCTGGATCGAAAACGCCCGAAAGCCAACAAAAAGCCACTGGGCAGAACAAGCGCATCCTCATTGTGGACAGTGGGAAGGGATGCTAAAGGCCAGTTTCGCTCGGGGCAAAGTCACGGCCGTCAAGACTGACCTGCAGCGTGTGTGGATAGAAATCATCGGCAATCGCCCTTCGGCACGACCGCTCACATCGGCTGCGCTCCGCATGCGGTGGCGGCTGCACGATCGCATGACCGTCAAGGTGTTTTGTAAGGACCGAACTGTAGTGGGCGTATGGAACGGCAACCGAACCAATACCGGCGGTGAGATGCTGGCAGTCATCGTTGACCGCCAGCAGATCGATGCGGCTGATGTGTACAACCTACTGCCCGTTCCGCCCCATTCCTAAATAGCACGGTAGGTCTCTCCCTCGCCGCGTGCGTGCGATTACACCTCCGTAATCGCCGCGCGCTGGCGGGGTGTTTTTGCAACAAACGTGGTACGATTAAACCATGAGCATTGCAATGGTGGTTTGGTTGCTAAGCGTTGGCGTGACCACGCTTTTACTTATTATTGTCGCTAAAACTAATCGCTTTTTGCGCCTATTGAGCGAAGCCGCCTTGGGCGTCGCAATTGCCGGCTTGCCGTTTGCTTGGGTCGCGTTTGGCCATATATTTTTAGCGATTCTCGCCCTTATTTTACATATTTGGTTAGTCATTCTGCCGGCGCGGTTGCTTATGGGCCGGTTAGAGCATCAATTTTTATTACAGAGCACCTGGCAAAACGCTAGTATAATTGCATTTTTGTGCGCAGGTTTAGCGCTTGCCGGGCAGTGGCAAACGCTGGCGCTGGTTCGCTACGCAATAATTTTAGGGCTAATTGCTTGCATTATTGTTGGCGTATATTTTTTGGGTCAACTGTGGTGGAATACGCGGCGTTACAAAATTCCTGCGCCTATGGGGCAGCAAAAACTAAAAGATTTACCAACTGTCAGCGTGTGCATTGCGGCGCGCAACGAAGACCACGCTTTGGCCGATTGCTTGGCGAGCGTACTGGCGTCGGATTATCCAAAGTTAGAGGTTTTGGTGTTAGATGATTGCTCGCAAGATAAAACTCCTGGCATTATTGGCACCTTCGCCCACGATGGCGTGCGGTTTATACAAGGCGACGTACCGGCGACTGGTTGGTTGGGCAAAAATCAGGCGCAGCAAACGCTTGCCAAACAGGCATCGGGCGACTACTTGTTGTTTATGGATGTTGACACTCACTTGGGCGTCACTAGCATTTCGCAAGTTATAGCTTATGCGCTGGCCCAAAGGTTGCAAATGGTTGGCGTGCTACCTCAAAACCGTCTTGGTGTGCAGCCGGCAACACTGTTTGGGACACTTGCTTATTTTTGGCGTTTGGCAATGCCAATTAGTAAAACTTCGGTGCCGGTTTCGACCAATTGCTGGTTGGTGCGAGCGGTAAGCCTGCAACAATTGGGTAGTTTTGCCTCTGTTAGCCGTAAAATTGTTCCCGAAACATCGTTTGCGGCCAGACTGGCTGTGCACAACCAGTATCGTTTTTTGGTCAGCGACGCAACATTGGGCATCACTACTGCTAAACGCTGGAGCAGCCAAATAGAAACCGCAACACGTGTTTTGTATCCATCGCAACGTCGCCAACCACTGCGTACTTTGGCAGTTTGTTGTGTGGAATTCGGCATGTGCCTGGCGCCACCAATTTTGATTATGGTGCGCTTAGTGCAGCAAACAAACGATGTTATTTTATGGCTTAGCTTGGCGGCTAGCGCGTTATTTTTATTCAACTATTACTTGGTTTTGTTACGTGTGCAGCCAAACAGTTGGTTGCTTGCGGGTTTGTGCTGGCCGATTGTTGTGCTACAAGAAGTAACGTTGCACATTGGCAGCATGCTGCAATACGAATTTAGCGACGTCAATTGGAAGGGGCGGAACGTGTGCTACCCGGTTTTGGCCCCGCGACCGCCGCAGGAGTTGCCGCAACCTTCGTTTGGCCGGCGGTAGCAAATTGTTTGGCAGGAATAGTAAGGGTGAATGCCGAGCCATGGTTTAGACGACTGTCAAATGTTAAGTCCAGGCCAATTTTTTCGGCCAGCTTTTTACAAACGTATAAGCCAAGACCGGTGCCATTTGATTCACGCGTGCGGTAATCTTCTGAGCGGTAAAACTTTTCGAAAATATGCTTTTGGTCTGCCTTGCTTATGCCAATACCGCTGTCTTTTATGGTTACTACTAGACCTTGTTTTGTTTTGCCGGCATTAATAGTAATACTGCCTTCGCGCGTATATTTTAGGGCATTGGTCATGAGGTTCTGCAGAATTTCTTCTATGTAAAGCCGGCTAGAAATAACCTTGGGCAGATGTGAAGTCGCAATATCAATGTTGAGTGCCAGGCCTTTGGCTTGCGCTTGTTTTAAGTAGTCGCCGTACAGGTGGTGGATAATATCACTTACGTCTACGACCTCTGTTTCCGCGCCCAAGCCACGCTCGGCGCGCGACAAAGCGCTGAGGTCATTAATAAGCTTAGACAAATATAAAATCTGATCGTGTGCCGACGTTGCCGCCTTTTTAAGCACATCGGCTGAAGCACCGCGGTCTTGTAATAATATTACGTTCGACAATCCGCCTTCGGCAATGGCGACTGGTGTGCGGAGTTCGTGGCTGACGACCGAAATAAATTCGTCGCGTTCTTCTTCGAGCGACTTTTCTTTAGTAATGTCGCGCAAAATAAATATGTAGCCGCGCTCGGCTTTGCTGCGGTAACTGGGTTGAATAGGTGCGACATTAACGTACAAGCGAATTGTTTCGGCGTCGGCAAAGGTGTACGATAGATCGCTACGGCTGAATACAGTGCGGCGTTCACGGGCTTCTTGGACTAAATCGATGCGATGGTTGGCGTTGTCTGTCAACTGCAAAACGTTGTCGATTTGTTTGCCATTTAGGTTGAGGTTAGTGTCGAGCAAACTCAGTAGCGTTGAGTTGTACACTTTAATCTCACCCTGTTCGTCGGTTGCCACAACGGCATCGCCCATGCTGTTTACTAACGTTAAAAGTCGTTCGCGCTGGTACATTTCTTGTTCGCGGATTTTAGCCAAGGTGTACCGTTCGCGTTCGGTTAAAATACGGATGCGGCTCAGCGCAAAACCAATTGCACCAACCACAACGACATCTTGCACGACCTCTAGTTGCTCGCTCGGTAGCATAAGCGGATGCAACAAGACACTCAATAAGGCAGTGACTGACAGGGCTAGCATACTCCATAAATATCCAAAGCGCGGGAAATGCACGTCGCTGCTGGCCATGAGTACAATCCAAATAGCGGCGAATACGCTCAAAAAACCGCTCACGTATAAAATAAAAGCGAGCAAGAGCGCATGGAACAGTATTAAAAAGGCGGCGTCGGCGAACGTGTCGCGTTTATTTTTATGTTCATACAACAGCCACGCGCTCGCTACAGCAATGTAGGCGACGCTAATGCTGCCAAAAGCAGCGTCGCCAGCATAAAAACGACCATCAACAAAGCCGAATTTCACCAAAAACCCAAACGGGATCATTACCAGTGGCACAAATGCCGTGGCTCGCGCAACAACACTAATTAAGTAGTCAGAATTGAGTGTGCTTTTTTGTTGTGCCATATGCCACTATTATGCCACAGCATAAGCGTTAAAGGTATGGTCGTTGGCTTTTTAGAGCGAGGCGACGGGTGCGATAATCTGGTAAAAAACGTTCGACTAATTGCCAAAAATCTGGAGAGTGATTCATGTAGCGGGTGTGGCAAAGTTCGTGCACCAAAACGTAATCAATGAGTTCAAACGGCAACTGCATAAGCCAAATATTAAGACTGATTGTGCCGGTGCTAGAGCAACTCCCCCACCGCGTGCCGGCATTGCTAAAACGTACGTTGCTGTAGGTAAAACCGTATTCGTTGGCCAAAAATTGGAGCCGGCGCGATAGGTAGGCCTTGGCTTGGGTGCGCAAGGCTTTAAGTACAAACTCTTTTATGTATGTTTGCACGCCAGGTGATTCGGTTGCCTGGCCTTCAGGCACTGTAACCTCTATAAAATTGCCTAAGATGCGGCCGTGTAATGTTTCGCCGCGACGGATAACAAGCTTGTGCGATTTGCCAATGGCATCGCCGTGATTGAGCGTGGTGAGCGGTGTCTGCGCGAGGTTGCGGCGGACTTCATCGCGTACATCATCGATGAGCCTCTTGGCTAAATAGAGCGGCGCGCGTTTTGGCATCGACACTACCAACGTGCCTTTGTGGTCAATTTTAAGCCGTACACTGCGGCTCAAGCTAGAGCGGCGAATTGTTACTGCGCCAAATTCTGCGTCTTGTAAAGTTGGCATGTTGTTACGAAATAATAACGTTGCGCCGCACTGGCGTGGCGTTTGGACGTTGTGGCGCGACCGGTTTGGGGCGTTCGGCAACCTGGCGGTCTTCGGGCAATTGTTGGTGGTGGGCGGTTTCGGCTGCGGCTGCGTGCGGCGTGCTTAATTTGCGCAACACCATTTTGGCTTGCGTACTAAAAGCATGCTTACCGCTTATGACCATGTAAGGTTCGCGGGTTGGCGGCGTAAATCGTTTAACTGTGGCGTCCCATTGTTGAGGCGAAATGCTGGCGGTCAGCGCATCTTCTTCGGACCGTTTAGGATTACGTTTGGTAGCGCGGGCGCGGCACGTGGCATCGTCGGTTTGTACCCATACAATAAGCGCGTCGTAGCCATTTTTTTTGGCAAATTGGGCGAGCTTGAGACGTTCGGCCTGGCTGCTAGTGCCACCGTCAATAACAAAACTACGCTTTGTTTTAACCAGTTCGTCCATTTGGTAATTGGCTAGGCGGCGGATTAAATCTTGTTCGTTGTTGTTGAGCTCGGGCTTGTCGAAAAGCTCAAACTGAATACGGTTGTAACTAATCATTGGCGCGCCAAACATCTCTGAAAATTGACGCCCAAAAAAGCTTTTGCCAGCGCCTGGCAAGCCGACCAACAGGAGTAATAACGGGCGAGATAAAGATAATGTTTTCATGCTGCAACGTAAGCCTCTGCGGCGATATGTGTTATTGTAACACGTTCTTGCCAAGCTATAAAAAAGCGGTATGCCTGGGCGTGGGGCCACAGGCATACCGTTGGTCTGTGTTAGCAGCCGCAGGTCCACGGGACCTTGCCGCTGCCGCACGGGCAAAGCGTCTTCATACTCACCTCCCTGATAGAAGAACCTTATCTACCCTATACGTTTACACGTGCATCGTCAATCACAAAATTATAATGAGGATTCGCTTAAAAAGCGATATAATAAACGTAGCCAATTTGATTTTTTAGGAGAGATTATGAATCCAACGGAACCTACGCCGCAACAACCAGCACCACAGCCGCCCACAGCACCAATTGTGCCGCCGCCCCAGCCGCAATATTTGCCGCCAAACGGCCGGCGCCGCCTGTCTAAAAAGCAGCTGCTTATTATTGGCGGTGCGGTGCTTGTCGTTATAATTCTGATTATTGTGGCGTTAGGTTTATTTAGTAAAAAGCCAAACACTTCAAAAAGTAACGCGGCCGACCCCAGCCTGTATACCTCGCGCCCGGGTTATGCCTTTGATGGAGGTCTTGGCGACCCATACGCACTGCAAGTAAGCGATGGCGGCGTACAAACCTATGGCGGCGAAAAAGTCATTCAGGCTTGTGGCGTGTTTACTCCAAACGATGTAACCGCTGTTGGTCAGCGTCTGCAGGGCGCTCAATTAACGGGCACTATTAAGCGCACTTATTTTGATGGGAAAGGCTTAGGCAGTATTGTCCTTGGGTATGCAAGTGCGCTGCCTTTTGACGACGACGCAAATTCCTGTTTGTACCGGCTCGATACAACGAGTAAGCACAACGAATACGTCAGTCTCGCTGTATTCCAGCCAAGCTATGTCAAAATGACCGCTGTTACCGCGACGGAGCACAACAGCTATGCACCCGCTCCAGCTTCGCATGGTTTGCAAGTTTTTAAACAAAAACCCACGAACGATGCTTTGGTTGATGCTATGGGAATCTATATTTTGCAGGCCGGCGACAACCTCGCAGTGCAATTAACGATTGCCGCTGACGATACAAACGTTCAGGCTAAAGTGCTTGACCGTGTTGCCGCCAATTTGGTGGCGGCGCAAACCAAGCCGACACCACTGCCGGTGTTCTCGCTCAAAAGTCCTATTTTTACCGGTGGACCAATTGTACGGGCGTGTGATTTGCTCGACAACGATACATATAAAGCAGCGTTCCATGTTGATGCGAGCCCGCTCGTGACCGAAACTGCCAGCACTTCTATTGGCGTGGTGACTGACTTGCAAATTAACGGCAAACCAACACCAGCAAACTATGGGGCAAGCGATTGCGAACGGCACGATTCTGTCGATAGCTACCTCCGCGGCAATATTCTGAAAGTCTTTACCGAAACATACGAAACAGTCGAAGAAGCAAAAGCCCAGATGGTATTCGAAAAAACCGGGAATCCGTTTAGTAAAAACGTACAAGAAAGTAAAGCTAAGGTTGGCGACGAATCGTTTTATGCCGACGCAGACTCGACCAACCACGCACTTATTTTCCGTAAAGGTCGCGCCGTTATAAAAGTTGGGTTTGGCTCGCCTGCTAGCAATAGTAAACCAACGCCAGATCAGGCTATGCAGGTGACGATTCCGGCCGCACAGGCGATGCTAAAACATTTGCAAAACTTTTAATGCTGCGTACCGAGATCGCCCAGCGCAGGTTAGCAAGTCAAGCGTTGGTTGGGTCGAACTTTGACTCGCCCGTCGCCGTTGTAAGGCACATGGGCGCCATGCAAGCACAAGATTATGGCCAGGCCGTGTGGGCGGTTGGCGCTCGGTGTGGTGCGAGCTTACAAAAAGTCGAAGCCGCAATTGCCAGTGGCGAAATAGTGCGTACCTGGCCTATGCGTGGCACTATTCATTTTGTGCCGCGCGAAGATGCAGCGTGGATGTTACAACTACTCACGCCCCGTATTATTACTGCCGACAAACGCCGGCAAGAGCGGCTTGGTCTTACCATCTCACTTATTAACCGTTGCGGTGAGATTTTGCAAGCAAATTTAAACGGTGGCAAGCAACTGACACGTCCACAAATCGCCGAGCTATTGGCAAAAAACGGCATTGACGCAACTGGCCCGCGCCTTTACCACACGCTTTGGTACTTGTCGCAAGTTGGGCTCATTTGTATTGGCCCTATGCAAGGTAAGCAACAAACGTTTATGTTGCTAAAAGAGCTGGCGCCGAATAGCCGTAAACTCAGCCGCGAAGACGCTTTGGCGGAGCTCGCCAAGCGTTATTTTACAAGCCATGGTCCAGCCACCATTGCGGATTTTGCCAATTGGGCTGGCATAGGACTTACTATTGCCCGTGAGGGTCTGGCTTTTGTAAAAGGTGGCCTTACCTCTGTTACTGTTGATGAGAAAACATATTGGTTTGCAAGTTCCGTGCTATCGTCCGCTCAGCAAAGCGTGCTATTATTGCCTGGCTTTGACGAATATTTGTTGGGTTATAAAGATCGGTCGGCCGTGCTCGAACTGGTGCACGCTGGCAAGGTTGTTCCTGGCGGCAATGGGGTTTTTAAGCCCATGGTCGTTTTGAATGGCGAAGTTGTCGGCACCTGGAAACGCACCGTTAAAAAAGCAGCTGTACACATCGCCATTGATTTATTTACACCAGTTACATTACCGCAAGATCTATTAGCCAAAGCTGTTCAACAATACGGCGATTTTTTAAACCTGCCTACCGAACTTATTGTGCATTAACGCTGTGCGCTGGTCGTGCCAGTCAGCTGGAAGTAATCCAAATAGCAGTTTTGGGTTGCGCCGGTCGTTGCGTAGCACGTTAAAGCTGGTGCGACACGAGTGGTGGTGTCAATGGTGACGCCACTGATCTGCGATGCCGTGCCATTTATAATAAAGGTTGCGGCCGAGGTGCTGGCGCCGGTGGCAGTGACGCGGATTTCGAGCGTCGCCCAAGTGTTTGCAGCGATCGGTGTGGCGCTCGCTGCGCAAGTTGCGGTTGTGCCATTGCCGTAGCAATATTGCCAGTTGGCGTTTGTGCCAGGATTTGCTTCCCACCAGACACCCGAAACTGGTTGTGTTGTGCTGCTTGTTTCGCCATGCAAGCCAATGCGCAGTACCTGGCCGCTTGCAGAACCGGCAGCAACCGCTGCTTTTACGTCGTTATCTTTGGCGATAATATGCGATGCGCTGCCAAGCGATAGTGTCGTGCCTTGGTTGACAACCGCTGGAGTCTGGACCCCTAACACACCCGGCCTGTCGGCGCTTGGCGTTGGTGTCGCCGGATTCAGCACTAAACTACCGTTGGCGCCGATGGCAGATGCCGTCCACCCCAAACTGCCAATTTGCCCGGTGAACGACGTTTGGCCGCCCGCAAATTCATCATATAAATTAAAGCTATGTTGCGGTTCCATGTCAGCACAATTATGCCAAAAACTATTGTAGTAGCAGCGGAAACTGGCGAGCGTGCTATTGTAATATTCTGCGCCTTCTGCACCCGCTGGGTCACCTGTGGTGTTTTTGTTGGCTAGCATTAGCAACACTGGCGTGCCGTCGCCGGCCGAATTACCAATAACTACTTTAAGGCCAGCGGTATCGACACGTAACATCGAACTTGTGGCGGCGTTTTGCACCTGGAACGCAGTACTGGAGTCTGTGCGATTTACAAATGTCGCCGCACCAGACGTATTATTTATAGTGAGATTTTGATGGAAACCATCAGCATCTTGCACCACAAACGAACCGCCTTGCACGACCACTGACCCGCCAGATTGGAAGTTACCCAAAGATGTTGTCAGACCTGTGGCACTTGTAGACACCACCGGGCTGCCGCCAAACCGCAAACTTCGTCCGTTAGATAGGTTAATATCGCCTGCTGCAATGTCCAACTTATATGCTGCC
>DATIJQ010000009.1:0-14705 GCA_035478375.1 Saccharimonas sp. (SeqCode) | reverse complement strand
CGGGAGACCGGGGCGAGCCACGTTTTGGGGGAGGAGTTAGTACTTGGAGTCCAGGTGGTCAGTGTTCTCGGCGTCGTTGTAGCCATGCAGCTGGGCGCGGGCGTCACTGCCATGCAACTGACCGGCACAGTCCGGTGCGCTGGACGACGAGACCTTGCTACTGTCTACCCAGCCGACCGGCTTGTCGCCGGTGTTGGTGAACGTCTTGACAGCGACACCAATCCGGTGTGACTCGCTACCGCTCTGCGCCCACAGCAACGTCTTGGTACCAATGCGCACCGCAGTGAATTGCCTATCGACACACACCGCGTACAGTGAGTCGCCCGCCTGCGGGTAGCAGTTGGCCTTGGGCGCCGTGCTGTTCAGACAGTTCGGGCCGGGCGCGTTGTTCAGGACCTGGCCGCTGAGCTTGCCGTTGGCAATGTCGTTGTGGATTTCGACCCAGCCGGCAGTCGGCTTGACTTCCCACGACTTGGGCTCCGTGTCAGGGCACACGTCTGCCTTGATGTGGCCGTAGGTCTTGTCGTCGGCTTCGCGGCTGGAGCAGTCGTCGCCTGGGTTGGCAGGCATCGACATGCTCGGCGCCTGCGGACCGGTCGTCACCGACGCGTCGCTCGCCGAACCGCCGCAACCCGCTACCAGAGCGAGCGCAGCAAACAAGCCAGCGACAGCAGTGCCGGTTCTCAGTAAAGACACTAAAACTCCTCCTCAAAACGAAAAGTGCGCTTTGCACCAGGGGTGATTATACGCGTAAGTACATCACGACACAAGACTACACTAATTGACGCGGAATATTATACATTGTAAAATATAATCGCTAACAAATTTTAGTGTCCTTACTACAGAACTCCAGGCGCGGAAGTAAATTCGCTGCGGCCTAAATGGGAGGAATCCAATGGCCAACAACGTCACCGAGCCACGCTCCCCAATGCTGTACTGTTTCCGCAAGGTTGGTTTGATCGTGCCGGTCGTGACGGCCAGAGCCTGGCGCGCATACCAGGAATTTCAGGCGAACTTTGACTGCGACCAGAACGACATACGTGAGGAGTTGGGCCGGCGGGTCATTGCGGCGGGCGTCATGACCTTCGTCACCGACGAAACGTACCGTGGCACCGACCACTTCGGCCCCGCCAGTCTGCTCAACAACATGGTGAGGCTGTACAAATTCCAGGTGACGATGATCACCGACCAGACCATCTACGTCCCGTTCACCAGCGGCTGCGATTTGCGTGACCACGAGGAAGGCTACGGCTTTTGGCCACGCAAGTTCCGGGCGATCATCAGCAACAGACTCAAGTAGTAAGGACATCGCCCGCGCTCCGGAACACGGGGCCGGGCGATTTCCTTTGACATGGTCTCAGTCTATTCTCAACTACATTCCATAAAATTACGCTATGAAAAAATTCATATTGTCGGGCGCGGTTATCGTTGCTTTTATAGCCTACATTTGGCACGCGCACAGCGAACAAAACGCTGCGACGGTGACTGTCCCGACATCGTTGCAGCCCCAAAATGCAACCAGCTCAGGGCCACCCGCTGGCAGCGCAGCCTCCGCCAACAGTTACAAAGACGGCAGCTACACCGGCAATTCGGCCGATGCGTTTTACGGCAACATTCAAGTTAAAGTCACCGTTAGCGGCGGCAAAATTACCGACGTGACATTTTTAGACTACCCGAGCGACCGCGGCACCTCTGTGCGCATTAACCAACAGGCTATGCCAATGCTTAAACAAGAGGCAATTCAGGCCCAAAGTGCACAGGTTGACGGCGTGAGCGGCGCGACTGATACAAGCCAGGCGTTTATCCAATCCCTCACCTCGGCGCTTAACCAGGCAAAAGCATAATGCAACAATTGCAGCACAGTATGGGCATGCCGGTAAAGGCAGATATTATTGACGGCGCGCCAGCCGATTTCGCCGCTGTGTTTGCATATTTTAAACAAGTTGACGAACGCTTTAGCACGTACAAACCGCACAGCGAAATTTCACAAATTAACGCCGGCCTCACAAAAGATAAGTGGAGCGCCGACATGCGCCGCGTGTTGCACCTTTGCGAACAAACCAAGCAGCAAACCAATGGCTTTTTTGACATTAAAAAGGCCGACGGCACGCTCGACCCATCTGGTTTAGTTAAAGGTTGGGCGATCAACAATGCCGCCCAAATTTTGTTGGATCGCGGTGTGCAGCATTTTTACGTTGATGCCGGTGGCGACATCCAGCCGCACGGTCGTAATGCGCAGGGCAAACCGTGGCGGTTTGGTATTCGCAACCCATTTAACCGCGACGAGATTGTAAAAACCGTCGCCGTGACCGACCAAGGCGTGGCTACCAGCGGCACGTACATTCGCGGCCAGCACGTATACAATCCGCACGCGCCGGGCCAGCCGCTAACAGATGCGATGAGCCTCACCGTCATTGGCCCCGACATTTACCAAGCCGATCGCTTTGCCACCGCCGCCTTTGCCATGGGCAAACCGGGCATCACGTTTATTGATTCGCTGCCGGGCTTTGAAGGGTACATGATAGACAGCAACGGCACGGCTACCCTCACGCGTAACTTCGAAAGATACGTGGCATGAAATTACTCGACGCATTCTTAGATCGCATCACCATGTACCGCCTGCTGCTGTACTACCTCATTGGTTTGCTGGCGGCCGCGGCTGGCCTTGGCGCGCTTGGCATTTTGCATTACCAACCGCTAGACATTATTATTAGCGCCCTATTTTTGACCGCTGTTTGTTGGCTGAGCAATAAGGTCTTCGCCTGGGCATTTAATGCGCCGACCAATGTTGAATCATCATTTATAACCGCCCTTATTTTGGCGCTGATTATCACCCCAGCGCACACGCCCAGCAGCGCCATCTTTTTGGCTGCGGCCGGTGGCTTGGCAATTGCTTCTAAATACATGCTGGCGATTCGCGGCCGCCACATTTTTAACCCGGTCGCTATTGCCGTGGTTTTAACGAGTTTTGGCGCTGGCGATTCCGCCAGTTGGTGGGTCGGCACCGCGCCATTGCTCCCGTTTGTGTTAGTTGGCGGTATTTTAGTGGTGCGCCGGATTCGCCGCGTTGCTATGACCAGTTGGTACATTGGTGCTACGCTTGCCGTAACCGCCGTGTTTACGCTCGCGACTGGCGGCGATATGCTGGCGGTTTTGCAAAAAGAAATCCTCAACACGGCGCTCTTTTTTGCCGCATTTGTTATGCTCACCGAACCACTCACCTCGCCAACCACCAAACAAAAACAGGCCTGGTACGCTGGCCTAACCGGCATACTGACCGCGCCGCAAATCCGTTTTGGTGGCTTTTATTTTACGCCCGAGCTCGCCCTGCTTGCCGGCAATATTTTTAGCTACATTGTTGGCTCGCGGGTTAAAGTGCGCCTGCATTTAAAGGAGCGCATACAGCTCACTGCCGACAGCTACGATTTTGTTTTTACGCCCGAACGGCCGTTTACCTACAAACCCGGCCAGTATATGGAGTTTACCTTCCAACACCCACAAACAGATGCGCGTGGCGCTCGGCGGTATTTTACGCTGGCCTCGTCGCCGACCGAACCCGACCTGCGCGTGGGTGTAAAGTTTTACCAGCCAAGCAGCAGCTACAAACGTTGGTTCTTTACTGTAAAACCTGGCACGCCGCTTATTGCCGCTCAACTTGGCGGCGACTTTACCCTGCCCAAAGACCAAACGCGCAAGCTGGCATTTATTGCCGGCGGCATTGGGGCAACACCATTCCGTAGCATGATTAAATACTTACTGGACACCAACCAACAGCGTGACATTGCCATGATTTACGGCGCTAAAACTCCGGCCGACTTAGTGTACCGCGACGTGTTCGAAACCGCCCGCCAAACCATGGGCGCCCGCATAACCTACGCGCTGGGCAGCGGCGGCGTGCAACCGCCAATGTATAACACGCGCATTACAGATTCACTCATAAAACAGGCGATCCCTGACTTTGCCGAGCGCCTATTTTACATCAGCGGCCCGCACGCCATGGTTGTTGCTGCCGAAGAAGCGCTGCATACGTTAGGAGTGCCGCGACGCAATATTAAGAAAGATTTCTTCTCGGGCTATTAAACACCCTTAATTAAGCCATGCAACGGCTACCGTTAAAGCCGTTGCAAATGCCACCCAACATATATACGACGCGAGTAGCCAACCAGCAAGGCGCGAAATGCGACAGAATTGCCAAATAGTTGCGGCAATACTCCCAAGCAGCGCCACAATAACAACCACGGCAAGCGCCGGCCAATGCAGGCCAAAAAACACAATCGACCACAAAGCATTTAAGGCGAGTTGCACCCCAAACGCAATGTAAGCGCCACGTTTTTGCTGCTTTGTACGCGTTGTCCATACAATATATAAACTCAGCGCTATTAAAATGTATAAAATTGTCCACACCGGCCCAAACACCCAGTTTGGCGGATTGAATGTCGGCTTTTGTAAAGCAGCATACCATGTTGTCAAATTGGGGAAAGTTGCCAGACTACCAATTGCCGCTGCGCCAAATGTAATAACGAACGAAAGCGCGAGTTCTTTTGCTTTAAGCTTAATCATGGTAACCATTATACACGTCTGCCGCGCCGGTTTGAACGCTGTCGCTGTACCATTTCGCGCTCACCCAGCCAAAAACTTACGACCATCAGCACAACAATTACGTAGGCTGGCCAAGCGGCCCATAAATATTTTTGCAGGCCCTCTAAAAATGGGTTCTGAGTATATGACAAAATGAATGGTTTGGGTTTAACAATCGCCGAAAGCTGCAACGACGCACCTAATCCCGAACTATCGCTCGCCTGCACCACCGGCTGGTATAGCCCGGCACTATTATAGGTATGCGTTGTAGTAAAGGCGCTTGTATCGGGGCGTGTTAGCTTAGTTGTTACGCCATCGCCCCAGTCAATTATTATGGTGTAGGACGCAACGCCACCGCTTAAACTGAGGGACCATTCCCATACATCACCTTGGTAATGGACCTGATAATGGTAGTCGCCAATAATAGCCATACCCCGGCCAGTACCACTAGTCGTGCTTGCTACGCCACCTCCAGGGTTGCGTGCTGCCGGCGGCCCGGTTGGTTGATTGCCACCCGCTGGCGGAACAACTGGCGGCGGCACTGGCGCATCGTAGTACACCGTAATTGGGGGTGACTGTGGGCCTTCATCATCCGTAATATTAAACACGCGAGCTTTTAGGACATTTGCGCCAGGTGTCAAGGCCGTAGCGACCGAAAACAAATTGCTCGTACATTGGCTGACACCTACAAACACATCATTCTGGTACACCTTTACGTACGAATTGTCGGGACACGTGCCGCTAACCGTAACATGCGGATTAACAAAATGATCTTGGTCATGAGGGAAAGTAATAACTGCTGGTTGTGTGAGTGGCGGCGCAGCAACTTTGGCGCCAACGTCGAGTGTGTCGGCCTGACTACGGAATGTCGTCACCACCAAACAAACGCCAAGCGCCAGCAAAGCTACCACACTGGCAGGGTGCAACGCGATTCGTTTATGCATGGGTCGGTTTTTATTTTTGGTTATCACTGGGCTACCCTTTTGCCCATCATAGCACTCTCATTTACGGCAGACAATTTCGGATAATTTACTTGCGCTGCTACGCAATTACGATTATGCTTATTCCATGCATTATATTCGCCGTGGTTTGCCCCAAAAACAGAAGGGTTCGCAATTTATTCGTGCCCTACAGTTTATTGCGGCTGGTATGTTGGTTGCTTACTTTTTGTTCCCACTGCGAGCAGCGCACGCCGCAAGCTTAACCCAGGTTTTTGTGCGGTTTGACCGCATGGCGATTAGCACAGCCACTACTGGTACAGTCTGCGCTATGCCCACTACGGCTTCAACAGAAGCACATGTACAGGTCACCTTCCCGACTGGCTACACTTTAGGGACGGCGGCCAACTTTACAACGAGCACTACTAACCTGGCTTGGCCAAGCGGCGGCACGGCATGGCTTGGCATTGGTACAGCAACAAATGTAACAGGTCAGGATGTCACCTTCCCTAGCACCGATTTAGTCGTTGGCACATTGTATTGTTTTAACTGGATAAACACTGCAGCAGTAACTATCCAATCTGGCGCGGCCAGTTCAAACACTGGTACGGTTACAACTCAGGACAGCACGCCAGCAACAATTGACACCGCCGGGTTTAGCACGGCCAGCGTTAGCAATGACCAAATTGCTGTATCGGCAAGCGTGCCATCGACCTTTTCGTTCGCACTCAGCGCCAACACCGACGCTTTAGGCACCTTAAGCACTGGCAGCGTTACAACCAGTCCAACGCCACGCACCATTACTGTAAACACCAACGCCCGCAACGGCTGGATGGTGTGGGCAAAAGATGCTAACACTGGTTTAACATCGGCAACAGCTTCATCGACCATTGCCTCAACATCACCGGGCAGTAACAGCACGCAGGCAGCAGGTACTGCCGGTTACAACACTGGTATAACCTTTACGCAGACGAGCGGCTCGGGCAGCATTACGGTGGCTGCACCATTTGTTGGCACCAGCACCGGGCAGGGCGGCGGCTTAGACACAACGTTGCGCACACTTACAACTTCGACGGGCACAGCAAGCAACGCTGTACTTACTATAAAAAACAATGTCGCCATTAGCGGCACTACGCCAGCCGCGAGCGACTATACTGACACTCAAACCTACGTTGGCGCCGGCCTGTTTTAGGGTATACTAAAAAACATGCAAGGTAGACTGACGCGGTTTTTGCTTGGTGCATTCATTAGTATTATTGCCGTTTTGGCATTGACGGTAGGTGTAGTGCATGGCGCTTTTGCCGCTACCAACGGCAATGGTGAATTTTTTTTGCAAGTGTCACCATCACCGTTGGTAGCGACCGTTAAGCCGGGGCAAACAACTTCGCTCGATGTTAAAATACGCAATGAAGGGCCAGTGGCAGAAAACCTTAAAATAGCGCCGCGCGCGTTCACTTTTGACAGCAACAGCCAAAAAGTCGCCCTTAACGACACCAAACAGCCCGATATTGCCAGCTGGATAAGCTTTAGTGCGCCAACTTTTACCGTGCAACCTGGCCAAATTTACACCGAAACAGTTAAGCTCGCCGTACCCAAAGACGCCGGTTTTAGCTACTCGTTCGCCCTTATTATTAGTCGCGCCAGCAATACGACCGACATCAGTGACGGTCGATTGCTGAATGGCTCAGTAGCGATTTTTACGCTCATAAACGTTGACCGGCCAGGTGCGGTGCGCAGTCTGCAACTAGTTAATTTCTCGGCGGCAAAAGGCACGACCGAAGATTTACCTGTCACCCTAAATGCCACCGTTAAAAACACCGGCAATACCATCGCCCAAATTAGTGGTAATGTCTTTATTCAGCGCGGCAGCGACGATAAAACACCTATAGACACGCTCGATTTTAACAAAACCAACGGCTTTATTTTGCCCGGCACGCAGCGCATATTTAGCGTTGATTGGTCCAATGGTTTCCAGGTCGAAAGCACCTCAACCGCCGACGACGGCACCACCAAAACCACCACCAACTGGAACTGGAACAAATTAGGCGACCTGTGCTTTGGTCGCTACACCGCCAAACTAGTTGCCGTGTACGACGACGGCCACCGCGACGTGCCAGTGCAAGGTGACACCAATTTTTGGGTTATTCCCTGGAAAGTTCTGCTCATCGTCTTAATAATCTTTTTGCTGATCGCCGCTGGCGTTTGGAACATTGTGCGCGGCATGATCAAAACCGCCAAACGGCTCAAACGCTAGCTCGCAAAAGCATAAGCGTGTTATACTCGTAACAAATATGGGGTGTTATGCGCGGGATTTCTAAGCAATTGCTAGAAAGACAGATGACTCGTAAGGAGTTTTTGCAGCTCAGCGGCGCATCGTTGCTGGTGCTGTTTGGTTTGGGCAATTTTATGCGCTTTTTGAATCAATACCGTCAACCCGCAAAAGCACCCACAAAAATTGTGGTTAAAAGCGCGGCGCACGGGTTTGGCGCCAGCAAATTCGGAGTATAGCCTGTGACTGTCCAGCGTTTGCCAATAGTCAACAGCGATGACGGAGTGTGGGGTGACATTTTACGTCAATACCTCACAAAAGAACATTTTAACGACGACACCGACAACCCGGTCAACGGTGGCCACCAAAAAATTACGGTCCGCGCTGGTACGGCAACGGCTGGTACGGCGCCGCTTAAATTTACCTCTGGCACATTGCTGAGCACGGCCGAGGCTGGTGCGGTTGAATTCAACACCGACTCGCTGTACTTCACCATAACCACTGGCACAACGCGTAAAAAAGTCGCTATTTACGACGATTCGTCGGGCGCGACCGGCGACGTATATTACCGCGATTCATCTGGTAACTTTGTACGACTGGGCATCGGCGCGACGGGCAAGACGTTGCGCGTATCGGGCGGCATTCCGGCCTGGAGCGACGCCACGCTGGCTACCGCCACCAAAACCAGCAACTACACCATCACAAATACTGACACCATTATTTTTGCCAATGCCACCAGTGGTAACGTGACCATAACGTTGCCTGCGGCGAGCTCCAACGCGGGCTACCGCTTTTACGTCAAACGTGTCGACGGCAGCGCCAACACCTGCACCGTCGGCACAACCGCTAGCGACACCATCGACGGCCAAAGTAGTGTCACCCTCAACTTGCAGTATACGTCGCTAACCCTCGCCTGCGACGGTAGCGCATGGTATATAATTTAGAATGATATGACGTATTTGCCACCGGCCAATGGCGGCCGTATAAATGCAAGCATTTCGGGTAACACCAGCGGAACACCCGTGCTTCTTAGTTCGGGCACAATGGTTTTGGCGGGCGGCAACAATATTACACTGAGTCAAAACGCGGGCAGCATTACTATTTCGGGTGCGAACGCCGCGGCTGGCGGCAGCAACAGTTTTGGCATGAGTAATCTGGGCAATACATCGGGCACCACTGGCATGGTCAGTGGCAGCGCGGTGCAATTTGCATTTGTGGGCGGCAACAATATTACACTGAGCCAAAGCATAAACGCCTCATCTGGCACTATAACTGTTTCGGCCGCCAACCAAACGGTGCAAACGCAGAACGTTCACAACCTAACGCTTGCTGGCAACACTAGTGGTGCATTAGCGCAGGTTAGCTCTGGCACGCTAACGTTGGCTGGCGGGAACAATGTAACGCTGAGCCAAAACGGCAACGCCATAACTATTTCTGCCGCCAGCCAAAGCGTCCAGACGCAAAACTTACGCAACGTCACGCTTGCCGGCAACACCACTGGTACGTTGGCCGTTATAAGCTCAGGAACAATGACACTAGCGGGCGGCAACAACGTCACATTGTCGCAAAATGCTAACGCAGTGACTATTTCTGCTGCCAGCCAAACAGTTCAAACCCAAAACTTGCATAACATCACCCTTGCTGGCAATACAACAGGAACGTTGGCCCAAATTAGCTCCGGCACATTGACGCTGGCCGGCGGCAACAACATTACGCTGAGCCAAAACGGCAACGCGGTGACTATTGTAGGGGGCGCTGGGGGCGCGGGCGGCGGTATTGCGCTGGCGAACTCACAAGCGACGTTTACCAGCGGCACCGTTAACTTAATTGAGGGCGGCGGCGCGATTACGATTGCGTCGACAACCGGCCAGTCGTTCCAAGTGTCAGTGCCACAAACATCGAGTCTGTCGGCCACTGGACAGCTCAGCATCTCAACTAACGGCTCAACAATTAGTGTGGGCGCGCCGATTTTGTCTAACTGGATGCACAACAGCGCGGCTATTTATTCGTCGACTACATTTGCCGCAGCTAACACATCGGTGTCACTGGCCCGCATGATTTTGGATAACGCGGTCTCGTTTAGTCGCGTCGATATCCCAGTGTCGATTTCGGGCGGCACGCAGTCCAGCGCCAACACCGCCGCTGTCGCGTTTACCGCTTTTGGTGTGTTGTACAGTCGCAACGGGTCAACACTTAACCCGATTGTCGGGCAATCATCGTCAAACTCGTATTCATATGCGTCGAACACTGGCTTTTACAGTTCTATAACTGGCCCGCGCGTCATGAGCTTTAACTTAGCCACCTCACTTGTACCGGGCGAATATTACATGGGGCTGCAGATTTCGAGCGCTACAAGTTCAGTCGGCACCGCCACCACCGCGCCGGGCTTTACGTTTGCGCCAATCGCCGGGTCATCTTACAGTGCCGTGGCCTGGCAAGATTTTTCGGCCGCAAGCAATGCCAGCATCAACCTCTTCCAACCATTGCAAGGTGTAAACAATGTCAGCATTAGCGCCACCAACCAAACGCACCAGCAAAGTCAAATCACCCAATCTGGCACGCACGGTGTTCGCGGTAACTTTATTGTAATCTTTAGGAACCAGTAGTGGTTGTCGCGTTCGACGCATTAGGGCCAGGCTCAAGTGGTAGCACTACTGCTTGGCTAGGGTCGTAATGTGGTAAAATGAGGCCCATATGACCAAGCCAACTATAATTGTGCCCAATGACATCGGCATTCATAACGCCAGCGACTATGCTACCCGGCTTGAAAAAGAAAAAACCTACCGCGACCTCAGCACTATTATTGTCTGCCCGACTCGCGGCATGATTCCAGCGCGAGTGGTGCAAAGCTGGCAAGGACTTATTCGCCCCATGAACCAAAAAGTGCTCGGCCCTATTTTTATGGAAGGCATGGAAGTCGGCGAAGCATACAACCAAGTCGTAAAAATGATCTTAGAAAACCCCGACCTCAGCACCTTTAAATTTTTGCTCACACTCGAAGAAGACAACGCCCCACCCGCCGACGGCCTCCTAAAACTATACGAATCAATCGACGACTACGACGCGGTTGGCGGTTTGTATTGGACCAAAGGCGAAGGCGGCCAGCCCATGTGTTACGGCGACCCCAGCGTTATGCCGGTCAGCTTTATCCCCCAAATCCCACAGCCCGGCACCGTTACGCCGTGCAACGGATTGGGCATGGGCTTTACGCTATATCGCATGGAAATGTTAAAAGACAAGCGGTTCGAATACGGCACCTGGTTCAAAACTCGTCAACATATTAACCCCAATGGCAGCGGCGAACTCATGACTCAAGACCTGTGGTTTTTTAGGCGCGTCCGCGAACTTGGCTACAAAGTCGCCTGCGACGCCCGCGTCCGCGTTGGCCACTACGACGCAGTTAACCAAATAATGTGGTAAAGGATTTTATGGCAACAAAAAAGAACGATAAGCCGCTAAAACTATCGCTCGCCAGCGGCGAACACGTGCCCGAAGGCTTTAAAGGCGTCGACATTGTTAAAACCAAAGCAGCAACGTATGTGCAAGATTTGCTGAGCTTCCCCTGGAAACAATTTGCCGATAATTCTGTCGACGAAATTGAATGCAGCAACTTTGTCGAACACATCCCCCATGGCGACAGCCGCCACGACCCGTTCTTTGCCTTTTTTGACGAAGTGTACCGCATTTTAAAACCGGCCGAATTCGACCCGTCTAACCCCAACATCCCGCTCAAAGGTTTCGCCCGCATCACCTGCCCGTACTACAGCAGCATGCGCGCCTGGCAAGACCCAACTCACCAGCGTGCCATAAGCGAAGCCAGCTTTTTATACCTCAACAAACAGTGGCGCATCGACAATAAATTAGACCATTATCCAATTACGTGCGATTTTGACTTTAGCTACGGCTACCTGCTTATGCCGGAATGGCAAAACCGCAGCCAAGAAGCCCAAACTTTTGCCATACAACATTACTTAAATGTTGTGTCCGACATCCAAGTGCAAATCGTAAAACGATCTGCCAGCAAGTAATGAAAAAACTGTGGTGCGCGGCCATCTTACTGGCGCTATTTTTGCCAAGCGCCGCACATGCCACTACACCACCACCAACCCGCGGGTTGCTTATTACGCCACTGCGGGCCTACGTCACCGTGGACCCAGGCAAACAAAAAGACGGTAGTTTTACCGTGGCCGATTTGACCGACAAACCAATGGATGTCACTATAAGCTACGAACAATTCTCCGTAGCCGATTACACCTATAACTACCAGTTTAAACCGCCAACCGACACGTGGATTACGTTTGATAAAACCCAAGTCCAACTCAAGCCTGGCACCAGCCAAGAAATCCACTACACTATTTCGCCACCCGCCAGCGCCAAACCCGGCGGCCACTATTTTACACTGCTTGCCACCACCACCGAAACCGCCGGCGCCGCGCCTAGCCAAGTTCGCGCCGCGCTAGTTATGTATGCCACGGTTAGTGGCGACTTGCAGTTGACCGGTCAGATTGTCGCCCAGCACATCCCGTGGTTGGCGGTTGGCAGCGAGATTAGTTTTAGTTTAGACGTTAAAGACACTGGCAACACTCACTATTTTGCGTACACATCGGGGCAATTATTCGGCCCAACTGCCAAGGGTGAGGGCCAGCCAACAACCCACTTGCTGCTGCCAGGCGCAGTGCGCACCATTGGCAGCAGCATTCCCGCACCTCTGTTACCAGGCATCTATAAAATTGCATACGGCTACCGTACCGACGACGGCCAAATTGTGCAGCGCAGCGGCTTTATAACGTACTTACCGTTGTGGTCGCTGCTTATTCCACCCGGCGTTGCGTTTGCTGTTTGGTGGTGGCGCAGCCGCAAAAAACCTACTGGTCCTGAGCGACGGCGGTATACGTAACCGCCACCGAATACGTCCCGGCTGGCACCGTGTTGTCGACAAGCGCGCCGTACGTTACCGTGGTTGGATCGCCGCCCGTAAACGGTCCCAACCCGTGTTTAATCAACACATTGGTTGCCGGCATGCCCGAAAAGTTCGTCGTCGAACCGGTCGTATTATAACCCCACGTATTTGTTGCAAGTGCCCCGTCACTCGTATTGCCGCTGGCCGGAATTGTGGCACTGCCACTGACCATATTCGTCGTGCCAGTTGTGTGTGCATACAAATAATAACCAACAACGTCAGTAGATGTAACAGTAATTGTGTGTGACCCCGTACCAACAAAAGTTGAACCGCTGGGCGAAAGAGCAATGGTCACGTTACTACCCAAATTAATCGATAAACTTGTCGCCGACCCAAACGGCACATTCGCCCCAAAAACACCTTGACCAAACGGTGAGGCGTAGGCGGTTTGGGCCGCAAATAGCAGCACAATCACCAAGGCCACTAAACCAGTCGTGAACTTTGCAATTAGCGGTGCCTTCATGCTGTTAGTATAGCATTTATGCCTGACGCTATAGTTTGACTTTTTGCTATAAATAATCGATTATATACCTAGTTGCGCCATCGGGCGTGACTTTTGCTACTTTCAGGATGAGGAGATCATGAAGCTACTGCGCACGAGTCTTGTCACGCTTGCCGTGGCTGCCCTGCTCGCTGCTTGCGGCACCACCGGCGGCACGCCCAGCGCGCCACCGAATAGTTCGCAGACGTCGACCAGCACCTCAGCGCCGACCACGACTACCACACCGCCGGCGATCGCCGACCACGGCATTGTGGTCGCGTTCTGTACCGCTGCGGACCAACCCATGTCGGTGGTTAGCTTCACGTTGGACCACAGCATGACGACCGGGCACAACTTCGCCGGCACCTACACGACGCCGAGTTACCCGACCGGGTTGTGCAGCATCTTAGGTGGCGCGAACTTCGACGATGGACAGGAATTGCGGTCGCTGTTCAACAACAATTTCACCGCTATCTTGACCACGCACAACACCAAGGACACTGCCAGCAGTCCGACCAACGTCGGCTGGCACGGCAGCCTGGGCGAGGCCGACTTCACGCCTGTGTCGCCGTTCCCCAAGAACGACTTCACCGGCCAGGCCGACAGCAACCCCATGTTCCACCCCAAGGACGGACGCGTTTATTACTGGAACCTCAGTGACAAGAACTCGCCGGTACTCATGTCGTGCAACGCCATGGCCAGCGACTGCAAAACAGAGACAGCGCTGACCCAGCTGTACCCGTACGTCACGCCGTTCGGCAACGTCCATGGCGCCATGTACATGCCAAATGTGCAAGCGCCAGTGGTGCTCGACCAGTACGACAGGCGAGTTCTCAACCCCAGCGGCACCAGGGCTGCGACGCTTTCTGGCACCGAATTGCAATTGCTGCAGCCCGACAAGCAGCCGAACGGTCAAGGGACGACCGTCCCGGGACAGTTCAAGGGCGATCTGCGTGTCAGCAGCTTCCCCAACGACAGCACGTTGGTCTTGCGCGACGATCACCAGATCTACCGCGCTGACCTCGACACCAACGGCAACGTCATCAAGCTGACAACACTGCTACACAACACCAACGATTCACTGGTAGTGTGGGACCCGACCGTGAGTCCCGATGGCAACACGGCCGCCTTCCTGGCAAACGACGGTCAGGGTGCTACGCTCTACACTGTGGCCATGGACGGCAGCAATGCCGACAGCCCGGAGAAGTTCATCCAGCTGAAGACCCCGCTGACAGCCAACATCCTGGAATACCGGTAGCAAACACCCCCGCGAGCCGCACGCTCGCGGGGGTGCTCCCATTTTTACCCCTTGCCCACGGCCATTTTTGTAAACATTTTTACCCGCTTATAGCGTAACTTGCCAGGTTTGTATTTTGCCAGCCAGCTGTCATTTGGCGCCAAAAATAAACTGGTGTCACTGCTTGGTTTAGCGGTTTTTTTGCTGTGCAATTCTTCGTACACCGACCTAAAATAATAGTG
>DATIJQ010000008.1:0-9432 GCA_035478375.1 Saccharimonas sp. (SeqCode) | reverse complement strand
GCGCCGCCAGGCCTTCGACCTCGTCCGCATCTACTGGCGGGGGCTCACCCCGCAGACGGCGTACACTGTCGAGCAGTTCTGCCGGCAGCAGCTCGCCGCCCTCGGGGAGCAGGACTTCTACCTCTCCGAGTGGTGGTTGGTTCTGCTGTCGCGCGCGCTGCTCGTGCAGGGTGGCGACACCAAACGTAGAGAGGCCAAAGTCCACATCGACGAAGCCCTCAAGTACGTGGACACCTACGGCACGCCGGCCCTGAAGATCCAGTTGCTCTGCGACCAGTTGTACTGTGTCCTGTACTTCCGCACCAAGGACCTGGCCTACAACGAGTTCGGCCAGATCTGCGCGTTCTACCTCACTGAGGTACAGCAGGGCCGGATCGTCGGTGAAAGCCAGGAGATCGCCCAGATGGCGCTCAAGTCGCTGGCAACCCAGATCCCCAACCCGCAGCAGGTCGTCATATCGCTGGCAGCCAGCTTCCCCAACACGCCGGCGCTGATGACGCTCATGTCGCTGTTCTCCCAGCTCTAACAAGATCGATGCAACCCCCGCGTTGCCCTCGCCCACATGGCGAACGGCAACCGGGGGTGCATCATTTTGTAGGCATTTTAATAAAAATATGTCATTATATAATTCGTTGCCCGCATAGTCGTTGGGAGAAATGCATGGACCCCCTCCTTCAGGAAATCAATCGGTTGCTAGAAGGTCAAGACCGCAACGATGCAATCGCCGCTCGAACGCTGATCGCGCTAGCAACAGCCAAAACAACAGATCAGCGGCAGTTGGCCACGTTCCAAGCGCTGCTCGCAACCGCGGCGCGCTTTTCGGGGCAACCGCTCACCGACGAAGAGTTCGCGGCAATCCAAAAGTCTGTTACCCGGCACGGCACGCTAGCGCAGATTGTGCGGCTGGAGTGCGAAGCCTACCGCAGGCACAACGATCCCAGCAAAATCCTCGAGGTAGACAAAATGTTGGAAGATCTCGCGGCGCGCGCAGCCGCAATGGGTGCGTCAGAAGATGACGTGCGCGAAGCAAGGAATCTGCTAGCGTCACTGCGGGGCGACTGGTACAACGACTACTACGCCGGGGAATAACACTCGCCCGGCGTCGCACACGCGGCGCCGGGTGTCATCCCTACTTGGCGTCTTTCATGCTGAGGTTTAGGCGGCCTTGCTCGTCAATTGCAGTCAGTTTGACGCGAACTTTGTCGCCTTCGTGCAGCACGTCGCTCACGTGCTCTACTCGTTTGTCGCTAATTTGACTGACGTGCACCAAACCGTCGCGGCCGGGCATAATATTGACGAATGCGCCAAATTCCATAATTTTGACCACAATGCCGTCGTAAACTTTGCCGACTTCGGGCTCGACAACAATGGCCTGGATCATTTCGAGCGCAGCCTTAATGGCGTCACCGCTGACGGCCGACACAGTTACTAAACCGTCGTCTTTAATGTCGATTTGAGTACCTGTTTCGGCGATAATTTTGTTAATCATTTCGCCGCCTTTGCCAATGACTTCGCGGATTTTTTCGGGTTTAATCATTAGTTTTTCGACTCGCGGCGCGTATGGGCTGAGCTCTTTGCGTGGTTCTGGCAGCGTTTCTAACATGATTTTTAAGATGTGGGCGCGGCCGTCTTTGCCTTGCAATAAGGCTTGCTTAAGTACGTCAATGCTGAGGCCGTGTACTTTCATGTCCATTTGCAGCGCAGTAATGCCTTTGGCGGTGCCGGCGGTTTTAAAGTCCATGTCGCCGGCAAAATCTTCGGCGTCGGCGATGTCGCTTAAAATGACAATTTTGTCGCCGTCTTTCATAAGGCCCATGGCTATACCGCTGACCGGCGCGGTAATTGGCACGCCGGCGTCCATGAGTGCCAAGCAACTGCTGCAAGTGGCGGCCATTGACGTGCTACCGTGCTGACTCATAATTTCGGTGACGCTGCGAATGGTGTATGGGAAGTCAGATTCAGCCGGAATAACAGCGGCCAAAGCGCGTTCGGCAAGTGCCGAGTGGCCAATTTCGCGGCGGCCTGGACTGCCCAAACGGCGGACTTCGCCAACGGTGTAGCCGGGTGCGTTGTAATGGTGCATGTAGCGCTTTTCTTCTTCGCGCTCCATGGTGTCAACAAGTTGGGCAAAGCTAAGCGGCGCCAAGGTAACAGCATTTAAGCCTTGCGTCATGCCGCGGGTAAACAGGCTGCTGCCGTGGACGCGTGGTAACAAACCGACTTCGGCTGAGATTGGACGGATTTCGGTGACTTGGCGACCATCTGGGCGCAGGCCTTCTTCTAAAATACCCGTGCGCACATCTTTGTTGGCGGCGCTGGCAAAAGCTTCTTCGTAGTCGCGTCGCACAAGCGCAAAAGCTTCTTCGCCGAGTTGCTCGGCAAAGTGGGCCAAAAATTCTTCGCGGACGATGTGCATGCGCTCGTGGCGAGTTGGGTAATCGGTGCGAACGGCGGCGCCGAGTTTGCCGTCTAAGTAGGCGTCAACTTCTTGTTGGATGGTTTCGGCTGGCAAGCTCAATGTGTATTCTTGGGCTTCGACGCCGACTTTAGCGATTAATTCTTTTTGCAGCGCGATGGCGGGTTGGATGGTATCGTGAGCGTATTGCAGCGCTTCGGCTACCAAGTCTTCGCTGACTTCGCGGGCTCCGGCTTCGACCATCATAATGGCGCTTTCGGTGCCGGCAACAACTAAGTCTAAGTCGCCATCGTTAAGGTCTTCGAGTGGCAAAAATGCAGTTGGTTTGCCATCTTTTAAGCCAACGCGGACGCCGGCAACTGGGCCTTCGAACGGTGCACCGGTCAGCATTAAAGCGGCGCTGGTGGCGATCATGGCGATTGCATCAGGGCGGAAGCTTGGGTCTGCGCTCAAAACAGTGGCGATACCCTGTACTTCGTGGCGGTAGCCTTTTGGCCACAGCGGGCGGATTGGACGGTCAATTAAACGGCCAATAAGCACGGCGTCGTCGCTTGGGCGGCCTTCGCGCTTAATAAAGCGGCTGCCGCTGATCTTGCCGGCTGCATACATTTTTTCTTCGTAGTCGATGCTGAGCGGGAAATAATCCATGCCAGCAACCGGGTTTTTGCCGACCATGGCGGTGCCAAGCACCACTGTTTCGCCGTAGCGAACAATTACCGATGCGGTGGTCCTAAAACCAACGCGATTTACTTCTAGGCTAAGCGGTTTACCGCAAAAATCTGCCTCAACTTTTATGATTTCTTTGCCAAAAGGGTTGATTGTGCCCATTGGTTAGTCCTTTCTGCACCTCGGGCGTGTAACGGGTTTTGTAATAAAATGATGACGCTTCGTCTTTTCTCTTCCCGCATTTTATTATAAAATCCACCACACGCATTAATTATGTGTCGAGGTGCTACAAAAATTATACTACTTTATAAAAGAACGAGGGCTGCCTATTTGCGCAGCCCTAGTTTAATAATGAGCGCTTTATACGCGTCATAATCCCTGTCTCGCAGGTATTTAAGCAGGCGTTTGCGTTTGCCAACCATGCTCAAAAGTCCGCGACGACTGTGGATATCTTGCTTGTTTGCCTGAAGGTGAAGGGTCAATTCTTTGATGCGCTGCGTCAAAATAGCGATTTGCGCTTGAATCGAGCCGACATCAGTTTTGTGCAGTTGCACATCGGCAATCACCTTGGCTTTGGTGTCTTTAGTAATCATCGGTTGTTATGATATCAGATTACGCCTAGGAGCGCAACAGGGATATATAGGAATCGCGGCGACAATACTATAAAAGACGTAAATCGGCGATGCTACTGGTCTCTGGGTTGAGGGCGTCTTTTACGTCCCACCGGTCTACCTGCGTGCGCCGCAACTGCGTTGTGTAGCCGCTTGTACCGAGCGCGGTAGCAATATCTTGCGCTAACGTCCGGATATATGTACCGCTGCTAACATGGCATGTAAAGTTCAATTCTGGGTAATTATAATCCGTTATTTGCAGTGAATGAACGGTGACAGTGCGTGCCGGTATTTCGATCGTTTTACCTGCGCGCGCCAATTTGTACGCACGCTGGCCGTTAATCTTTATAGCACTAAAAATGGGCGGCGTTTGTTGGATAGCGCCTGTAAATTTTGGTAGCACGGCATCGATTTGAGTGCGAGTTGGGTGCGAGCCTGGCGCAGGCGTGATTTCGCCCTCTGGATCGCCGGTCGTGCTGGCCGCGCCAAGGCGCACCGTTGCTTGGTACGATTTGTCCATCTTACTAAATTCGCCAGCGCGCTTACAGTAGTCACCCACAACAATAATCATAAGTCCCGTGGCAAATGGGTCGAGTGTGCCCGTGTGACCGACCTTTACCTTTTTGCCAGTTTGCTCGCTAAACCGTCGGCGCACGCGCGCAACCACACCAAAACTGGTCATGCCAGCTGGTTTGTCGATTAATAAAAATCCGTTGGGGGTTTGCATGCCCCTACTCTAGCACGTTTTTACAGATGTTGCTTGCAAAAGCGACGGGCGGTTATACCAAGGCTTAAGCGCCCGGAATCTGGAACTGCTTTGGATCGCTCGGCGCAGCCGGCGTTTGCGGTGCACTTGGTGCTGTGGGTGTTGGCGGCGTAACTGGACCAACTGGAGCGGGCGGAATATCGCCAGGTAGTGGCGGCAAATCACTCAAGCTTGGTGGCGGGGGCAATGGTTGGTTTGGATCCTGTTGTGGCAATGGTGGCATTGGTGGTAGCGGTGGGAGTGCGCTCAAACCAACGTCTGGCAAAGCTGGTGCTGGTGCAGCTGCAGGAGTTGGCTCAGCTGGTGGCGGTACAATAGTTGTTGCAGGGTTAGCATTTGGATCAGGGCCAAGCGGCAAAGCGCCGGTAGATTGCAGCGGCTGGCCAGCCGGATTAAACGGTTGTGAGGCCAAAGCATCATCGACAGCTTGGCGGGCAGCATCGAGCGCAGCGCTTTCGGTTGGTGCTGGTGCAGCTGCAGGAGTTGTCTCGGCTGGTGTAGTTGGCTGCGACTCGGGAACGGCCGTTGGCAACGGTGGTAGTTCTGGCACTGGCGGTAATGCTGGCGCAACAGGCTCTGCGGCCGGTTTGGGCGCCGACGCAGGCAGTAGTTCTGGCGACGGTTCAGATTTTGGTTCAGGCGTAGGAGCTGGTTCAGACACAGCCACTGGTTCGGGTTGCGGTGGTAAAATAGGATCTTCAATGGCCTGTAATGTTGGGGGTAATTCTGGCACCGCTGGCTGTTCGGTTGCAGATGTCTCCGACTCTGGCTTAGGTTCCAGCGTAGGTTCAGCTGGCTTTGCGGCTTTTTGCTTTGGCGCAGGTGGCTCTGGACTCGCCTCTTTTGGCGGCTCAATAGTCTTGCCCTTGTTGTTCATTGGAGCGTCAGGATGAGTGAGCAACTTTTTATTGCGCTCGTCTTCTTCTGCCTTTAGCGTGTCGTCCATGGCCTGCTCGGTTGTAGCATTCAACACGCCGCCAAGTGCTGGTGGTTCTAATCGGCGACCGCGCCATGAACTGTTGCCAACAACATAACCTTTGTCTTCTTTAGACTTTTCTTCGTCACTACCATTGACATCTTCGCTACCAGGAGCTTTGCGTTCTTCGGTGGCGCCTCCGGACGGCGTTTCGTTCTCGATTGCCTGTTTTAAGTCGTCAAAGGCACTTGTTGCAGCAGCTGCGCTTGGCAACGCTTCGGCCAAGGTTTGTTCGGCATTTTGTTGCCTTTGCCTTTTGTTGCGATTGTTTTTACCAAATTTTGCTGGCGATTCGGCTGGCGGCGGCACAACCGGAATCGAAGGCGGCATTGCGGCGACTGGTGCTTGCGGAGCTTTAGGGTGATTAATGTCGAGTTCGCCCGGCTCTTTTGGTTTTTCCTCGGCTGGTTCAGCGACTCTAATTGATTGCGCACCAGGTACGAGCTCGCCATTATTTGGCACCTCTGGCAACTCGCGCGCCTTGACCAAATTGTTAGCAATAAGCTGCTGGTTAGCACCGGCAGCCATAAGTTGGGCGGCCATGGTCATAATGCGAGGCGTCGTGTGCTGGTTACTAAACCGATCTGTAGCAGCCACAATGCCGGTCAGCAAGGCGGTGGCAATTTGAGCATCAACCAAACCTGGTTGTTGTAGTGATTCGGCCAGCGTTACCAACATTTCGCACAAACTGCTACTTTCGGCTTCGTGCCAATCAACAACGCCCAGGCTACTTTGGCGGTTTTCGATGTTAAGCGTCATAACTGTAGCGTCGTGCAGAATGCGGCCATGGGCGATGATGGCTTTGTCGAGGTCTTCGCGCTTCTCGACCCCTAAACTCAGAATGAGGTCAACATTAAAATCACCTTGGCTAAACTGCAGATCTTTTTCGCCAATAACCGTACGATATGGCGTTATAAAGATGCGCACAACATCGTCTTCTACTTTGTAGCGCAGACGGTCGGCCTTTTCTTTGTCGAGCGAAATGATGAAATCGCGCAGGCTATCGACGGAGTTTTCGAACGTTTTGCCCGGGTTCAAAAATTCCATGGCCGGCGGAATAGCACCGCTAAACACAGCCGTGGCGTGCTTGTCCATTTTATTAAGCATGAGCGCCAAGCCAAGCGCCGCCGCAAGGGCGTCAACCGAGGGGTTGGCGCTAACCGCGACTAAAATATTTGTAGATTGGCGAATCCGGTCTACAACCAATTGCCTGGCATTGGACGCATCGTTTTGCATATTTTTTTACCTTTTTGTTTTTGGTAAGTACACTTTTAGCTCACTTTAGCATAAGCTTGTAGGGGCTGCAAGGGGTTTTATTTAAATAGCAACTGCGTACGCTCCCAGAACTTGTAAAGCCGCCCCAACATCAACCGGCCCTTTACTTTTCTTCCCTGTTACGGTATAGTTTCATCTTGAACTCATAATAATGTAAACGAGAATTTGTATGCCGGTTATTAAATCAGCTATCAAGCGCATGCACCAAGCGGCCACCCGCAAGGCGCGCAACCAACAAACCAAACGCAACCTCAAGGCTGCCGTTAAGGCGTTTAGCGCTAAAATGACCGCCGAAAACCTTAGTAAGGCCCAGTCAGAAATTGACAAGGCGGTTAAAAAAGATGTGTTAAATAAAAACGCTGCCAGCCGCAAAAAAGCTCAGCTCGCTGCTGCTGCTAAGGCTGCCGGCGTAAAAGCTGCTGCCAAAGCCAGCGTGCCAAAAAGCGCTGCTCCTAAAGAAGCGCCAAAAGCCGTTGCTCCAGCTAAAAAAGTTGCTGCAAAAAAGGCTCCGGCCAAAAAGCCAGCCGCAAAACCGGCTGTAGCTAAAAAACCAGCCGCTAAAAAAGCCTAGTTTCGTCCTTGGCTTTTACGATAACCCGCTTACTTTGGCGGGTTATTTTATAGCCGACATATGTATTGGCTTTTTAGATACAATATTGTACAATATAGACAACTGTTCGCCTGCAATCGCAGGCATTTTTTTATTGACGCCAGAGGCAAATACTTGTGTCGTTATTTAGTCAACCAAGCACTCGACTCGCAGTGACCGTTCACCACTTGCGAATCGCCTACCCAAACTATTGACATTATTATAAAAAGTGCTATTATTACACAAACCTTGCGCAACTGCGTACGGGTCAAGCGACTGCACCTTGGAGCAACCGTGACCACCACCAACCCGCTGATGGACGACGTTGTCCGCAACTGGATGATGCACCTGTTCGCGATGATGGATGATGACGTGCCCTCCGCGCCGCTCCACCGCGACATCGAGCGTCCGTTCATCGTCTACAGCGCGGAGGACAGACCGGGTTACACCGGCAAGGTCATCATCAACCCGCAGGCCAAGCGTTGCGGCGACATCCCCGGGATGATCTGCGTCAAGCTGATTGCCAACGATCTCAACCGCAAGCGGCCGGTGTGGACCTACCACGATGCCTTCAAGCGGGTCAACCAGAAGCTGGCCAAGGCTGGCCTCTCCGACTTCTCCATCAGCCAGCAATTCCCGGGCGCACTCAATATCCAACTCGAGTACACCTTCAGCTGATCCTCGCGAGCGCGACTGCACCCTGGTGCGCCGCGCTCCGGCCGCCAGAGTGCAGTCGCGCTCACCAAACTTATCAAAAACAACCAGTCACACGGCTGGTTGTTTTACATTGCAGCGATTTTTTGCAGCGCCACCTCGACCAATTGCCAGGGGTCGGCGCCGGTACTTTTGAGCTGCCAATCGCAATCGGCAACAATTTGCGTAATGCGCGCCACCCGTTTTGCGCCTAATTTATTGGCCAACGGCTGGGTTTTGCGTACAACAAACGGATGCAGCCCAGCAATTTTGGCGATCTGATCGGCTGGTCGCGCGCCCGCCGCGGCAATAATTGCCAGCGCATGCGTCTGGCTCGCCAGTAATCCAAAAAACTTGTACGGATCTTCGCCCGTTTTGAGCGTCGCCAGCAATTGCGCACATTTTTTGGCGTCGCCGGCAAAGGTGGCGTCGAGTACGGCAAAAGCGTCAGCCTGTGGGTTGGCTTCTACCAAGTCGTCGATTGCCACACGAGTAATTTGCGGTTGGTAACTCGCCAGTTTTTCGATTTCGTTGTGCAAGCGCCACTGGTCCGGGCCAACGCGCCGCACCAGATACTGGGCGTCGGCTTTAGCGATTTCAGCACCCGCGATTTTGGTAGTTTGTTGCACCCAGGCGGCCAATTTTGATTCGTCCAACATACCAAAATCTTTAAAATCGCTCGTGGTTTTTAAAGATTTATATAGTTTGGTGCGTTTGTCTAAATTGCTATCAACAATAACTAACGTTGTGTCTGGCGCGGCCTTTGCCAATGCTTCTAACAGTAGTTCGTGCAATGCTTTATTGCCGGCGATGTTTTTAAGAATTACCAACCGGACCGGCGAAAAAAGTGTGGCACCTTGCAATAAATCTGGCAGCCGGGCGGCAGTGAGTTCTTCGCCATCAACCCGCTCAATGCCGTTCGGGCCGTGGTTGGCTGTAAACGCCGTGGCAAGTTGTCGCTCCGCTTGCGCAGCCATGTAGGTGTTGTCGCCGGTCAACGTAATAATCATTTGCCGGTGCTACCAAAACCGCCGCTGGTGCGGAGCGTATCACTTAACATTTCGACTAGTTGCCACTCTACCGTTTCGTGCTTGGCGATGACCATTTGGGCAATGCGGTCGCCGTCGCTCACCGTGTACGGTTCGGCGCCCAAGTTGATTAAAATCACCCCATATTCGCCGCGATAATCAGCGTCAATAGTGCCCGGCGTATTAACAATACTAATGCCGTGCTTCAGCGCCAGACCACTGCGTGGGCGAATCTGCGCCTCGTACCCCACCGGCAATTCAATAAAAAGTCCAGTCGGAACAAGCGCGCGCTGCATTGGCATTAACGTGAGCGGCTGGTCAATATTTGCCTTTAAATCAACGGCGGCGGCGTGCGGCGTTTCGTGTTTTGGCAATTCGTGTTTGGATTTGTTGACGATTTTAATCTTCATAG
>DATIJQ010000007.1:0-10132 GCA_035478375.1 Saccharimonas sp. (SeqCode) | reverse complement strand
ACCTGCAAGAAATCCAGGGCATAGACGAGCGCATGGAGGAGTTACAAAAGGATGTGAGAGCTAATGTCGCCAAACTTCGCGCGGTGGAGTCTGTAACGGTCATTAAGTTCATCGAGGAGGACATCGTACACATCGAACAGCAAATCAAAGACTTGCAAACATTAAAAGCCAAGAAGGAGGACGAAAAACCAACCGATATTAACAAAATTCTCGCCAAGGTACGATATTTCCTGGAACACCTCGACGAATTGCTCGTAAAACAGATTGATCCAGTCAAAAAGGCCCAGCTTTTTGGTGCTCTTTTTGACCGTTTGCCAACGTATGAAGAAATAAAACCTGGAACACCAAAAACACCCCTTTTTACAGGGGTGTCTCCGGTCTTTCAGTTGCTGAAAGCATAAAATGATCTCTTGGTGACCCCGCGGAGAGTCGAACTCCGGTTGCCGGGATGAAAACCCGATGTCTTAACCGCTGGACGACGGGGCCGTAATGTCGTCAACAGCTTAAAACTATAGCAGAAAAGGGGGCAGCAGTAAAGAGTTACGGAGCGGGTTTTACAGTTTAAGAATTAAGGCCCAGGGTGCATATGCGTAACATCAAAATCATTGAAGGTCGTAGCAACAAATGAATCAATAAAATTATTCCAGTCGAAAGGGACTTGGGCGACTGTCTGGTCAATATTGATTAAAATTCTGGTACCGCCCTTATCAAAAGTTGTAACAACGCTTGTAGGCCTATCGTCATTAGTTGGATTCGGCTGAACATAGGTAGCTACTAATCTATAAGCTTGTCCTTTAATTGTATGGGCCATTTTACACTTTTGGTTTACTACTAGGCTACATCCGTTGGTAGCAAGGTTTGATGTAAGTTTTTCTTCAAGCAGCGAAATCCGTCCACCCAAAGAAACACGTACATTCGTTTTTAAAGGCCAGAAAGGTAACAGCGGCGAGCTCCAAAGTTCGACTGTTTTTGAGCCAATGCTCATGCCCGTAGGAAGCTTCGTTGGCACATACTCCTGGAAGTTAACCTGTGGCTTATAGTAGGCGTACGAAGCGTAGGCTAATAAACAGCCAATCACAAGAATGGTTGCTATCATTAGCCAACGAAAAAAATGTCTAGGCTTACGCGTTTGCATCAACTACATTCTACCATTATTTTTTGAGTCCCCGGTGCCGCCGCGCAGATTTGCGGGCGGCACCGGGCATTCCATATTGCTTGCTAGCCGGGCAGGTTGAAATGAAGTAGCTCGGCGGTTACTCCACCCAACCCATCAGGCTGCCTAGGATACTCCTGCTGAAGCCATTTGTGAGACAGCTCCGACCACGTCCAGCCGCGTTTGTTGTACGGTTCACGAACAGGGAAAGTCCCCCATTCACTTACCTCTGGATACTGCCCAGGAGCAATATCGACAACAAACGCCAAGTGATCGAATGTGCTGTCGCTATCCCAGTCGTAAGCGATTATGTCGCCAGGTTGAGCTTCTGGAACACGATTATCGCGAAAACGATTACCGTCAAGCGGCGTTACCGTCACCGGGAACCGCTGCTGCAAGTACTTCACCAAGTTTGGCGCGCCACGGGCAACGTCCGTGCCGGGTTGCGACAGGACGCTGCCTTGGCGCCGTTCGTAGTCGTTCCACCAACTTGTCTGATGGAGACCACCGGCCCACAGCGCCTGGCTCACGAACCAAGTGCAGTCCGCAAACAGATTGCCACGGATGTCCTGCACATGGTTGAGCGCCCATTGCACGGCCGCCGCACGGTTGTACGGTTCGGTCACTTGCTGTTCGGGTTGGACGGCAACGGCAACGCCGGCACCTGATTCCTGGTTGATGCCCGCTCCGCCTGCCGGTTGCAGACCAGAGCCACCCGCGGGTTGCAGGTCAGCGCCAGAACCACACCTCGGGATTCCGTAGTTCCCCTCAATGTTGGTTTGGAGCGCCAGCGGCATGTCGTCCGCCACCGAGCTGTAGTAGCCGGTGACACCGTTCCAGCTAACCCGGAACCACTTGGTCGTTCCGCCCTCATTCTCGCCATCAACGTAACAGATGTACTGCGGACGAGAACCGGCGGGCATGGTCGTCAGCCAGTTTTGGCTAGTATCTGGTGACGGTCGAATGTGCGCGTTGTTAACGATAACGATCGGCCGCGTCTGTGCGTCCGCCGGTGCTGCTTGCAAGTCAGCACCAACAGCGCTTAACGCAAGCGCCACTACCACGCCGGTCAGTAACCGGCGCATTGTTCTTTTCAACCCGTACCTTCCTGGGATTGATGGAATGTTTACGTGCCTACATCACTAGAAGCACGACTGATGGATAGTACTATAGGCTCCCTTCGTATACAAGCACAAAGTTATCCACAACCTACACCTCTATTCCACTGTTACACTTTTTGCCAAATTCCGCGGCTGATCCACGTCGCGCCCACAAGCCACGGCAATGTGGTAGGCCAAAAGTTGCAACACAACATTCATGACTAGCGGCGCGGTCCACGGTGAATGGGTGGCGACACGCAGTGCATCTGGCGCGTCGGTATCGGTGACCATTAAAACGGTGCCGCCGCGGGCTTTAATTTCCTCTAAATTGCTGTACGACTTGTCAGCCAATAAACCTTTGCCAAGCAAAAAAACGACCAGCATGTCGGGGTCGATAAGCGCGATTGGCCCATGCTTAACTTCGCCCGCCGCATAGGCTTCGGCGTGCACATAACTGACTTCTTTTAACTTAAGCGCGCCTTCGAGCGCAATCGGGAACAGCGTGTTGCGCCCCAAATAAATGGCGTTTTTAAAATGACTAATTTGGCTTGCGGCGGCCGCAACTTCACGGTTGGTTTTGAGGGCGGCGGCGATGTCGCGCGGCAAACGCTCCAGCGCAGCAACAACTTTTTTGCCGTCAGCCAAACTGAGGTCACGCTGGCGCGCAACGTGCAGCGCAAACAACATTTGGGCGACAACCTGGTTGGTAAAAGCCTTGGTAGAAGCTACCGAAATTTCGGGCCCGGCGTGCAAATAAATGCCGCCATCAACGGTGCGGGCAATGGTCGAACCAACGACATTTACCAAGCCCAGCGTGTGCACGCCGCGGCGTTTTAATTCTTCGACGCAAGCCAGCGTATCGGCGGTTTCGCCAGACTGTGAAATTATAAGTGCAACGCTGTTTTTACTGAGGACCGGATCGCGGTAGCGGAATTCCGACGCAACCTCAACGTCGACCGGAATATGCGTCAGCGATTCGATCAAATATTTGCCCAGCAAACCGGCGTAATAGGCGGTGCCGCAGCCAATAATTACAATGCGTTCTGTGGCGCGGATTTGGTCGCCACTAAGATTAAGACCACCGAGGTGGCTGGTGCCTTGTTCGGGCAACAACCTGCCGCGCAGCACCGCCTCCACGCTGGTTGGCTGCTCCATAATTTCTTTTAACAAAAAGTGGTCGTAGCCTTGTTTTTGAATGGCTTCGAGTTCCATTTGCAGCGTTTCGCGAGCCTGTACTTTGGGGTGAAGGTCAAAATCGAACACCTCAGCCGCGCCCGGCGTGCAGACCGCCAGCTCATCGTCATTGAGGTAAATCACATCTTTTACGTAGCCGACCAACGCCGCCGGGTCGCTCGCCACAAAGGTCGCGGTCTGACTGAGTCCAATTAACAGTGGGCTGCCACGGCGCGCCACAACTAGTTTGTCCGGCTCATCAACACTTAAAACTGCCAAACCAAATGTACCGGTCACTTGGCGCAGTGCCTGCTGCACACTTTTTGCCAAATCACCTTTGTAATGGCTGTTTATAAGATGTGCCAGCACTTCGGAATCGGTGTCGCTGGCAAATACGGCGCCTTTTTTCGCCAATTCATCCTTAAGCTCTTTGTAATTTTCGATGATGCCGTTATGCACAATGGCGATTTTGCCAGCGAGGTGCGGATGCGCGTTGCGTTCACTTGGTTCACCGTGCGTCGCCCAACGGGTGTGACCAATGCCGACTGTCGCAGTTGATTCGCCAACTTTTTGGACCAGCGCCGCAACTTTGCCCTTGGCTTTTACTACTTGTAGTTTGCCGGCGTGCAGCGTTGCAATGCCAGCCGAGTCGTAACCTCTATACTCCATGCGCGCCAAACCTGCAAGCAGCATAGGCTGCGCTGGTTTGTCGCCGATGTAACCAATGATTCCGCACATATTACAAGTATACGCTGGTTGCCCCAGGATGACTATTGACAGCAAGATAATGTTATGCGATTCTAGGCAGGCTGTTTACAAAGAAAGGGTTTGTGTTGGAAGCCGTCGAATCAACCGCACAGCAGATCATCTCCTGTCTCAAAAATAACAGTGGTAGTCTGAACGCAGTGCAAGTACAAGAAGCGACCGGTTTGGCGCTGGGGGTAGTTCTCGCAACGCTTGTTTCCCTCGAGTATGACGAGAAAATCGTCCTGACCGATTCGGTGCCGGTCAACTACTACAATTTCCGGTAGTTTGAAGCAGTACTCGCAAAAAATCAAGAAGCAGTGTGGACACAGGAGTTCGAGAACGTGCCTATGCAGCCACGGGAACCATTGCGAGACGAACATGGCAACCCTCTAATCGGTAAGAAAGAACGAACCGAGGAGCCTTGCGCAGCGCGACAGCAAAGAGGCGACGCCCAAACAGACTGTCCATACAGCCCACAATGCGGCAGCGAAGGTTGCCGCGACATGCCCAAATAGGGCTACGTTGTCGCTTAGCCAGACGCCACGGCACGTAATTCCCGCCAGTTTGTTGTATACGCCTGGCTGCGGAGTTCGCGTTTGCTGTGCCAGGCGTGGGCGTCGATGTGTTCGCTGGCATGACGAACAAGCCGTGTTCCAAATCGCTGGTTCACGGCATCAACAGTCTGCATAAGACTGTCCCGGCGTTCGAGCTGGTGTGGGTCGCTCTGCAAAGCTAACTGCTGCGCAGTCTGCAACCCCACCAGCACGACGCCGGCTTTTTTATAGCCAAATTCAGGGTCGTAAACTTGTTTTAACCCCTGCAAGGCAGCCGTAATAATCGGTCCTGTGTCGGCAGTCGGCTGCACGAGTTTTACCAGTTGCGAGCCACCGCGCTGTACTTCGCTATGCTTTGAGGTACGCATAAACGTCATGACACCGCTTGTTACTTCGCCTTGTTGGCGGAGTTTGGCCGAGGCTTGCGCGGCAAACGTGGCGATCGCGCCTTCTAATTCGTAGTAATCACGGATAGCGTGACTAAAGCTGCGCGTACGAGCAATTGACTGTTGCGGTTCACTACTATTATCGAGTCCGTAGCAACTTTCGCCTTTTAGCTCGCGCACAGTCCGCACGCCGCGGATACTGAGCTGCTCTTGCGCCCACTGCTCACTCAACCGAGTTACATCGTAGGCAGTTTGTATACCGCGCGCTTGTAGTTTTGGTGCGGTCCGCCAGCCAATGCCCCAAACATCTTTTACTGGGAGCCACTTAAGGAGCTCAACGCGCTTTTGATCGTCATCAACAACCGAAAATGCCCCTTGTGTGTCGTGATTCTTTTTTGCAAAATCAGCCGCGGCCTTAGCAAGCGTCTTACTAGAGCCAATACCAACCGACACAGGCAAACCGGTGTACCGGTAAATGGTTTCGCGCAAGGTTTGACCCCAGGCTGTGTAATCGGTGATTGGCAGGTGTGAAATGTCTAAAAACGACTCGTCAACCGAATAAACTTCGATAGCCGGACACACCGTCTGTAAAACCTGCACCACCCGCTGCGAAAAATCGCCATACAGGGGGAAATTGCCCGAAAACAACGTGACTTTATTTGCCGTCAAAACATCGCGTACCTTAAAATATGGCACGCCCATGGGGACGCCAAGCGTCTTGACTTCGTTGCTGCGCGCTACAATACAACCGTCGTTATTGCTCAATACGGCAACTGGTTTGTGCCAGAGGTCAGGCCGGAAAACCCGTTCGCAACTGACAAAAAAGTTATTGCAGTCGACCAAGGCAAAGATGGGTTTTATGGCCGCCATTCGCGCCGAGCGTTCTCTTTATTGCCGGGGTCAAACAACACGGCAAGCTGTGGCGTAAAACAGTACAACTTCTTTTCGTCCTCGCCACGTACAACGCGCGCAGCCCATTCAGAGTCGCGGTGCAGTTTTTCGGCATAAGCTGACATAACTTTGGCAATTTCGTCAGCATCTTTAACAAGCCCAGCAGTGCCTTCCATTTGGACACCAATAACCGGCCATGGAATCTGAACTGCTACAGCTATTGCCGCGCTGTTATCGTCTTGTAATTCTTTGCTGTGTCGCGTCTCGAGCGCGCTGCACCAATACACATTTAAAGCGTCGTCGGCGTAAAAATGTACGGTGCTACACCATGGTTTACCATCGCGAACAGTAGCCAACTGCATGACTTCTGTGTTTTGTAAGTGGTCGTGAATAAGCTGTTGAGTGTTGTCCATACAGTTATTATACCCGGGTTTTATGAATAACGTAGGTAACAACACCCCACAGCTGAGCATCAGTTGCCTCGTGTAAGGCAATTGGCGGGTAATCGGGGTGAGCAGCAACTAGCCAAGCCTTGCCGCCCGATTCCCGCTTAAGATGCTTTAGAGTAAAATCGCCATCGACAGCGGCCACAACGATATCGCCTGATTTGGGGTCGAGCGATTTATCGACCACCACAATATCGCCGCCTGCAATGCCCGCGCCGGTCATCGAGTCCCCATCGACTCGCAAGTAATAGGTGCTAACAGGGTGTGGCACCATGAGCTCATTTAAATCGAGCGCCGTGCCCCGTGCATCCTCGGCCGGGTTTGGGAAACCAGCCTTAACGGGAGTATTCATTAGTTTGGGTAGGTGTGTCAAGTCTTTTTTCATCTTCTTTACATTATGCCACAACAGAGGTAAAACTGTGGAAAAATCCAACAAAAAGCATAAGGACAGTTGACATTTTACTTAATTAGTGTTACTATACAAACCAAGTGAGTTTTTAACGAGAGGAGATTTTAGGTGAATAATATTAAACATCTTTTAAGCCCCAAAATGGTTCTCCCTGCTATAGCAATTGCTATTGCTGGTATCATTGGGCTTAACGTATTGAGCCAGCACAGCGCCAGCGCTGCTGACTGTCATAGTGACCATAACGCGATTGTTGCTTGTGGTTACAGCAACCCAACAGACCTTGCAAACAAAGTGGCTGCCAGCCCAGAGTTGCAAGCAATCTACAACAACCAGTTTACCGATGGCTACCACATTGGTGACCTCAACAACTTTGCCGCTAACGCCAAACACGCCACCGTTTATAAAGACGGCCGCATTGTGCTTGACGACGGCACAATTATTGCCACCAATGGTGCCAGTATTGGCCGCCAAACCAACAACGGCAATGACCACAGCATTAACATTGGTGGCAACACCTACTACTGGGGTTACAACGGTACCGCTTTTGCCAGCAACGCCCTCTCGGCCTACGTGCTTATTAACCCAGATGACCACAGCCTGCAGTTCGCTGCATTGACTGAATGTGCAAACGCCCAGTGGGGCACCAGCCCTGGCTACAAATGCCAAATGTTAAACCAAACTAAAGTCAACGACACAACCTACAGCTACGTTGCCACCCCTTACGTTAAAAACGGCGCCGCTGTAAGCAAAATCGTGTACGACTTTGGTGACGGCAGCAGCCAGACTGTTACTAGCAACTTTGGTCAGAATGTGACTCATACCTACGCTCCTGGCGATTACACCGCTAAAGCAACTGTTTACTTTACCGCTAACGGTCAAACCGTCAGCGACACTCGTGCAGAATGCACAAAACCGGTCAGCGTTCCACAACCTCCAAAGCCAGTCTTTGTGTGTGACAGCTTAACCGACAACCAAATTAGCCGCACCAAGTACGACTTTACGGTACGTGGTAGCAGCAAAGACGCTACGTTTGTATCAGCCAGCTTTGACTTCGGCGACGGCCAAACCGCCAGCGACCTTAAAGCTACCAACGGCGAAGTAGTTACTACTAGCCACGACTACGCTAAAGACGGTCCATACACCGTAACTGCCACGCTTACTTACAAAGAAGGCACAACCAAACCGACCGACAAATGTAAGGTTAATCTAACCATTAACCAAGAAACATGTGCCGACAAACCAAACGCTCCTGAGTGCCAGCCGCCTAAGACGTGTGCTAACACTCCAAGCTTGCCAGAATGTCAGCCACCTAAAACCTGTGAAAACACCCCAAGCATGCAAGGTTGCCAAACCTTGCCAAGCACTGGTCCTACCGAAATCATCGGCAGCACCCTTGGCCTTGGTAGCCTCGTTGGCGCCGGCGCGTACTACCGCAACAGCCGCCGCGACTTGTTGAACACCATCTTCAAAAAACGCTAACTAGCTGCTGACCGCCTCTAGCGCCAAAAACCACCCGCACCAAATGCGGGTGGTTTTTTTGACGACAGAAAATCTCACAGCAATCACTCCACACCTTAGCTACAGTTAAGGAACAATTAAGGGAGAACTTGTATGTCACAAAAAATTAAACGACTGCTGCTCACTGCGTTTAGCGTTTTAGCCGTTGGTTCGGCCGGCACGCTCGCCTTGGCCGCCGGTGCCAGCGCACATAGCGGCAACCACCGCATGAACCATAACCCTTGGCAAATAATGAGCTTTTTACAAAACCATTCAGGCGATATTTTAAAAGGTGGACCACTAGTACACGAGCACGTCGAACTCACTGCCGACTTGCTCAAAGCCCAGTTTAACAACGAAGCCGACGTCACCGCCCTCACCCAGGCAGAAGATGCCAACGCCACCCAGCTTGCTGACATCATCAATAACCTTTACCCCGGGATGCATGACCAATTCCTAAATCTATGGCGCCAGCACATTAACTACTACACCGATTACGTTAATGCCACAAAAGCCCACAATTCTGCAGGCCAACAACAGGCCAAACAGCACCTTGCTACGTTTGCTCAACAGTTGAGCGATCTGCTTGGCAGCAACAGCTGGTGGCTCGATAGCGATAAATTACAGCAGCAATTGACCGACCATGTTAACGGTACGACTTCGCTTGTTGACTCGCTCGCCGCTGGCAATTACGCTGACTTTTACGCCAAAGTTCACACTGGTTTTGAGCACGCGACCGAACTCAGCACCACGTTGCTCGCAGGCGCCAATTTCTGGCAATAAAAAAGGTAATTCAACCACCCGTCCTTACTCGGCGGGTGGTTTTTATATGGTATACTCCCCTTATGAGCAGAAACCACAAAAAGCGCAACAAGCCCTACACCGGCGCCGATGCCACGCCAAGCAAACCGGTCGTGCATCGCTACACAGCTGTTGAGCGTTCGGCTTTTGGCGAATGGTGGGTTGACCACAAACGTATAGTGCGCATTGCGGCCATTGCAGTGGTAATTGCGTTCGTCGTTGTATTTATACTAGCGGAGCTTTTGCGCCTGGTGTTTTAATGCTGCCAGCGGAAGCACAAATCCAAATGTACTTCCTTGGCCTTCTTTAGAACTAAAGATCATACTACCGCCATGCGCGGTAATTACTTTTTTAGCCATAAATAAGCCAATGCCGGTACCATCGGGGCGGACACGACGGGCGTTTTCGGCGCGGAAAAATTTAGTAAATAATTTGTGCTGTTCGCTAACTGGCACGCCTATACCGCTATCGCGGACTTCAAAGCGGATTTCGTGACCTGTATTCACCAACGTTACTTCTACGACGCTTGAGGGTCGGGAGTAAAAAATCGCATTATCAATAAAGTTCATAATGACCTGGCGGATTTTGTTTTCGTCGAGCGTTAACATTGGGAATTGCACCGGATGGTGATACTGAATAGTAATATTGCGCCGCGCAGCAGTCGTGGCCAGCTGCGAAACCTCATCATTTACTACCTGGGCAAGGTCGCTGCGTTTTAGCTCCAGTGTAAACCGCCCAGTTTGCAAGCGCGACACGTTTAAAAAGTCGCCAATTAAGTACACCATACGTTGGGCGGCGGTGAATGCCTCTTGCAATAACCATTGTTGCGGGCCGGTTAATTTGCCGGCGTCGCCTTCCATAACCATACTTATGTAGCCTTTTACACTGGTGAGCGGCGTACGCAATTGGTGCGAGGCCATGCTAATAAATTCGTCTTTGGCTTCGTCGAGTTTTTTGAGTTTGCGATTACTTTCG
>DATIJQ010000006.1:0-2944 GCA_035478375.1 Saccharimonas sp. (SeqCode) | reverse complement strand
GTCGTTGACCCGTTGGGCAATCCGCTCGATGGCAAAGGTCCAATCAAAGCCAAACAACAGGGGTTAGTCGAAAAGCCAGCACCTGGCATCATCGCTCGCAAAACCGTCGGCGAACCAATGATGACCGGCATTATGGCCATCGATACCATGGTGCCAATCGGTCGCGGCCAGCGCGAGCTGATTATTGGTGACCGCCAAACCGGCAAAACCGCAATTGCCGTGGACACCATGATTAACCAGGCTCGCCAAAAAACGGGTGTGGTTAACGTGTACGTGGCCGTGGGTCAAAAACTCAGTAAAATTAGCCGCTTGGTTGAGCGCCTTAAAGAAGAAGGCGTCATGGATCAGACCATTGTTGTTGCTACAAGTCCGGCTGACCCTGCGTCGCTTTTGTACCTCGCTCCTTACGCCGGCACCGCCATGGCCGAATATTTCCGCGATAACAAAGGCCACGCGCTGATTATTTACGACGACTTAACCAAACACGCTGTCGCCTATCGCCAAATGTCGCTGCTGCTGCGCCGCCCACCAGGCCGCGAAGCGTACCCTGGCGACGTGTTTTACCTGCACTCGCGCCTTTTGGAACGCTCGGCAAAATTGAGCGATGCCAATGGCGCCGGTAGTCTAACTGCTTTGCCAATCATCGAAACCCAAGCCGGCGACATCAGCGCCTATGTGCCGACCAATGTTATTTCGATTACTGACGGCCAAATTTTCCTCGAAACAAACCTGTTTTACCAAGGTATTCGCCCGGCGATTTCGGTTGGTCTTAGTGTGAGCCGCGTTGGTGGTGCTGCGCAGACCAAAGCCGTCAAAAGTGTTAGCGGTCGGCTCAAGCTTGACTTGGCGCGTTTCCGTGAGCTTGCTGCCTTTACCCAATTTAGCACCGACCTTGATGCCGAAACTAAGAGCCGCATCGAACGCGGCGAACGTTTAGTCGAACTGCTCAAACAACAGCAGTACAGCCCAATGAGCGTATGGGAGCAAGTTGCGACACTTTTACCGGCTATTAATGGTGTGTTTGATAAAGTACCCGTCGAAAAAATCAACGACGCCGTGCGTGCCATGCTTGCCGACCTGTGGGCCGACCACAAAGAAGAAATGAAAACGCTCAGCAAAGGCGATAAGCCAAGCGAGGACATTACGACGCTAATTATGGACGTAGCCAAAAAAGTAGCTAAGGGGTACGGAGCGAATGCCTAACACCATCGCCATCAAACGTCGCATCGGTAGCGTCAAAAATACGCGGCAAATCACCAAAGCCATGCAACTTGTGGCTGCGGCCCGTATGCGCAAAGCACAAGAAGCTGCTCAGCGCAGCCGCACCTACAACGACATGGCCCGCGAGCTATTGACCCGCTTACGTCAAATTACCGATGTTGCCAAGCACCCGCTGTTTGTAAAACGCCACGTTAAGGCTCGCCTACTTGTGGTTATTACTAGCGACCGTGGTTTAGCCGGTGCCTATAATAGCAACGCTCTTAAACGTTACGTGGCCGAGCTCAAAAAAGACCAAGCCGCTGGTGTAAAAAGCTACACCATTGCCATTGGGCAAAAAGCCGGCCAATTGGTTGGACGATTGGGCGCAACAGAGGCCGTCGGTATGTATCGCGATCTGCCTGAACAGCCAACCGTTGCTGATTTGCAACCAATCATGCGTGCTGCAGCTGGTATGTTTACCGATGGCACAGTCGATGCTGTAGACGTTATTTACACTCACTACTACAGCACCGTCCGCCAAGAAGCGCACACTTTGCCGCTGCTGCCCGCCGGTTTTAGTGACGCTGAAGTCGGCGACGATTTACGGTTGGCTGGTTTTGAGCCATCGGCCGAAGCGGTACTCGAAGCAACTGCCCGCCGCTTGCTTGACGCTCAGCTTTTGCAAGCGCTGCTCGATTCTTTTGCTAGCGAACAATCCATGCGCATGTTGGCCATGAAGAGTGCCACCGACAACGCCAACGAGCTCGTCGACGATTTAACCCTTGCCTTTAACAATGCCCGCCAAGCCAATATCACCCAAGAACTGGCCGAAATTACCGGCGGCGCCGAGGCCCTGAACTAATGAATAAGGAGAACACCATGACAACGACCCAAGCGGGCAAAATTGCCCAAATTGTGGGCGTGGTGGTCGACGTGGAGTTTGGCAAAGACCAGCTCCCGGCAATTACCAACGCTCTTAAAATTGATGCGAAAGGCCGCGAAGTAACGCTCGAAGTTGCCCAGCATTTAAACGAAACCACTGTGCGTGCCATTGCGCTCAGCACCACCGATGGTTTGCGCCGCGGCATGCCCGTCGCCGACACCGGCGCGGCAATTAGCGTACCTGTTGGTGCGGCGACTCTGGGCCGTATGTTTAATGTGACTGGCGAACCTATCGATGGCAAAGCAGCCACCAAAAATGTGACAGTTGCGTCAATCCACCGTGATCCGCCAGCTTTGGTTGACCAATCCAGTAAGACCGAAATTTTAGAGACAGGCATTAAAGTTATCGACCTTTTGGCGCCAATTGCCAAAGGTGGCAAAGTTGGTTTGTTTGGCGGCGCAGGTGTGGGCAAAACCGTGCTGATTCAGGAACTTATTAACAACATTGCTAAATTCCACAGTGGTAATTCAGTATTTGCTGGCGTTGGTGAGCGCACGCGCGAAGGTCTCGACCTCTACCAAGAAATGCAAGAATCGGGGGTGCTCGACAAAACCGCTATGGTATTTGGCCAAATGAACGAGCCACCAGGCGCCCGCTTGCGCGTCGCACTAAGCGGTTTGACCATGGCGGAATCGTTCCGTGACGACGGTAAAGATGTGTTGTTGTTCATCGATAATATCTTTCGCTTTACTCAAGCCGGCTCAGAAGTCTCGGCCTTGCTTGGTCGCCTGCCAAGCGCTGTAGGTTACCAACCAAACTTGCAGCAAGAAATGGGCGCGTTGCAAGAACGCATTACCAGTA
>DATIJQ010000005.1:0-3582 GCA_035478375.1 Saccharimonas sp. (SeqCode) | reverse complement strand
GCAATAAAGGTTGCTGGGAAACGTTCGTCCCAATTTTGCGAATTTTCGAATGGGTAATGGTCCTGCGCGTACGGCATGCTGCCGCTTTCGAACCAACAGTCAAAGACTTCAGGGATGCGTTTGGCAATTTTGCCGCTGTCGGTTTTGATTAATACATCATCAATGTATGGACGGTGCAAATCGCCGATTTTACTGGGGTCGACAGCACGCTCTTTGAGTTCCTGTACGCTACCAATAACCACCATTTCGCCGTCGTCAGTCACCCACACCGGGATTGGTGCGCCCCAAAAACGGTTGCGGCTTATGGCCCAGTCGCGGGCGTTCTCTAACCATTTGCCAAAACGGCCGTTTTGCACGTGGCCGGGCGTCCAGTTGACTTTTTGGTTGTTGGCGACCAGGTCGTCGCGCACGTCAGTGACTTTTACCATCCAGTTGTCGGTGGCGTAATAAAACAGCGGCGTGTCGCAGCGCCAGCAAAATGGGTAGGTGTGCGTAAAGGTTTCGGCGGCGTAAACGGCGCCTTGTTTGGCGATGTGTTCGATGATTGGCTTGTCGGCGCTTTTAAAAAACTTGCCTTCAATCTCTGCCGGAATACCGACGCCAGTTTTTAATTTGCCGAACTCGTCGACGGTTAGCAAAACCGGAATGTTGTGTTCGCGGCCCAGCGCTAAGTCGTCTTCGCCAAATGCTGGCGCGACGTGTAAAACACCGGAGCCGTCGTCGATGCTGACAAATTCGGCCGGCCAAACTTTGTATAAATTGTCGCGGTTGTCGTAATCGTCTAAATTAGTGAGTGTAAAGATTGGCTCGTAGCTAAGCCCGACCAAATCGCTCCCCTTTAGTTCTTTAGTGATATGGTAGGTATCGACTTTAAGTGCCTCTAAGCGATTGCGCGCCAAAACAAGTGTTTCTTTGTTGTCATCGTCATCGGTGAGTTCGACGTACACGTAATCGGCCTCTGGGTTAACGGCGATTGCGGCGTTGCCGGGCAAGCTCCACGGCGTGGTCGTCCAGCCCAATAAATAAGCGTCTTCGCCTACAATTTTGAACTTCATAAACAAGCTTGGGTCTTCGACGCCATCTTGGTAGCCTTGGTTGAGTTCGAAATTGCTTAGTGGCGTGGCGCAACGTGCACAGTACGGCGCGCTGCGGAAATCTTTATATACCAAACCCTTCTCGTGGATGGTTTTAAAGACCCACCACACGCTTTCGATGTAACTTTCGTCGAGCGTGGCGTAGGTGTTTTTGTAGTCAGCCCAGCGACCAACGCGGCGGAACATCTGCTCCCAAATGTCTTTGTATTTAAAGACGCTTTCGCGGCATTCGGCGTTGAATTTGTCGATGCCATAGGCGATGATATCTTGTTTACCCTTAAATTCGTGCTCTTTTTCGATGGCATATTCTACCGGCAAACCGTGCGTGTCCCAGCCCACGCGGCGCGGCACGTAAAAACCTTGCATGGTTTTGTAGCGAGTCATGGAATCTTTAATGGTGGTTTGGACTAAGTGGCCGTAATGTGGCATGCCGTTGGCAAATGGTGGGCCGTCGTAAAAGCTAAAGCGTTCGCCGCCTTCGCGGTTTTGCAAGCTCTTTTGAAAAGTTTCTTCGGCTTCCCATGTGGCGAGCATTTGCTCTTCAACATCGGCCAAAAAGTGTTTTTTTGCGTCGCTCATGGCGCGTACTCCTTTTACATTATAAAAAGTCACTTCTTTTGGTGTCGGAACCCAGGTTTGGGCGGTACCATCCGACTTCCATAAGATGTGACTCTTTGGCGCTTGGTTTAAGTGTGGTCTGACGTGCCACGCCGGCGGGTTCTAATAAGGTTTTAACGCCTGTTCTTCCCGCAGCTCGCGGTTGATAGCCGCTTTGTTAGCTATAAAAACTAACACGCTGTAGCTGCATTGTATCTGAATTTGCTAAAAAATACCAGGGAATTTGACCAGCACAGTTACGACCATAGCAACCAGCCAAGCTGCCAAAATAAATTTATCGTAATCCTTTTTGAGCCAGCCAACAATCTTTTGGTGCGTGGCAGCTTTAAATCCAAAATTATTTTTAAGCAAGTTGTAGCGCAACAAGGCGTCGAACAAAATGCTGGTCGACACAGTGACAACCAAACACCACGGGCACAGCGTTTGGATTCCAAATACACTCTGGAAGAACAGCCAATACGCAAAAATAAGGCCGAGCCCGTAAAAAATCTGAGCAGTGTTCATAAACCACCGCGGGAAAGTAATGCCGGCAAGACCTGCAATAGCAACGGTAATCACTACTGGTTCTGTCATGAGGCCAATAAACGAATTCGGGAAACCAAACAGTTTCGCCTGCCACGTTTGCATGACCGTACCACAGTTAAAAATCAGATTAAAATTGCAAATGAGGTGCGCGTTTGGGTCAATAAGTTGCTGCACGCGCTCGACCGACAGCGCAAAGGCCGCAGCCAAACCAAAAATGCCAAAAACGAGCATAGTGCCAAAAATCCACTTTTCGGATTTGCGAGTGTCGGATTTAACTGTTTTGGCTGTCATTCTTCTGTAAGTGTAGCGCTTTACTACTACCTAGTGCAAGTTACTGTTGGACGTAATAGCTTAGTTCGGTGGCTGGCGGCAGGCTGTCGCCGAGCCATAAGTTTTGAACCGCGCCGTCGTCGTCAGTCACAATAACAGCCGGGAATTGCATGATGTCGTAGGTTTGAATAAACTGCGCACCGCTGGGCGAATCAACATCGAGCGTTGGCAAATCTTTGCCGGTTTGTATTTTAAAATCACGCATGTAATCGAGCGCTTGGCGTTCGTGTTCGGAGTTGGGACGGTATAAAAGTAATGCTTTCACTTCTCTACTATACCAAAAACCTCCCGGTGAAGGGAGGCTTTTGTTGGTGCAAGTTTTATCAACTGCAACCCGTCGTTGACCCACAACTGGTGCACACGTAACATGTGCCAGCTTTTTGGGTGATGTTGCCGCAGACGGTGCACATTGGTGCGCTGGCAATGCTACTAACAGGCGCTTTGGCGATTGGCTTTGGCGTAGGCACGCTTTGGGCCATAACTTTTGGCGCTTCTTGGGTAGCTTCTGGCAACAGGCTCGTTTGGTTTTCGGCTTGCTCAAAATCTTCAAAACTGGCCAGACCGAGCTCTAAACGGTCGTCAAAACTGAGGTAATCTTGTGCCAAACGGCGGAAGATATAATCGACTAAGCTGCTGGCAGTCTTGATGTTAGGATCGTCGGTCATGCCTTGCGGCGCAAAGCTCATGTTGCTAAGGGTTTTGACGTAACTTTTTAGCGGCACGCCGTATTGCAAACCGTGGCTGACGCTAATGGCAAAGCTGTCCATGAGGCCGCTGAGGGTTGAGCCTTGTTTGGCGACGCGCACAAATAATTCGCCGGGCGTGCCGTCTTCGTACTCGCCCACGGTGACAAAACCCTTGAGGTCGGCAACGTGGAATTCAAAAGTACGGGCGGTGCGGCTGCGTTGTAATTCGCGCTTTACGGCGCCGGCTTTGACGACGACCTGCGGGCTAGTGGCCTCGCTCGCCTTTTCTTTCTTTTCTTTGGTGGCGCTGAGTGGCTGCCAAGCTTTGC
>DATIJQ010000004.1:0-3727 GCA_035478375.1 Saccharimonas sp. (SeqCode) | reverse complement strand
GCACCAAGAAAAATAACGTGGCTTTTAAGTCAGGTTATTTTTCTTGCTTTATGAGTTTTGATGGACTTGGAACCGAGCTTGACATATACCCGTAATTTAAATCATAGTTATAATGTTCTTCGACCGAAGCAACTGATTGCGAGGCACGGTGTCACCCGCAACTCCCGCCGTCCAACCGGCGCCCCTGAGTTTTTGGCGTCCGCTTATGCCACCGGTGGTCCCGCCAGCTGCTATACAATGGACGATTAAAAAAAAGATCGTCCTCGTTTTTGCCTGCATATGCGCAATAGGGTTCATTGGCGACGCTATTGCTGTGCAGATTTTTGTGCCGACGTTCAGGACGGTTGCCGACCGCATTTGGTACACTAGTGCACAGTATCTCGGCATTACTGCTTGTGGTGTCGGTGTACTGCTCGCCCTGCGCTATATCGGCGGCGTGCGTAATGCTCATCAAAAAAAGATAGTAACCAGGCGGTGTTTTTTGCACGGCCTGGGGTATTACCTGCGGTTTGCTTTCCTTGTGGGGGTGGTGGGCTCGGTCGTAATACGGATCGTCCACGGTGTACCGTTTACTGCTCAAGTAGGTTCTGGCGGCGCAGTAAATTATCTGTTGCAGGTTGTGACGAGTGCGGTTCCATCGGCGTTCACCGAAGAAATCGTAGCCACAGTATTTGTGTATTGGCTGCTCGAACGATGGGTGTTGCCTGGCGGTAAAGTTGTCGCGAGTACGTTTTGGGGGCTTGCGGCCGTTGTTGTGGTGCACTTGTCGTACCATTTGTACTACGGTTTTGATGTAGTGCGTATGGTGGCGCCCTTGTTTGTGACGGCGCTGTGTTGGCGTTACGCGCGCAGCATAGCGGCGCTTATTGTGGGACACTTGGTATGGGATATCGTAAGTTTGATACCTACGTCAGTGGCCGTGCAGCTTGGTTTTTGGTTTGCGCTTGGCTGCATAGGCTTTGTGTTTGACGCGCCAAACAGTACCCGCACAAAAGGCGCTGTAGTATAACGGCTCGAAGAACTTCCCTGCTCGGCAGCGTGGCCGGGCAGGTCTTCAAAGATATAATCAACGACGTCGTTTTATTGCGTCAGCACCGAGCCAAAATGACGGTTTATTGGCGATCGAGCGCGTAGGCACCAGCGTGCCAAAAATAACGTACTCTAATACCCAAAACGCTGCCAGCCACAGCAATACAACTGCGCCAGGAATCGCCAAAAAGGCGACCGTTGGCACAGCAATAAGTAACCAAATAAAGAATTCTTTTATAGTAACGTCGCGCAAACGTGCGCCGGCCCGCACGGCCGCCCACATAATCCACCGGCGCAAAAATGATACACCAAGCTCCTGCATGGCTCGCCTAAAAATGGCGTCGGCACGCGAGCGATTAAAGCCGGGGAGACGACTTAAATAATCATGCAAAATTGCCGCTTTTGTGTACTTGCCATACGGCGGTACAAGCCATATAAAGGCGTGCGGCACACTGGCAAAATCGGTTTTAAAACCGGTGGGCACCGTAAATTCGTGCCGACCAGTTTTGTACACAACGGGATGAATAAGGCGCCAGCGCCGCGCATCAATTTCTTCGACAACAATGTTAGGGCCGATAAATGGCATACCTTTATCATTCCGCTGGCGGGCGTGTTTGTCAAACCTGATAGTATTGCAGCATGAGTACATTACATCTGCGCGCTGACCCATCATTAAATGATAAAAACAAACAGCGCGACTGGCGCTAGCAAAAATTACGCCATTTAGCCAAGTCGTGCTAGTATGGTGATAAGCATAAAAATTATCCTTAAGTGGGGGCGATGGTGAACAAGGTTGCGAGTTATTTGCAAGAGCATATCGTGGGCGAGGTATTGACGACAGCAGAAGTGCGCGAATACTTTTCGACCGACGGTGGTGTGTTTAAAGTCACGCCAAGTATGGTGGTCTACCCAAAAAACGCGCAAGATGTGCGCAAGGTCACGCGGTTTGCGTGGCAATTAGCAGAAAAGGGCCACTTATTACCCATAACTGCTCGCGGCCGCGGCAGTGATCAGGGCGGCGCCGCAGTGGGGCCAGGCATTATTTTAGTTTTCCCTGCCCACATGAAGCGTCTGCTTGAGCTCGACACAAAGCAACGTTTGGCCCGCGTACAACCAGGCATTAACTTTTTGGCGTTCCAGCAAACCGTCGAAAGTCATGGTTTGTTTTTGCCGCCGTATCCTAGCTCTATAGATTTTGCGACCTTAGGCGGCGCCGTTGCCAATAACACCGCCGGCGAGAAAACCGTTAAATATGGCGCCATGCGCAACTATGTGCAAAGTGTCGAAGTGGTGCTGGCCAACGGCGAAATTATCCAAACCGAACGGATCAGTAAAAAAGAGCTCGAAAGACGCAAGGGCCTCACAACGTTCGAAGGCGAAATTTACCGCCAGCTCGACGGTCTCATTATAGACAACGCCGATCTTATTGCCCGCCACGCTGGGCTCCCTCACGTCAGCAAAAATGCAGCCGGCTACGCGATTAGCCAAGTAAAAGGCAAAGACGGTTCGTTTGATTTAACGCCGCTTATTGTCGGTTCACAGGGTACGCTAGGCGTTATAACAGAGGCGATTATTAAACTCGAACCATACAACCCGCGCACCACGCTGTTTAAAATCAACCTTACCGACCTGCAACAGGCAGGTGAAGTCGTGGCGCAGCTCATGCAGCTCGAACCAAGCGCGCTCGAGGTTGTTGATCGTAACCTGCTAGAATTTTTGGGTCGCGTTAGCCCAACGCGCCTTAAAGGTGTTGTCGAACAACCCTACCCGGCGCTCATTCTGCTTGCCGAATTTGATGATTATAAAGATGGCATCCAGCTCAAAAAAGCCAAAAAAGCTGAACGGCTACTGCGCAAACTCGGTATCGAATTTGTCGGCACCCAAAATTACGATGAACAGCAACGACTTTGGACCATTCGCCATAGCGCCGCCGCTGTTATTTGGCATGTCGAAGGTACGGCAAAGGCGCTACCAATTGTCGAAGACGGCGTGGTGCCACACGATAAGTTCCCCGAATTTATCAGTCGCATCTACGAAATTTTTGCTAAATACAAACTAGAAGTCGCATTTTGGGGACACGCTGGCGACGCTAACTTGCATTTACAGCCGTTTTTGGACCTTGGCAAGTTGACCGACCGTAAAAAAGTGTTCGAAATTATGGACGACTACTACGATATGGTGCTTTCGCTTGGCGGCAGCACTTGCGGCGAACATAACGACGGCCGTTTGCGCGCGCCGTACCTACCAAAAGTCTACGGGTCAGAAATGTACGAAGTCTTCCGCGAAGTTAAAAAAATCTTTGATCCGTTCGGCACGCTCAACCCTGGCGTAAAAATTGATGTTACTGTTAAAGACGTTGCGCCGCTGCTGCGCCACGAATACTCAATGCAGCACTTGGCTGACCATTTGCCACGTACGTAGTCTTGATTTCTATCTGTTAAACGTGTATGCTTAGCGTTGTCTACACCAAATTTATGCGCGAGTGGCGGAATCGGTAGACGCGCTAGCTTGAGGGGCTAGTGCCCGTTTTAGGGCGTGGAGGTTCAAGTCCTCTCTCGCGCACCAAAGTAAAAAGCCAGGCTTTAGTCTGGCTTTTTACTTTGGTTTGTTTGGGTTGAACGTAAACTTTTTATGCTTCTCTTTTTATGCCAAAAGGTATCCCTTAGTATAAATGTCTCATCGTACAAAATATCTGCCG
>DATIJQ010000003.1:0-3560 GCA_035478375.1 Saccharimonas sp. (SeqCode) | reverse complement strand
CGAGGCGCCCTGGTACGGGCGCCTCGGCAGACTGACTAACGCCAGTCAGAACTGGTCACGTTGAAAGCTGCGATCTGGCCGAAGAAGTCGTTGTCGGCGGCCTTGATGCCGTCGACCGTCAGCTGCGGATCCTGCGTACCATTGGTGCCGAACACGCGGTAGTCGCCCTGCAACGGTGAGTTCAGGTCGATCTTGCTGCCGTCGGCCGGCATCAGGTGCACGTCGTGCGTCTGCGCCGGGCTCAAGATGGCCCAGCTGTAGTCGTCACTGCCGCTCGGGACGATCGGGTTGGCGAAGTTGTCGAGCGAGACGGTGTTCGTCATGTAGACGGTGCCGTCCTTCTGCAGGAACAGCCCGATGGGACTGACCGTGACGTCGGGCTTGCCGTCCTTGAACATCACCTGCAGCTGGGCAATGATGCCGCTGCTGCTCTTGTCGTGGGTGATGATCGAACCGTAGCCGTTCGCCGGCGCCGGCTTCTTCTTGTCCCATCCGGTCGTGTCGAGCTTGACGCCCCGGCCCACGAAGTCGGTGAGGAGCTGCTTGCCGAGCGTGTCCATCAACTGCTGGAACCGCGCGCGTCGCTCCGGCGACTCGTAGTACTCGAACGCCGCTTTCTCGTCGGCGTTCAGCGTCGGGTTGTAGTACGGCATGGCAGACGTGCTGCTCGGCGCGGCCGAACTGGTCGGCACGGCGGAGCTGCTGGGCGGGTTGGCGGTCGTCGTCTGTCCGCTGCACCCACTCATCAGGGCGATGGCGGCGATGGCGGCGGGGATGACGTACTTCAACTTCACGAGACACCTCGATCGCTTGTAGTGAACAGTTCTAGTGCGAGGTCAATAGTCACTCACACACAAGTAAATACTATAGCATAAAATATAAATAATTGCAACATGGTGCCCCGGGTTGGATTCGAACCAACGGCCAGAAGCTTAGAAGTCTCCTGCTCTATCCGCTGAGCTACCGGGGCATGCGGTTATTGTAACATGGTTGCAACACTAGTGAGAACATTGTAAAATGCACTAACGTTGGGTACGCTACGTATAGCCGAAAGGTGTCAGCCGTGCGTAAGTTCTGGGGACGAGTTGTGCAGTTTTTTAAAGTCATTCCGCACGTTCTTCGGTGGAAACGCTTTTTGATGCTTATGAAGATTTACTTTACCGGTATCGTGTCGTATTTTACCGATGATGAAGTCGAAGAAATGCGCACACTGTGGCGGGAAGCCATGGTTGCCGCGATTAATCTCGACGAGCCTGAACAGCTCAATAAACTTCACCAAAAACTCCGCACATATGGCGACAAACGCCGCGGCAGCATGGCCGAAATCATCAAGCGCGGCGGCGTTCCGTTGTCGGTCGTGGGTTTTATTGTTGCGGTTGCGGCATTGGTCGGGCAGAATATAAACCCGCTGACGCAGTCGCTGACCATTGTCAGCATGGCAACGTTTGTGCTGGGCACGATTGTGTTGCTGCTGACGAACTCGCCGAAGCTCAAGGTTTGGCGCGCCAAATCCGACCTTAAGCCGCACGGTACAGTCCTGTTACAGAGCCTTGTTAAGGACCTCAAACTCAAGGCCAGCAAGGACCGCAATGACAAATATATGGTCGGCTTCGATGCCTACCTTGCCAGTGCCTTTGTATGTCGCAAGCGCGATATGATCACGCTTGTAGAACGCCGCGCGCTTTCTGTTGCGACGTTTTTGTATATTGTCGGCATGAGCTGCGAACTTGTAGCGTACCTCGTGCATTAACCCGCACCCATATGGCTGAAATGCCCGTGTGGGGGCGGGTATTTCAGTTTTGCTTATGCTATAGTTAAGCTAAAGTAATAAAAAGAACGACATGGAACCAAACACTTCTTCACAACAGCCAGAACAGCAAACATCTGACTCAGCATCTACACGGCCCGAGTCACAACAACCGGCGTCACCACCAACCCCGCCGACGCCCCAGCCAGTGATACCGCAAGCTACGCCACCGCAGCCATCTATGACTACAAGTCCAACAGTACCGTCTGTTACGCTAACAGTACCGCTTGAACCACCCCGTATGCAGAATGGTAAAAAGCGCATCATTATAGTTAGTAGTATTGTTGTGCTGGTAATGGTGCTCACCGCATACTTTTGGCTCGTACCAATGAGCCAGGCTTCGGCTTATAAAAGTCGCGTGCAAACAGCCTACGGTAGTCAGCACGAAGCTTTGCAAGCGACAATAGATGCGTTTACTCAAAAAGACGTTTTTAAAGGAACTGCTGCGAGCGAAAGCCAACAAGGCGAGCAAGACTTAAGCCAGGTTGGTCAACTTATCGACAAAGCTCAGACACAAACAAATAACTTGCAGCAGCAGGCTGGTTCGCCATTTTTGCCAGGAGCTACAGCGTTAGGCGTTGGTAAAGATGCCGAAGCTTTGCAGCCAAAAGTAAGTGACTATATTACAAAATCAAAAGCATTTTTAGATGATTTCCAAAAGCTCGACAAATATATAGGCGATTTTAATACCATTGGTAAAAACCAATCGCCGCCTGCTATTAAAGCTCTTAACGGAATTGTGGGACCAACAAAAACTGACCTATTGCCGCAAACGCAAGCTGCCATAGCACCTATGGGCGCACTTGTTGATGCGCTGCGCAAGTTGGGGCCACCCGAAGACCTTAAAGATTACACAAACAAGCTCATTGATGCGTTTGCCCAAGCGCAAACTGCCGTCACCGGTGTCAACCAAGGGCTTAAAGATGGCGACGATAACGCTGTGCGCAACAACTCGCTCCAAATGACAACCGCAGGGGTGACTATACAACTATTAAGCCTTAAAAACCCGTTAGACTCTGTGCAGTCGCAAGATTCTACTTTGCAAAAAGAGCTTGCTGCAGCTAAAGACGCATCTGTTTCGTTCTAGCGCTATAATATAGCAATGACAAAACGCAACCGTCTTTGGGGTTGGTTGTACACAACGGTCTTAGTAGTGGCTTTGTTTGCCGGACTATACATTTTGTTGGTGACTTTTGCGCCGGCGCTACCTAATTTTGGTCAAGGCGAAAACGTGCAGACCACCGTAAATGGCACGCAGCCGGGCGCACGTGGCGACCGTTTGTATGTCCCACAAATTGGTGTTGACGTGGCAATTGTCGAAGGTAGCAACATAAGCGTGCTCGACAAAGGCGCCTGGCACCGGCAACCCCAAAATGGCAACCCAATGACTGGCGGCAATTTTGTGCTGAGTGCTCACCGGTTTAGCATGGGATGGACGCCGCAGCAAACACGGGCCAAATCGCCGTTTTACCGTATCGACCAGTTAAAAGTTGGTGATACATTTTTTGTCGATTTTAAAGGCGCGAGGTATGCGTACGCCGTGTCGCGGTTGTATAGCGTGCCGCAAACTGCGGTCCAAATTGAAGCGCAAAGTGTAGAGCCAAAGCTCACTTTATATTCGTGCGATTTACGCGGCGCTGCGGCCGGGCGGTATGTGGTTGAGGCGAAGCCGTTGGGTAAAATTGCTGGGTAAATATATTCTGCCCGCCTACCGCGTTCGTTCTTCTCAGGCCAGCACATCCACTTTCCGTGG
>DATIJQ010000002.1:0-6274 GCA_035478375.1 Saccharimonas sp. (SeqCode) | reverse complement strand
GGGTCTGCGCGCCGTTTGTGTCTTGGAATTCGTCCACCATTATGTATTGGTATCGTTCTTGGAGGTTAAAACGGAGCTCATTGGTGGTCTCGAGCGTGTGCGCCACAAGACTCACCATATCGTCGAAGTCAAATAGCGCCTGCTCTAAAAGCGCCTGCCGATATTTTTGGTAAATTGCAGCTAGTGAACGCAATTTTTTGGTACGTGCCCGGTCTTTAAACACGAAGTTTGCGCGATGGTCCTTTTCGAGCCACTTATTGCGCCATGCGGTCAGGCTGGTAGTTTTGCCGGTTTCGGCGGCTTGTTGCAGGCTGGCTGCAAATTCTTGTACGCATATATCGCGTAGTGGTTTGACGAATTTTAGCGCCAGCTTTTCGGCCGGCAATGCTGCTAGTTTTTCGGCCACCTCGCCAAATTTTGGCAGGTCTTTTTTGCTGAACCGGTCGGCAAAGGCTGTGGTTAAAAGCGGTTCGGCTGCGTCGCAAAAGGTTTGGTTGTGGTCGAGCACGATCAGCAGCTCGTCTGGCAACAAACCAGCGCGCTTGAGGTGCGAAATTGCCGCCCGCGCATCTTTGAGCGCTGTAAATTCGCCGTTCATTGTTTTGGCGAGCGGCGAGCTGTGGGGCAAGCCTTCAAAGATAGTCCGCAAAATTTCGTAACTGGTAATGTCGTCGGCCGGGCTAAAACGCGCGCCGTTATAAAAGTACTCGCTATTGCCGGCAATAATATCGGCACCAAAACTGTGGAAGGTATGCACCGTGACTTTGTTGCCGTCCGGTCCCATAAGATTAATAAGCCGCTGGCGCATAGCTGCCGCCGCCGATTCAGTAAACGTTATACACAAAATGTTTTCGGGCGCAGTGTCGGTTTGGCGCACAATATTGGCGGCGCGCATGCCTAAAAGTTGAGTTTTGCCGGTGCCAGGGCCGGCCACGACTAACACTGGCCCATCAATAGTATCGACTGCTTCGCGCTGGGCCTTATTGAGCGCGGTGTAGGCCTTAGTGAACTCCGTCATCGCACCTATTGTACTCGGCATTGCCTTGGTGTACAACTGCTGTAAAAACAACTTGCCTAGCTTGGGGTAAACGCGCTATTCTTAAGACAAAGTAAACTTGGCAGGTTGCATGCAAAAGTTAGAACGTTGGTTGAATAGCATTTTTGTCACCAAAGCGCCCTACACTATTTCGCAAAGTGGGCGGCAAAGTTTGGTGAGCGCTATGCCGTGGATCGCCCTTGCCGCCGGTGCAGTTATGGTATGGATCGCATATTTGGCTTGGCAGGCGTTGGCGTTTGTGGGGCATTTTTCGGCCGTGGCCAACGATCTGGCGCAGTCACTTTACGGCCGGCCGTACGCACAATATCATGATTTGTCGTTTTTATTGTGGGTGGCATTGGTGGTGTTGATTGTTGAAGCGGTGCTGTTTTTTGTCGCCTACCCTAACCTGCGCGACCGTAAAAAGTTTGGTTGGAATTTGGTATTTTGGGTCGCACTCATTAATATTGCCGAGGCGGTTTTGCAAGTCGTTGCCACTGGCGATGTACTTGGATTTACCGGGCAACTGCTTGGGTCGGTGGTCGGGCTTTATTTATTGTTCCAGATGCGGGCGATGTATTTGCCAACGGCACCGCCATCTGCGCGTAATGGCAAAGCTAACAAATAGCCTTCATAGTTAGCAATTGAGTACTGATTCAATTTTGATATGGGGTGGACCGAACGGCAGGACCCGGCACTATTTACCTCCACCTCTGCTATAATCAAGTCAATATGAACGAAGAAATCTTTGGTGACATTGCAATCGAACGCGCTACGGCTGAGCGGTTCGATATAAAAATCGACATTGCCGAAGTTATTGCACGCGGCGTGCAAACCGGCGTTGCCTCGCAAGGCACTATTTTTAAAACCACCAACGGTCAAGTGTGGCTTTTTGTGGCATCGCAAAGTCCGCAACTGCTAGATGACGTGCAAAAAATTGTCAGCCGCATGAACGTCGAAGCCGAAACGTTTTGCCCGCCCCACGCCGAAACAGACTACTTTACCCGCATCGGCCGCGAAAAATTCAAAACTATGTTCCCCGGCAAACCAATCGTCAGCGATGACGACCTGCGCTACTACAAAAAGCTAGCGCCCTACAACCCCGCCCTCGTTCGCCTGGCAAAAATTAAAGGCGAAATCCGTGGCTACAATTTGCAAAGCAAAGCGTGGCACAAGGTTAAAGAATACAGCTACAACAAAATTAAAACGATTTAGCAAATTTATGGTACTATAATTTACGTCTGTTACTACGGTTGGAGGGCATTTGAGCTCGGATGAAGGCAGGCGGGAAGTCCAGGTTGCCATTGATATTTTGCAGGGCGTCATTCGGGACGGCAAGATGGGGTTTGGCGACGTGCTTGGCACGCTCGCGCAGGCCCTCAACATTTCGCACATTGCTAGTTGGGAGGCTGCGCGGCTAATGTTCGTGGACGCGCAGAGCATCGGCGAAGCAATGCTCACCTTTGGCGTGCAACCTGGCGGCATGTTTGCTGAGCTGGGTAGTCTCAACACCTACCTTTTCGCTCAATACAAAGTGATGGAGCTATGCCACGTCGAGCATCATAGGTTGAGGAACCCTGACCATGGCCCAATGGTAGACGCGCTTACCAAATTGTCGGCGGAGCTGTGGGGCGTCGTGGTCGGCATTTATAAGTCGCCAAGGCGGCATGAATTGCTGGCGGACATTAAGAGGTGGACATGGACGTATGTGTTGGGCACGATCGATGAGGCTGATCAAGTCTTGAAACGATCGCCGCTGGCGCAGGGTGAGATCTACGAATGGGCTTTGGAAGCACGTAACCTCTGCGCCCCACCACCCCAGTAACAGGCTGGGTCGCGGCGCCCCACGTGCCGCGGCCAAAAAGCCACGTTAAATCTTTTTCACTAGATTTATAATTTTGCGGCCGCTACAGTGACTGGTATGAGTATCGAAAAAGAATTACACAAAGCCCACGTGGCGATCATCCACGTTTTATTATTCCGGCCAGACGCACGGTTTGCTGAGCTGCAAAAAGCTAGCAAATTAAGCAGCGATCACTTTAATTTTTATTTAAAGCAGTTGCTTGATGACGAGTTAATCGTCAAAAACGCCAGCGGTGCCTACGGTTTAACGCCTAAAGGCAAAGAGTTTGCCAACCGTTTTGACACCGACGCGCGCACGGTCGAGCGTCAACCTAAAGTCGCCGTCTGCCTTATGATTATGCGCGATGATGGCAAACAATTGGTGCAACAGCGGCTCAAACAACCATTTTACGGCTATTGGGGCCGGCCGACTGGCAAGATTCGCTGGGGCGAAACAATTTTGCAAGCTGCCGCGCGCGAACTTAAAGAAGAAACTGGGCTAGAAGCTGACCTGGCGTTCGAATCTATTTACCACAAAATGGATTTTAATAAAGAAACCGGCGACATGCTAGAGGACAAAATATTCTTCATCGTTACCTGCACCAACCTACGCGGCGATTTAATCACCGAATTTGAAGGCGGCCGCAACGCCTGGATGACGCAAGCCGAATACGCCGGGCAAGAATTGTCGTTCGAAAGCACCAACGATAACTTTAAAAACCAAGACAAAGTTGCGACAATAAAAATTGTTGAATCGCGACATGAATATGACCCCAAGCACTACTAGTGTCCAGCTCGCCCGCGTAAAAGCATTATTAGAATTGTTCCGCCAGAATGCGATTCCAACACTGGCCCAGCACGAAGTCAATCCGGGCCTGCCACTTGGCAGCCGCGAAAATTATTTGTATTTTACACTGCCGGTTTGTATAAATTTTCAGCGCAGTTCGCCGGCGATGTGGGCGGCAGCATTGGCGACATGGCAAGACGAAGCAACGCGGTATGTGTTTTTCCCTGAACTGTTGGCGCGTGCGGCGCCTGAGCAAATTCGCGCCGACCTCGTTAAGCATAAACTCGCCCTACAACCAAACAAACATGTGCTTATTTGGACGACGATTGCCGCCAGCCTCCGCCAATTTTACGCCAACGATCCGCGCCAGCTTTTGCAAGAAGCCGACTACGACGCCGGTACATTAATTACACTTTTGCAAACAACATACCGCAAGCGTTTCCCCTATTTAAGCGGGCCAAAACTATCTAATTATTGGCCGTATATTTTGAGCCATTTTACCGACGCGCAGTTTAAAAACGCGCACCAGATTTCTATAATTCCGGACACGCACGTGTTGCAAAGCAGTGCCAAACTTGGGCTTGTTGTGCCGGGCGCGACGCCACTGCAAGTCGAAGCCGCCTGGCGCGAACTATTAAAAAACAGCGGCATAACACCCGCCGAAGTCCACCCAGTTTTATGGAATTGGAGCCGGAATAATTTTTTGCCCGAAGTGTAGGTTTGCCCGCCCCGGCAAGATCTTGCGGGGCGGGCGCACCTGCCTGGGTTACTCCCAACGGAATCCTAGCCTCAGATCTTGCAACATTTCGACCGCACAATGGGCTTTATTGTCGCGCGGCAAGTAACGTTCCTCAATGTAGCCACCGGTGGCTGGCACTTGCCATGTCCGTAGTATGCGCTGTGGGGGTTGCACAGATTGGAACACAACCGTAATGCTAACGTCGCGCATAAGTCTTGTGGCGGTGCGCGCAAAATACGGATGTGGCCTAGAGTAGTTAAACACGGCAGCGTACTTAATAACTCCGGTTTGGTACGGCGCCAGTGGCCTGGTAATGTGGGCCGTCCATCTACGTGGGCCGGTCTTTTCCAGTGGCGAGATGCGGCCTAGAATTGTTTCGCAAACGACACTGTCGGTATCAAACGTAATGGCGTAGGTGCTCAGTCCTGCCGCACCGGCGCGCACAATCTGCATGGTTTCTTGCCGCGTTGGAACACCGGACGCGTTTACGACACACACATCGCGCGATGAAAGTATTGTATAGTTGTCGATGCTTGTCTGCGGAACGCCTTGGGCGTCTACAGGACTTAGCAAGGCAAACAGTTGCACTTCGTCCGACTTGTCCATGGCAAATGCTTCAACGAACAATTTTAGCGTCGGTGGCTGCACAATGTTTTGGTTCAATGCGCGACTAACTTTATCGCAAAGTCGCTTAAGTTCTACGTCCGAAACCGACTGGCCGTCACTTTTTTCTATGTGCGCGGCAAGAACTCTGGCCACTGCCTTTGTATTGACGATGTTCCGGCGGCGCTGTTCGTATGGCAGCCACGTTGGTTTGTATTTTGTTGCGAGCAGTTCGGTAAGGAAATTACCAATGAACAGTTTTGGGCGTTGGGGATTAGACATGTGGACTCCTCGGCAGGTGCAGCTAGAGCTTGTACTCTAGGCAGTCAGTACTTTACCATACGAATTGCAAAAAAGCAGCCTCTCCCGCGGACGGGAGAGGCTTTGGTAGAGCGCGTGACGCATTGGATCATGTGCCGCCGGCTCCCTGAGGTGGGTGCCGGCGGCACGATGTACGCGACGCTTGCTCCTGTCACACCAGGCCGGCGACGTGCGCCAGCAAGGCGTTCTCGTCGCTGAGTTCGACGTCTGCGGGGACGGTGGCGATGTTCGCCGAAGTCACGCGCGGCGCGCTCTTCTCCTGCTGGATGAGCACGATCCTGACGTGTGCCAGTACGCCGAACTGCGGGTCGGCGATCTCGCCAGGGTCATCGGTGTGGAGGACGATGATGGTGGTCACCGACGTGTCCTCATCGGCGATCTCCAGCGCCTCGTCGACCGCGCTCACGATGTCGTGGCTGTCGCCCATGTCCCTCATCGTCACGCCGTTCAGCAGGCTGACTTCCGAGGGTGCGAGGTGGCGGTGGACCATCACCCAGTTGCCGTAGATCACCAGCGTAACCGTCTCGCTGGGGAACAGCTCGCCGATGCGTTCGACCGCCAGCTCCGCCCTGTCCAGGTCGGCCATGCCGTACGGCATGACGTGCAGTACGTTGAACGGTCCTTTGCTCATGACTTGCTCCTCTACCAGGGATGCGAGTGTGGGTATTATAATTGCAAATCAAGGGTATGTCAAGAAAATTTATTGACTTTTAACTAACGTTATTTTAATATAAGTATCGCCCTTTAAAATAATCAGTAGAGAGCTAGCTGGGCATTAGTCGTATTGCTCAGCTAGCTCTCTGTTGTTACGACAACGACTGGAGATGGCGCAATGCCGTTGAAGTCAGCGGGCCGACCGGTCCGCGTTCGGTACCGCGCAAGCGTTCGCCGGTCGCCCGAGTCGTTGTTGCGCACTCAATTGCTGAGTGCAGAAAACTGCAACATC
>DATIJQ010000001.1:0-4002 GCA_035478375.1 Saccharimonas sp. (SeqCode) | reverse complement strand
ACACAAACGGCGCGCAGACCCGCTTGCTAACAGCTTTAACAGATAATCCGGCAAGCCTTGGCCGCCCCAATATTTTGGCCGTCGGCGACGACGATCAAGCCGTTTACGCCTTCCAAGGTGCCGAACTTAGCAATATTTTGGACTTTGCCGCGCGCTACAAAAATACCAAAATTATTACGCTGACCGATAATTACCGTTCGACGCAGCCAATTTTAGAGCACGCCCGGCAAGTTATAAAACAGGGAACGAACCGACTAGAAAACTCATTGGAGCACATCCGCAAAGATTTGGTTGCGCACAGTGCAGCCACGCCCACTAGCACACAATTATTCGTCGCCAAAAATCTCGACGCCGAACAGCATTGGATGGCGACTCATATTAAAGAGCAAATCGCCAAAGGCAAGGCGCCAAACGGCATTGCCGTTTTAGCTCGCACTCACCGCCAGCTCATTGGCTTGCTGCCGCACCTGCACGCCGCTGGTATTGCCGTGCAATACGAGCGCCGCAGCAACGTTTTGCAAAGTCCGCATATTACCGAACTCATTACGCTCGTCGAACTCATGGTCGCGCTTGGCGAACAACGCTTTGATGCCGCCGAAAGCCTATTGCCCGAAATTTTAAGCTACGATTTTTGGCAAATCCCACCTGGCGACCTCTGGAAATTATCGGTTCGCGCCTACAAAGAACGCCGCATGTGGCTAGAGCTTATGGTCAGCACGCCCGGCCAACTGCGGCGCATCGCAGAATTTTTAATCGTCGTGTCGCACCACGCCATGCACGAATCGCTCGACACCATTTTAGACATTTTGCTGGGCAGCAGCGAACTGCAATTGCCTGACGCCGACGCAGACGCAGACACACCATTTGCCGCCGCGCCACCACCGCACGACGAATTTACCTCACCATACCGCGACTATTACTTCACCAAAGAACAGCTGGCTAAAAATCCAGCGCATTACGTGACGCTCCTTAGCAATTTGCGCGCTATTCGCCGCGCTGTGTCGGGCTATCGGCCGCACACAACGCTCAGCGTGCGCGACTTTTTGGACTTTATTGAATTGTGCGAACGGACCAACACGCCGGTTGTCGACACCAGCTTGACTTACGACGCCCTGCAAGGCGTGCACCTTATGACCGCCCACAAGGCCAAAGGTTTGGAGTTCGACACCGTGTACGTTTTGAGCTGCCAAGATGACGTGTGGGGACGCAAAATTCGCCACGCTTACAGTAGTCTTAGATTCCCGTATAATCTGCCCATCGAACCCGCCGGGCAAAGCTTCGACGATGCCCTGCGCCTATTTTTTGTAGCCATGACCCGTGCCAAACGGCAGCTTATTTTGACCGCGCACGCCGCCGACACCGCTGGCAAAGACGCTATTGTTGCCGAATTTTTACAAGAAGGAATTGCGCCGCACATGGTCGAAACCGCCGCGCCACAACTCGAAGAGCTTATGCCCGGTTGGGAACAGCGCCATCTTACGCTGCCAACCGCCACTCAACAAGATGTGCTGCGGCCGGTGCTCGAAAACTACCAGCTCAGCGCCACTCATTTAAACAACTTTTTGGACGTCACGCGCGGTGGCCCGCAACTATTCTTGTTACAAAACTTACTGCGATTCCCGCAATCCATGACGCCCAGCCAGGCAATGGGACAGGCCGTACACGCTGCATTGGCGCGCGCCCACAGCCACTTGGCGGCGACCGGCGAACGGCGTCCGCTCGAAGACATTTTGCACGACTACGAAGAGGCCCTACAAAACGCCCGCCTCAGCGAACGCGACCACAGTTTTATCACCGAAAAGGGCAGTGATGCCTTGCACGCATTTTTGCGCGCCCGCTACGAAAGTTTTACGCCCGACCAAAAAGCCGAGCGCGGTTTTAGCACCCAGGGCGTGCGCGTGGGTGATGTGCGGCTGACGGGCGCAATCGACCTACTCGACGTCAATAAAGTTGACAAAACTTTGGTCGTTACAGACTACAAAACCGGCAAACCCGCCACTAACTGGCGTGGCACCACCGACTACGACCGCATAAAATTGCACAAATACAAGCAGCAGCTTATGCTATACAAATTGCTGGCCGAAAATTCTGTGGATTTTGGCGGTTTTACAGTTATAAAAGGCGTGTTGGAATTTATCGAGCCCGACGATAACCGCGAAATTCATAATTTAGAAATGGCATTCGACACTACCGAACTCGCCGCATTTATTACCCTTATAAAAGCGGTTTGGCAACACATTATAGAGCTCGACCTGCCAGATGTTGGCGGCTACGAACCAACCTTTGCCGGTATGCTTGCGTTTGAAGATGATCTGCGCAGCGGGAAAATTTAATTATCCACACTTTACGCCTTGTATTCCGAGGGAGCTTGCTCAATAATATACGCAGCTAAAAAGTAATCGGGGATAAAACGTGCAACAAAAAAATTACCAAAAAGGTTTTGGCGTCGTAGAAATCATTATTGTAGTTGTAAGTATTGTGTTGGTTGGGGCGGTTGGGTGGTATGTTTGGGGGATGAATCAAAAACAGGCTACAAACGCGGGAAATACAGCCCAAAACGCTACTCCAGTTCAGAGCCCTAATACAGCGATTAAAACCTTTGGCCTCGCAAACGGCAAAGTAAACTTTACGCTACCGAGCGGGTGGTCCGACTCGCCGCAACGATCTTCTAGCTGTCCAAAGACCATCGAAAGCGCCGTTACTTGTCTTGAATCCGGATCAGTGTACCCAAACAGTGTCACTAAGGTCGACGATAGACCTCTTTATTCGGTAACGGTGTCGGTGTACAAACACGACGATACAACAACATCAAAGCAATGGTGGGTAAATGATTACAAAGGTGACAATGGCGCAACGATTGTATCAGGGCAAATTGCAAACGCAAGCACTACAGCAATCAATGGGTACGATACATATAGTTTTGAGCTTAATCGTGACGATGGTAGCGTAACAGATTATACAATAGTAACTAACAGTAGTTATGTGACGTTAGTTACATCAATCCCGAAACAACACGTTTCTTCAGGTAATGCAGTTTCTACGCAGGACTATAGTCAGTACTTAAATGATACAAAACAATTTATTGCATCGATAAAATTTCAGTAGTAATAGCAGTTTATCCACAGCTTTTCTAAAAAATGCTATTGAAATCCCTAACGAAATAATACTATACATACTCATGCGGATATAAAAAGGCGTATCCGCACCAAAGACCAACCGCTACCGCCGAGGTGAGCACCTTGAAATATAGGCAAAGAAGTACTAACGTGTTGTTTGCGCTTGTACTGTGTCTCATTGCAGTTGTAATTGCGCCTGTCGGATCTGGTGTAGCTTTTGCAGACACACTCGGCTACCCCAATTGGAATAAACCATGCGTAAGGGCGCCGTACGCAGTGACTGGCACTTGCCTAGAAAACGACGGAACACCTGCCTTAGCATGGGGAGATAAACACAACGATGAGTCTGGCGCCAATATTTACTCTTCGCGCGGCTATGCATATCGTAACTGCACAGATTACGTTGCATGGAAACTCCAATCGTTGGGAGTCGCCAGCAAATGGACAAGTGGCTTAGGTAACGGCGGTAATTGGTACGATAATGTACCAGCTGGTTTACGTCGTGGTTCAGTTCCAGCGGTAGGTGCTGCTGCCGTATGGCCAGCAGGCGTGGCAGGAAACTCGTTTGGTCATGTAGCGTACGTCGAGGCAGTAAATTCTAACGGCACAATTACCGTATCAGAATACAACTACAGTCTTGATGGTACAGGTGACACACGCACGGACACCCCTGCGCATATGCATTTTACCGAGTTTGTGTACTTTGCAGATAAGATGACCAATCCGCCAGGTAATGGAGGTAATGCTCCACCCCCAGCCCTCACCGGCGCCAGCCCCATCCAAAACGGCGGCTTTAACCAAGACACGTCGCATTGGTCGGTCAGTGGCACGGCGAATTTGGCGTATAACAATGCCAGCTCAACGCCCAATGTCTATCCGTATGAGG